>URBQ01000001.1 GCA_900546115.1 uncultured Collinsella sp.
CGCGGTTGTGCCGCTGCGAACAAAACTATGCCGGATTACGGGACTGGATAGCGAACCTCCGACCATACAGAAAATCGCAAAAACAAACCCGCAGGTAGATAGCCTGTTGTTTTTCAAAAATAGGGGGTATGGATGAGGGCTCCGACTTTAGCTCCGTAATCCGGCGTAGTTTTGGAATGGCAGCATATCCGTAACAGCCCTTTAACTCCCGTGGACGGAGGAAAACGGACTATTTTGGCCTCGCGAGGGCTATCGCGTGACTCGTCTGCCACGAAATGGGCCCATCTACTACGTTTAGGCGGCAGCCCTCGACCACGGCAAGCAATGCGAAATGAAAACCGCAGGTAGAACGCCTGCGATTTTTCATGAATAGCGGTTATGGTCGGGGGTATCGAGTCAAACGTAGTAGATGGGCCCATTTCGTGGCGAGCGCCGTCAGCCGATCTCCGCGGGCGGAAGAAAGCAGATCATTTTGGTCCCGCGAGCCTTGCGGAGGCGCTCGTGCAGGGCCGACCGAACAAAACTATGCCGGTTTACTACGACGAATTCGACATTCCCGACCATGACTGCATTTTTCTAAATATCGCAAGCGTTCTACCTGCGGTTTTGCAAGCGCTCAATTTGCCGTGATCGAAGGTGGGCGATTCATCGTAGTAAACCGACATAGTTTTGAAATGGCATTAAATCGGTAACAGCCATTTTACTCTGCCGGGGCGGTCAATCTTCGGGCAACTGCCCTCGCAGGTAGGCGATGGCGATCTGCGTACGGTTGCGCAGGTCCATTTTGGCCAGGATCGAGCTGATGTGGTTGCGCACGGTGCCTTCGCCCATGTAGGCTGTGGCGGCGATCTCCCTGTTGTCGAGACCGCGGGCGATGAGCTCGGCGACTTCGAACTCGCGGTCGGTCAGACCGGCAAAGGCCGCGGGCCGGCGGGTCGCACCGGCTTCAGCGTCCGCCCCATCAAAGTCGACATCCTCGATCGCCTTACCCTCGAGCACGCGTTTACCGTCCATGACCTGCGCCAACGCCGGTGGAATGGCGGCGACATCGGTTTTGATCAGGTAGCCGCGGGCGCCCAGTTTGAGCGCCGACACAATGTACTCGTCATCCGAGAATGTTGTCAGAAACACCACGCGCGCCGCAGGGTCGCGCTCGAGGATCTCGCGTGCCGCCGAAAGGCCGTCGCGCCCCGGCATCTGGATGTCGAGTAGCGCGATATCGGGCGCGTGCTCGGCGTAGAGCGCGACCGCGTCGTCGCCATTGGCGCCGGTACCCACCACCTCGATCTGCGGCTGTGCGCCCAGGATAATCTTGAGCGAATCGACCACCAAACGGTCGTCGTCGACAACTATGAGCCTCATCGGGCCTCATCTCCTTGCTGTTTGGGAACGGTGGCAAACACACGCCAGCCGCCGGCGCCGGCGCGCGGGCCGGCGGTGAAGGTGCCGCCAAGCGCCTCGACGCGCTCGCGCATGGAGCCGAGCCCCATGCCCTCGGCGATGCCGCGACCGCCCGTCTGGGTCCCGCCCGTGCCATCGTCGGTAACGATGAGCTGGTAAAACGATGGATGCTCCAAGCATCGCACAACAACGTTTTGCGCGCGGGCGTGGCGCATGGTGTTGGAGAGCGCCTCGCGCAGGACCGCCGCAAAGCAGTTGGTGATGTTGGCGGGCGCATGCTCGGCCAAAACCTCAAGCTCAATCTGCGGGCCGCCATCTGAGCACGCGCCTTCCACGATGCACTCGAGCTGTACGGAGAGGTCGGCGGCAGTGTCATTGAGCGCGTGGACGCTGGCGCGCACAAGTTGGAGCGCCTCGTCAACGGTGTGCTTGACGTCGGCGAAATCGGCGGCAACCCTGGGCTCGTCGGCGTGCACGACGCGCAGGGCCTCGGTCTGCAGCGAGGCACGTGTAAGTTGGTGGCCAACGCTATCGTGGATCTCGCGCGCGATGCGGGCGCGTTCGGCGAGTGTCGCGAGCTCGACTTCGTAGTCCTGGCGGTCGGCAAGGTCACGGTTGCGCGCTTCGAGCGCGAGGGCTCGTTCCTGCAGCTCGTCGCGGATGCGGCGCATGCGCTGCTGCTCGCGCTCCAACTGGGCGGTACGCAGTGACAGTAGGGTGGCGGCGACTGAAAGGATGGCGGTCAGCAGGAGCGTTCGAGCGGCAAGCGCGTCGGCGCGAAGGTCCGCGACGAGTGCAAAGACAAAGGCGACGCCAATGCCCAGCGCGACCCAAACGCGTTCACGGCGCACGCGCCGCGCGATGTCATAGAGGGCGAGGGGCGCAAACGGCACAAACGGCGGCACGAAGACAGCCGCGATGATGTAAGCGTAGCTCGCGGCCTCGCTTGTGCGGCTCGTGCGTTCCTTCTGTGCGAGCTCGGCCAGCGAGGTGGCAATAACGCCAAGGCAAAACGCCGCGACCAGGCGAGCGTCCACAGCAAGGCCCGTGGCGGCCGCAATGCAGCACGCCAGCACGATCGATTTGTCGAAAAGCCTGTTCATACGGGTATTGTACGCGAAGCCGCGCGCGGGGGAGGCGCCGCCCGGGGCAACCGTGACATTCCTCCCGCGCGGCAAAGCGGCGTCGATCGCTCGCGCGAGCGGGGGTTTCGCCTCCGCCCCCTCGCACTCGTGACAAAGCTCACTGGTGCGCGCCGTCCGCTCCTGCGATGATGCAATCGTACCGGGCCACGACCAACAGAAGGGCCGCCTCATGACAGACATCGTCCACGTCGAAAACCTCGTCAAGCGCTACGATGACCTTATTGCGCTCGACCACTTTAACCTGAGCATCGCCCCCGGCGAGATCTTTGGCCTGCTGGGCCCCAACGGCTCGGGCAAAACCACGTCCATCAACTGTATCTTGCAGCTGCTTGCCTACGACAAAGGCACCATTGAGCTGTTCGGCGAGCCCATGACGCCCACCCGCTACGACCTTAAGCGTCGCGTCGGCGTGGTGCCACAGCAGGTGGCGGTGTTCGACGAGCTCACCGTGCGCGAAAACATCGACTATTTCTGCAGCCTCTACGTCAACGACCGCAAGCGCCGCCGCGCGCTGGTGGACGAGGCGATCGACTTTGTCGGCCTGGGCGACTTTACCAAGTTTCGTCCCGGAAAGCTCTCGGGCGGCTTGGCACGCCGCCTCAACATTGCCTGTGGCATCGCGCACAAGCCCGAGCTCATCTTCTTTGACGAGCCCACGGTGGCAGTCGATCCGCAGAGCCGCAACGCCATCCTGGAGGGCATCTGCCGCCTGCGCGACGAGGGCGCCACGGTGGTGTACACCAGCCATTACATGGAGGAAGTCGAGCAGATCTGCAGCCGCATCATGATCATGGACGGCGGGCGCGTGCTGGCGCAGGGCACCAACGACGAGCTCAAGCGCATGATTCAGATGGGCGAGAAGATCGTGATCGAGGTCGGCGAGGTGCCGAGCGCGGCGCTCGGTGCCGTCGCGAGCCTGCCGCATGTCCTGGACCTGTCGGCGACGGCGGGCCAGCTCACGTTTTCGTGCGAGGCGAGCCCGCATAACCTGACGGACATTCTCGATGTGCTGCGTTCGCATGACGTGGCGCTCGGCCGCATTTATTCCGAACCGCCGACCCTCAACGACGTGTTCCTCGAGATCACCGGCCGCGAGCTGCGCGACTAGGGGGCAGCCATGTTCAACACCATCATCACTACGGTCAAGACGCTGCTGCGCCGGCCGAGCACGTGGGTCTGGGGTGCTCTCTTTCCCGTCGCACTTTCCACGATGTTCATGTTTATGTTTGCTAACCTCAGCTCCGACGGCAAGATCGACCCGGTGCCGGTTGCCGTCGTGGCGGACGAGGCTTGGGACGCTTCGACCTTTAAGGGCGTGGCGACGTCGCTTGCCAAGGAAGACAACGATCAGCTGCTCGAGATCCACGAGTGCGAGGATGTGGACGCCGCGAACCGTGCGCTCAAGTCCGGCGAGGTCGCGGGCATCTATACGGTTGATGCCGCGGGCACGCCCAGGCTCACGCTGCTGTCGAGTTACGACAGCTCGCGCGCCTCGTCGGTGCTCACCGACCGCAGCATCCTTGAAACGGTGGCAAGCTCGTATACGCAAAATGTCGAGCTCATGCGCCAGATTGCCCAGGACAACCCGGCGGCGCTCGCCGATCCGGCGGCGGTTGCGCACGCCCTGTCGCTCGAGGGCGGAACCCGCCGCATGAGCCTGACTCGTGCCACGCCCGATGGCACGGTCATCTACTATTACGCGCTTTTTGGCCTGGTCGCGATGATGTCTGCCGAGTTTGCCGCCTTGAGCGTCGTCGATTTGCAGCCTAATCTGTCGGGCCTTGGCGCGCGCCGCTGCGTGGGCGGTCTTTCCAAGACGGCGTCGCTGGCCGGCATTTTTGTCGGCTCGTGGCTGGTTTCCTTTGCATCGATGGCGGTTGCGATCGGCTACGTGCGCCTGGTCGTGGGCGTCGACTTTGGCGGGCGCGAGGGGTTGTGCCTGCTGGGCGGGGCTGCATCCGCGCTTGCCGCCACGGGCCTGGGGCTTTTTGTGGGCACGCTTCCCGTTAAGGGCGGCAAGGCATCCAAGTCGGGCATCCTCACGGGCTTTGCCACCACGTGCGCCCTGTTCGCCGGCCTCTACGGCGAGCCGGCGATGGCGCTTGCCGACGACGTCGCCCGCGCTTGTCCGGTCGAGTGCTGGCTCAACCCCGTCAAGCTCATCTGCGACATGTTCAATCGCCTGTATTTCTTTGAGGACCTGGGGCCCTTCGCTGTTCGCGCCGGCGCGCTCGTCCTGATGGCCCTGGTGTTTGTCGCCGCCGCTACGCTGATCTTTGGAAGGAGCCGCTATGAGCACCTTTAAGACCGCGCTTCGCATGGCGCTGGCGCACCCGTTCTACCTGCTCATCTATACGGTGTTCATCTCGCTCATGGGCGTATTCATCGCGGCTTCGGTGAGCTGGAACTCGTCGCAGCTTACCGAGTACAAGCCCTACGACACCAACGTGATCGTGGTCGACCGCGACAATAGCGACCTTTCGCGGGCGCTTACCAAGCACCTGGGCTCACGCTTTGACCTGGTCACGGGCGTCGGCGACGACACATACGACCTTGCCGACGCGCTCTCCAAGAGCAACAGCGCCAAGGGCAGTGCCGATTGCGTGTTCTTTATCCCGGAGGGGTTTGAGGACGATCTTGTTGCAGCCGCCCGCGCGGGGGAGTCTCTGCCCAAGCTCGATGTGACCTACGGTGCCGGCACCATGGCGGCGGCGCTTTCGTCTGCCGAGACCTCGCGCTGGATCTCGCTCGCGGGCGCTGCGGCCGCACTTGAGCCCGCCGCCTCCAACGGCGACGTCGCCAAGGCTGCCGAACATGCGGCCGCGAAGCGCGCGGAGGTCGAGATCGAGCAGGTCAGGGTCGACTCGACTGCTGCCGCCACGCTCGAGTCGTATTTCAACTTTGGTGCATACGCGATTATCTCGTCGGTCATCGTGTCAGTGGGGCTGGTGTTCTCGGGTATGAACGAGCCCGAGCGCGTGCATCGTATGGATGCCGGCCCAATCTCCGAGTGCCAACGTTCGCTTGCCGTGTTTGCCGCCGCCGCCGTGCTCACCGTCTGCATCTGGTTTGTGTCGAGCATGATGGGCGTCGTGGGCTTTGCCGGCGCGGTCGCCGAGGTCGGCGTGGGCCGTGTGTGCTTGGCGCTGGCGGCGACGTTTGCCCTGGCGTGCACGCCGCTGGCCGTTGGCTTTGCCCTTGCGAGCCTGGGTGCGCGCGAGGAGCTGCTCAACGGTGTGGGCAACCTGCTTGGCATGCTCATGACGTTTTTGGGCGGCGCCTGGATGCCGCTGTCGCTCATGGGCTCGGCCGTGCAGACCGTGGCGCATTTTGTGCCGACGTTTTGGGTGAACGATGCGATCGGCAAGGCGCTTGCCTCGGATTTGACGTCCGCCGTGCTGGGGGACATCGCCTGCGACCTGGGCGTCACGGTGCTCTTCGCCGTCGCCATCGCCGCCGTAGGCCTGGCCCTCGCACGCGCCAAATCCCGCGCCTAGCCACCTAGTCATTAAGAGCGTCCCCAATGACTAGTCTGAAATAAATTCCGAGCCTCGCTCCAAAATAGTTTGCCAAGGTTTACTATTATGCTCATAAAGTAGTACGAGGCTAACAATGGGGGATACCATGGCAACGCAGAAAGCCTACGTTCAGGTTAAGGGTCTCAAAAAGCACTACGGCGATGGAGATGCACGCCTAACGGTGCTCGACGGCATCGACACGTCCATCAACCGCGGCGAGATCTGCGTCATGCTGGGGCCCTCCGGCTCGGGCAAATCGACATTCCTCAACCTGATCGGCGGCCTGGAGGATGCCGACGGCGGCTCCATCATGGTGGACGGCTGCGACCTCACCGTGTTCAAGCCTACCGATCTGGGCGAGTATCGCCGTCGCGAGCTGGGCTTTGTGTTCCAGTTCTACAACTTGGTGCCCGACCTCACCATCAAGGAAAACATCGAGGTCACGGCGCACCTGTCCAAAAAGCCGCTCAACATCGACGACCTGCTACGCTCGCTGGGCCTCTACGAGCACCGCAACAAGTTCCCGCGCCAGGTCTCGGGTGGCCAGCAGCAGCGCTGTGCCATCGGCCGCGCACTCGTCAAAAACCCGGGCCTGCTGCTGTGCGACGAGCCCACGGGCGCGCTCGACTACAAGACGTCCAAGGAAATCTTGCAGCTCATGGAGGATGTAAACCGCACCTACGGCTGCACCATCATCATCGTCACCCACAATGCCGCCATTGCGCGCATGGCCAATCGCGTACTGCGCCTGCGCGACGGGCGCATCGTCGAGGATGAGCTCAACGAGTCGCCCGTCGCGGCCGCCGAGCTCGATTGGTAGGCGGCGCCATGACACCTCTCGCAAAACGTCTCCCGCGCGAGCTGCGCCGCAATATCGGCAAGTACCTGGGCATATTTTTACTCATGTGCGGAAGCATCGCCCTTACCTCGGGTTTTTTGCTCGCGGCCCACTCCATCGGCTGCCTTATCGACGACATGCGCGATGCGTACACGATCGAGGACGGCCGCGTGACCATCTCCTTCGAGGCTACCGACGATCAACTCAAGGCCGCCGAGGACGCAGCCGGCGACGTCGGCGGCGTCACGCTCTACAAGAATTTCTCCATCGACGCCATCATCAAAAAGGCGTCCGACGACGATGGCACCAAGCGCACGCTGCGCACCTATGCGCACCGCACCAAGGTCGATATCGCGTCCTACTGTGAGGGCAAGGAACCCAAGGCGGACGACGAGATAGCAATCGACCGCGTTTTTGCCACCAACAACGACCTCGCCGTGGGCGATAAGGTTGAGCTTGAGGGTCGCACCTACATCATCTGCGGCATCATGACCCAGCCCGATAGCCAGGCGCTGTTCCTCAACAATTCGGACTTTACGGTGAACACCATCACCTATGGCGTGGCCGAGGTCACCGATGCCGGCTTTGCCGCGCTCGAGGATGCCGGTGGTGCGCCCGCCTATACGTACTCCTTCACCTTTACCGATCGCGATCTCTCCACTGCAGACCGCATCGACGCCGAGCAAGATATGGTCGAGGCACTGACCGACGCCGATGCGCGCGTGGACGATCTAATCGATGCCGATTCCAATCAGGGCATTGGCTATGCGCGCGACGACGTGGACGGCGACTCCATGATGTGGATGACGCTGCTCGACATCATCATCGTAATCATGGCGTTTGTCTTTGTGGTCCTTACTGACGCCACCATCGAGGAGGAGAGCGCCATCATCGGCACACTGCTCGCCAGCGGCTATCGCCGTCGCGAGATCGTCCTGCACTACCTGGCGCTTCCCGCCATCGTGGGCGTGCTCGCGGCGCTTTTGGGCACCGCGCTCGGCATTGCGTTCTTTACCGAGCCCATGCGAGGCCTCTATTACGGTTCGTACAGCCTGCCGCCCTTCCAGGTGTACTGGAGCTGGGAGATCTTTGTGAAGTGCGCCGTGGTTCCCGCCGCCGCGCTCATCCTCATCACGCTGGTGGGTCTGCTTCGCAAAATGGGCAAGACGCCGTTGCAGTTCCTTCGTCACGAGGCGAGCGGCAAATCGGGCACCAAGCGCGGCCTGCAGCTGCCGGAGCGCATGGGCTTTGTCTCGCGCTTCCGCCTGCGCATCTTCCTGCGCAACCTGGGCAACTTCGCCACGCTCTTCGTGGGCATTGCGTTTGCCTCGCTGCTGCTGCTCTTTGGCCTGGCGATTCTGCCCACGATGACGCACTACGCCGACAACCTCGAGACGAGTCTGGTCGCCGAGTACCAGTACACGCTCAAGGCGCCGCTGGAGCTCGAGGGCACTGCCGAGGAGCGCGAGCAGTGGTCGGCACTCGAGCGCTTGCAATCGGTTGACGGTGCGCTGCTTTCCGCCGCCCAGGATGCCGATGACGAGCTTGACGACGCGGCCGATGCAGCGCAGACGGCAGCCGATGCCTCGACCGCATCTCCGTCTGCCGAGAGCCTGGCCGCGGCGCAGGACGCGCTCGCCAAGGTCCAGGACAAGAAAGATGCGCTTTATGCGCGCCTCGATGACCTTGCCGATGCCCTCGGCTGCAACCGCGACGAGGCTATCGACCTGATTGACAAGGCCTCTAAGATCGACACTGACAACGATGACATCCATCCGGTCAATACGACCGACAACGGCGCGGGCGCAATCGCGCAGGCCGAGAAATATGCCGTTTACCAGCTGCAATACGACCGCGGCGATGGTAATGGCGAGGAGACGATTTCCGTCTACGGCATCTCGCCCAACTCGCGCTATTGGAAAGACCTCAACGTCGGCGATGGGCGCGTCGTCTTTGGCGGCGGTCTGCTCGATAAGTTTGGCTGGAGCGAGGGCCAGAAGGTCACGCTCGGCGACAAGTACGAGGGCGAGCATTATTCCCTTGAGTACACGGGCAAGGACTGTGCCTGGGGCTCAAAGTCGGACATGAATATCTATACGAGTATCGACGACTTTAACGAGCTGTTCGACAACGACGCCGCCTACTTTAACGGCTATGTGAGCGACGAGAAGCTCGACCTCGATGCTCGTTACTTTGCCGGCGACACCACGCCCGACGACATGCGCGCCGTGGGTGACCAGTTCATCGGCATGATGAGCAAAATGATCGGAATGATGATCGGGCTCGCGGTGTTTATCTTCCTGCTGTTTATGTACCTGCTGACCAAAGCGGTGGTCGACCACAGCGCCCGGTCGATCAGCTACATGAAAGTCTTTGGCTATCGCGATAGCGAGATTTCGCATCTGTACATCCGCTCGATCACGCTGTGCGTGGCGGCGTCGCTCGTGCTGAGCCTTCCGGTGATCATCGGCTCGCTCACGGCCATCTTCCGCTCGATGCTACTCGCCTATAACGGCAATATCGAGATTTACGTGCCCGCTTGGTCCATGGCTGCATGCGTCGGCATCGGCTTTGCGACCTACCTGGTCGTGGCACTGCTACACACGCGCTCTATCAAGCACGTCAGCCTAGCCGAGGCCCTCAAGGTGCAGGAGTAGCCCCTTATTAGTCGTTGGGGACGTTCTTAAACGACTAGTCATCGGGGACGGTCTTTGCCGATTCGCCGGCTCGCTGGCCGGGCTGGCGGGGACTGTCCCTGGCGGTACTCATTTAAGTCTGTCCCCAATGAGTGGTTTCAGTCATTTAAGTCTGTCCCCAACGACTAGGTTTCGTGCTTGACTTTGACCCTACTTTAGCGGGTACCATCCTCTATGTCTGTAACGCCATATAGACCGAGGGGATATATCTATGACTGCAACTGCACCCGCAGCACCCGCCAAGGTGTACTTCACCAACCTGCGCACGCATGCTCGCGAGAGCCAGCTCGACAAGCTCAAGCGCCTCATCCGTCACGCCGGTATTGAGCAGATCGACTTTGAGAACAAGTTCGTCGCTATCAAGATTCACTTTGGCGAGCTGGGCAATCTGAGCTTTTTGCGCCCCAACTACGCTCGCGCCGTCGCGGATGTCGTGAAGGAGCTGGGCGGCAAGCCCTTCCTCACCGACTGCAACACGCTCTATGTGGGTAGCCGCAAAAACGCGCTCGAGCACATCGATACCGCGTATCAGAACGGCTTTACCCCGTATGCCACGGGTTGCCAGATCATCATCGCCGACGGCCTCAAGGGTACCGACGAGGCGCTCGTCCCGGTCGAGGGCGGCGAGTACGTGCACGAGGCCAAGATCGGTCAGGCGCTCATGGATGCCGATATCGTGATCAGCCTCACCCACTTTAAGGGCCATGAGCAGGCCGGCTTTGGCGGCGCCATGAAGAACCTGGGCATGGGCGGCGGCAGCCGCGCCGGCAAGATGGAGCAGCATGCCGCCGGCAAGCCGAACGTCGCGACCGAGCACTGTGTTGGCTGCCGTGCCTGCGAAAAGATCTGCGCGCACAACGCCATCTCGTTTGACGATACCCGCGAGCGCGAGCTTGCCAACGGTAACACCCGCACGGTCTACGTGGCCGCCATCGACCACGATCGCTGCGTGGGTTGCGGCCGCTGCATCGGCGTGTGCAACCAGGACGCCATCAAGCCCGTTTATGACGCCGCGGCCGACGTGCTCAACTGTAAGATCGCCGAGTACACCAAGGCCGTCGTCGACGGCCGTCCGAGCTTCCACATCTCGCTCGCCATGGATATCAGCCCCAACTGCGATTGCCATCCCGAAAACGACACGCCTATCGTCAACGACATCGGCATGTTCGCGAGCTTCGACCCGGTCGCCATCGACCAGGCCTGCGCCGATGCCGTCATGGCATCCGAGCCGCTGCCCAACACCGAGCTCACCGACAGCGCCGCCAAGATGGAGCATAACCACGAGCATCTGGAGGGCGAGCAGGCCAAGGATCCCTTCTGCATCACGCATCCCGACACCGACTGGCGCGCGTGCATCGCGCATGCCGAGAAGATCGGCCTAGGCACGAGCAAGTACGAGCTCATCGAGGTCAAATAGCGCCTGACTATTGGACATATCAAGCGCTTTTGTAGCGCGACGTTAGCAAAAACCGCCCGCGAGCACAGCGCTCGCGGGCGGTTTTCCGGAAGTATGCGGCAAATTTCGAGACC
The DNA here is from genome assembly GCA_900546115.1 of uncultured Collinsella sp. Classification (GTDB taxonomy): domain Bacteria; phylum Actinomycetota; class Coriobacteriia; order Coriobacteriales; family Coriobacteriaceae; genus Collinsella. Next base: position 11,129 of record URBQ01000001.1, read on the forward strand.
GCCGAGCACACGACGTTTTTTGGCAACAAAACCCCTGATAATTTGTTGATAAAACTGCGGTCTGGTTGGCAGTTCCAGATTTTGCCGCATACTTCCGAAAATAGGGGGTCAGATAAAGCCACGGACATTGCTTTTTCCCTAAAAATTCCTATCGAGGAAGTCGTCGACCGTATTCCAGTAGAGCTCGGGGTCGACTTGCGCGCTCTTGGCGTGGGTGGCGCCGTGGATAGTGAGCTTCTGTTTAACCTTGCTGGCGCACGCGTCGTAGTTTTGGTCGAGCATGCCGTACGGCACAAAGGTGTCCTGGTCGCCGTGGATAAACAGCATGGGAACCGTCGCGTGTTTGAGTTGCTCCACACTGCTCGCCTTATGAAAGTCGTAGCCTGCGCGCACGTTGCACACCAAGTTTGCTACATCGAGTAAGGGAAAGCTAGGCAGGCCGAACACGTCCTTGAGCTGCAGAGAAAACTCGTCCCAAACACTCGTATAGCCGCAGTCCTCGATAATGCATTTTACGTTTGCGGGCAGAGGTTCCCCCGCGACATTCATAGCGGTTGCTGCACCCATCGACTCGCCAAAGACCAGGATGCGCGCCTCGGGGTCAGCCTGAACGATCCGCCCAATCCATGCAACGACATCGAGCCGCTCGGGCCAGCCCATGCCGATATAATCGCCGCCGGAGCGCTCGTGGGCGCGGGCGGCAGGCGCGAGCACGTTCATGCCGCGGTCGTGGAAGCGCTTGGCGTATCGGGCCATACCGATGGGCTCGTTGGTATATCCATGCAGGCAGACGGCGTAATCGTGGGTGTTCTCCGAGGCGGCAAAATACCAAGCGGCAAGCTCGGTTCCGTCATCTGCGGTGAGGCTGCTGCTCTTGCGGTTTTCTTTAAACCATGCCCGCGCCTCGGTGTCCTCGGCATCCGGCTGCTCACCGTCTTTGTCGTTCTTGCTATCCTGCATCATCTTCATGGTGTACGGCGCGCGGGGATTCAGCGCGAAGTCAAACAGGAAGTTGCCGGCAAATCCGAGCAGCGCAACGACAACCACCAGTGCAACGATGCCGGCTATCTTGAGCTTTCGATGGGAACGTGCGTTTTGAGTCATGCGGAATTCTCCTATAAGATGTTAATACATCAACATTTAATGCAAGCGCATTATGGACGTTCGCCGTTGATGCGTCAACAAGCAAAGAATGGGTAAACAAAGGGTCACATATGGTGCAAATTTCGCACGTACCTAGACGCTTTGATATAGTGTTGAGAACTCTTTACGTTGGAGGATGTAACCGGCATGTCCGATTCGAGCGACAGTTCCAAGCCGCGACCCAAGACCGCGGCCGTTCCACACTACACGGTGGGCGAGGAGATCATGAACTCCGTCACCCATGGTGTCGGCTGCCTGCTGGGTATCGCGGGTCTGGTGCTCTTGATCGTATTCGCCGCCCTGCGCGGCGGAGGTCCGGCCCACGTGGCCGCGGCGATTGTCTATGGCGTCAGCATTATCCTCGAATACCTAGCCTCCACGCTCTACCACGCGATTCAGCCCGCGCGCGCCAAGCGCGTGTTCCGCATTATCGACCACAGCTGCATCTACCTGCTCATAGCCGGCAGCTATACGCCGTTTTGCCTCATCACGCTCGCAAACGACGGCGGCCCTGCGCTGTTCTTTGTCGTATGGGCCATCGCCATTATCGGCATCGCCCTCGAGTGCTTTATGCGCGAGCGTCAACCGCACTGGGTAAGTGGCCTGGTCTACCTGCTGATGGGCTGGCTCGTTGTTTTTAAGCTGCCCGAACTTGTGGCACTGCTCAACCCCGTGGCGCTTGCCCTGCTCGCCGTCGGCGGCGTGTGCTACACCGCGGGCGTGCCGTTCTATATCGCCAAAAACGTGCGCTATCTGCACAGCGTGTTTCACCTGTGGGTGCTCGCCGGCAGTATCTTCCAGTTCATGGCGGTGATCCTCTTCGTAATCTAGCGACCATGCCTGTGTGCCCGCGTCCTCGTTTGGGCGCCGGTGCAATTGCCGTATCCGCCGTCAACGTTTTACCCTGACGTCCCGAATCTTGGAGGTTCGAGAAACTCCCGATGGAAATAACCATCTCCCTTATCACCACCCTTGTTTTGACCCTCATCAACGGCTACTTCTCTATGTCCGAGATGGCGCTCACCACGGCCAAGCGCGCCGTGCTGGAGCACGAGGCCGAGGAAGGCGACAAGCGCGCCGAGCGCGCCATTGAGCTGGCCGCCGATTCCGACCAGCTGCTCGCCACCATCCAGGTCGCCATCACGCTCGTGGGCTTTGCCTCGTCCGCCGTCGCCTCGACGAGCCTGTCCGACCCACTTGCCACGTGGCTCATGAGCTTTGGCATCGCGCCGCTCTCCGCCATTGCGCGCGGCCTGGCGCCGGTCATCATCACCGTCGCCGTCGCCTTTGTGTCCATCGTGATTGGCGAGCTTGTGCCCAAGCGCATCGGTCTCGCTAACGCCGAGGGCGTATCCAAGCAGGTCGTGGGACCGCTCTCCGTGTTCCAAAAGATCGCCCGTCCGCTCGTGTGGCTGACCGGTGCCTGCTCAGACGGCTTGGCCCGCATCCTGCGCATCAAGAGCGCCGATGACCGCCAGAACGTCTCGGAGGAAGAGATCAAGTACATGGTCTCGGAGCAGGACGATCTGCTCGACGAGGAAAAGCGCATGATCCACGAGATCTTCGACCTGGGCGACACCGTTGCCCGCGAGGTCATGGTGCCGCGCGTGGACACCACCATGTGCGAGGACGACGAGACGGTCGCCGACGTGCTGTCCGCTATGCGCCAGACCGGCTTTAGCCGCATCCCCGTCTATCATGAGGATCCCGACAACGTCGCCGGCATCGCGCACATCAAGGACCTGATTCAGCCTTCGCTCGACGGCAAGGGCGACCAGCCCATCGCCGACTTTTTGCGCGACGCCACCTTTGTGCCCGACACCAAGGACATCCTGCCGCTGCTGTCCGAGATGCAGACCTCGCACGACCAGATCGTAGTGGTCGTGGACGAGTACGGTGGCACGGCCGGCATCATCACCATCGAGGACATTGTCGAGGAGATCGTGGGCGAGATCGAGGACGAGTTCGACCCCGACAACAAGTACCTCACGCGCCTTTCGCGCCGCGAGTGGCTTGTCGATGGGCGTTTTTCGTGCGATGACGCGATTGAGATTGGTTGGCCGCTCGAGGAAAGCGATGATTATGAGACCATCGCCGGCTGGATTTTGGAGCTTTGCGACTCGGTGCCCGACATCGGAGAGGTGTTTGAGGTTGCGGGGTACAAGTTTAAGGTGCAGTCGATGCGTGGCCAGCGCATCTCGCTCATTCGCGTGATCGCTCCGGCCGAAACCGATAAGAAGGATTCCGAGTCCTCGGCAGATAAGCCGGCGGCGCCGGACGCGGGTTTTGCGGACCCGCACGACGGCGACGAGTAGGGCAAGGAAGAGTAGGGGAGAGTTATGGCAGGCCTGTTCAACATCCTTAAGGTCACCGTCAGCGAGGACAAGATCTGCGCGCATGTGCTGGTGAACCCCGGCATGCCGCTCATGACCTCGGAGGACATCGAGGCCACGGCGCGCGTGTACTACCTGGTACCCGCGATTGCCAAGCATCTGTGCCTGGGCGATTCCGGTCGCGAATTCCAGGACTGCATGGGCCAGACCGAGCTTTGCCATCTGCTGGAGCACGTGACGGTCGAGCTCATGAACGAGACCGGGCTTGCCGGCAGCATTTCGTGCGGCCGCACCCGCGTAAGCGAGCACGACGAGCGTGTCTTTGAGGTCGAGCTTTCGTGTCCCGACGACGCGCTGGCCATCGGCGCGCTGTCTTCGGCGACCTTTATGATGGATTGGGCCTATCTGCATGCCGACCAGCCCGCTCCCGATGTGGACGGTACGGTTGCGGGTTTGCGCAACCTGGTACTGGGCATGCGCGCCGAGGCCGAGGGCAAGGACCCGCACGAGGCCGTCGCCGCCGCGAATGCCGAGGGCGAGACCGGGGACGCGAACGAGGGCGAGGCGCCTGCCGAGGAGGCCGTCGAGCCTGTCGACGAGGCACCTGCCGAGGAGGCCGTCGAGGCCGAGTCCGCGGAGCCCCAGGGCGTCCCGAGCTTTGACGACGAGCCGCAGGAAGTAATCGATACCGAGGGCGCGACCGCCGAGAGCCATGAGGCCCCCGCTGCCGTCTACGGTGGTGCGGCGACGGCTCCGGTTGCCCCTGCGCGTGAGGGAGCGCTGCCGCTCGTTGACGGCGCCGGCGAGGACCCGGCCGCCACGGTGGTCATGCCTGCCATGCCGCAGGAGTAGGCTCACCCGCTTATCACCATTATGTACCTGCGCCTTTACCGTACGCAGATGAGCAAGACGGCAAGCGCTGTGCTGCGGGTATAATGGACAGCATTCAAACGGTGGGCGCCGAGGTGCCCGCAGGAGAGGAATGAACATGGGTAAGACTTTCAACTTTATCTCGGGTGCGCTCTTCGGTGCCGCCGCCGGCGCCATTATCGGCGTTGCCCTGGCTCCGCGCTCGGGCGCCGAGACCCGCGCCATGGCTGCCGATATCGCCAACGACGCCTGGGATAACATGCGCGACACCTACGAGCACGGTGCCGAGGAGGCCCGCGCTGCGGTCAACGATTTTGGCCCGATGGTCGATGCCAAGACCGATGACCTGCGTGCCAAGGTTGACCTTGCCCGCGAGCGCATGGACCAGCTGCGAGAGCAGCTCAACGACGCCATCTCGGGCGGCAACGTGACGCCCGCCGCCGATGTCGTGGTCGAGAACGCCGTCGAGGCTGACGCCGAGGCCGCGGAGCCTTCGACCGAGGCATAATGCGCGCCGGGGATTTTGTCGGCGCTAAGATCTATCGCAAGCCTACCGAGGATAAGCGCACCAAAAAGGACGGCACGCCGCGCAGCCCTAAAAAGCTCGGCAAGATTCACTTCCCGGTCTTTACCCCGGGCGGTACGCGCGTGGTGGGCTTTATGGTTCGCCAGTCCGATATCGCGGGTATGATCGAGCGCCCCGACCGCTTTGTGGCGCTCGATGCCATTGGCGTCTACGAGGGCGCCATCGCAGTTGACGACGTCAAGGGCACCTACGATGCCGCTGCGGCCAAGCGCCTCGACATCAACCTGGACGATTGCATTATCTGGGTTGGCATGGACGTGCGCACGGAGTCGGGCGATGCCGTGGGCTATTGCTCGGATGTGGAGTTCAAGCCGCGTTCGGGTATCGTGCAGACATTCTATGTGACCGCCAGCGCCGCATCGAGCATGCTGGTGGGCGACACGCAGGTGCCGCCGACGATGCTGCGCGGCTACGAGAACGGCGCGATGATTGTCTCGGACGAGGTCAAGTCGCTCAGGTATTCGGGCGGCGCCGCCGCAAAGGCTGCCGAGGCAAGCGTCGTGGTGGGCGATAAGGTCAAGAAGGGCGCTAAGGTGCTCGATGACAAGGGTTCGGTCGCCGTGGACAAGGGCAGTCGCGCGCTGGGCAAGCAGCTCGGCAAGACGCGCGGTATGTTCAAGGCCTTTAAGGACGAATATCAAAAGGCGAGCGGGGGCTCGTCAAAAGCTAGCAAATAGCGACGTACCAAATGACGGGAGGCGAGCCGGAGACATGTTGCTCCGGCTCGCTGTGTTTATGGGGGAGGGCACATGCGCCAAAACGGATCATATTCACACGGACGCTCGGGCGCGCGTCCGACGGCGCGCCGCGATCTGGGGCAGTTGCCCAGCGGTCAGCGCAAGCGTCACCGTAAGCCCGGCGCGATGTATCTCAACCATAGCCGCGGCTTTAGTGACCGAAGCGCTCGCATCGGCAGCGGCCGCACGCCCCGTCGTCCGTCTCGCCTGCCCTATGCGCTCATCGCCGTGGGCTGCGCACTCGTGCTGTTTATCGCTGCCGTCGTGGGCTACGTCAACCGCAGCGTGGATGTCGTCCTCAACGGCCAGGAGACTGCGGTGCGCGTCGGATCTACGCTGCAAAATCTCATCGACGACCACGAGCTGACCGATACCTACGACGCCGGGGACTTGCTGGCCGTTGACGACAGCGTGCTTACTCGCCATGGCGGCGAAAAGCTGTCGGTAAAAGTGGACGGCAAGCGCATAAAACAGGGCAAGTGGAAAAGCCGCGAGCTTACGGGCGGCGAGAAGGTGACGGTCAAAGACGGCCGTGACATGTACGAGAAGCACGAGGTCCAGGCGACGGTTATCGAGCCCAAGCTCAAGGTCGAGGGCACGGGTGCCATCGAGTACGTTAAGACGTGGGGTATCCAGGGTCGCTCCGAGGTGTGGGTCGGCGAGCAATCGGGTAAGACGCAGGACCGCGGCGAGGTCGTGCCTGCCACCGATTGCGTGGTCGAGTGCGCGAGCGTGGCGCCCAAGGGCAACGAAAAGTACGTGGCGCTGACGTTTGATGAGGGCCCGAGCGGAGCGACCAAGCGGATCTTGCAGGTGCTCAAGGAAAAGGGCGTCACCGCAACGTTCTTTCTGTCGGGCGATGCGGCCGAGGCCTCGCCCGCCACGGCTAAGGCGATTGTCGATGCTGGCTGCGAGGTCGGCTCCAACAGTTACCGTGACGAATCGCTCAAGGGCCAGGACCGCGATGCGGTGCGCGAGCAGGTTTCGAAGGGCACTGAGGCGATCAAGTCTGCGACCGGAACGCCGACGATGCTTTTGCGTGCTCCCTACGCAGCCTTTGACGAGCAAAACTGGATTGATGCGATGGACTTGGTGTCTGCCGTGGTCTCGTGGAATATCGATTCGGGCGACTGGCTGCTCAACGGTGCCGACGAGCAGGTCTCGACGGTGCTCGATTCGGTGACGCCGGGCAACATTGTGCTGCTGACCGATAACGATGAATGTGCCGAGCAGACGCTCGAGGCGCTGCCGCAGATTATCGACGGGCTTATTGCCGACGGCTACAAAATCGTGACATTGAGCGATCTGGTCAAGACGGATACATCGCTGAGCAAAAAGCTCACCTCGCTGACGAAGGTCACCATGCCCAAAAACGCCGTGTTCCCCCAGCTCGCCGAAGATGACGACACCACAGACTAGTCGTTTAAGAATGTCCCCAATGACTATGTCACGGATGCGTCAGCGTTTGGTATGCCTGCGATGTTTGGAGCATAAATTTGGCGCCACGGCGCGATGCTGATGCTATAGTTACTGCGGATAACAAGGGTCAAGAGAAAGGTTGCAGGTGAAATCCAAACCTCGACCATACAGTCGATGACCCCTTGCAGGTGCTTCTTGCGCATGCACGGGGTGTGAGCGCCGAGCGGCGTGCCGCCCGCGCATGCGTATACATATCTAAAAGTCCACGGACGGCGTGCCGGCATGGCCGCAGTCCGAAGGGATAATGATGGGGAGCACCAGTGAATTATCTGAGTGAGATGCTCAAACTGCCGGTCTTGGACGTCGATGGCGAAAAGCTCGGCGTTGTGAACGATTTTGGCATTGCTACCGGCGAAGTTTTTCCGCACGTGACGTCGCTCGCGTTCCGCGGACCCGGCAAGACGCCGTTTATGATCAGCTGGCGCAAATGGGTCGACCGTATCGACGAGACGGGTGTACACCTTAAGTCGCCGGCCACCGAAATCCGTTTTTCGTACCTGCAGCCGACCGAACTTTTGCTTGCCCGCGACGTGCTTAACAAGCAGATTGTCGACACGCAGGGCATGAAGGTCGTGCGCGTAAACGACATCAAGTTTTCCATGTCGGGCGAAAATCAGCTGCGCTTGCTGGGTGCCGAAGTTGGTGCCCGCGGTCTGCTGCGCGCGATCAGCCCCGCACTCGAGCATGTCGTCGAGAGCTTTATGAAGCACCTGGGCAAACCGCTCGGCGAGGATATCATCGCCTGGTCCTATATGGACCTGCTCGATCGTTCGACTAAAAACATCCAGCTGTCGGTGTCGCACAAGACGCTTGGCGAGCTGCACCCTGCTGACATTGCCGACATTATCGAGCAGCTCGACCCGCGCCTGCGTGCGCAGGTGTTCGCGCAGCTCGATACCGCCCAGGCCGCCGAGGCCATCTCGGAGTTCGATGACGACGAGCTTATGACCGAGATGCTCGAGGGTCTGTCCGATACGGACGCATCGTCGATGCTGGCCATGATGGACCCGGACGACGCTGCCGACCTGATCGACGAGCTCGATTACGAGAAGGCCGAGAAGCTTTTGCGCCTGATGGGCGTTCAGGAGGAGAAGGCGATTCGTAACCTGCTGGGCTATGAGGACAACACCGCCGGCCGTATCATGACCTCGGAGTTTGTCTCCCTGCCTGCCACGGCGACGGTTGGTGACGCCATCGAGGCGATCCGCAAGCTCGACGAGGACTTCGAGAGCGTCTACTACGTCTATACCGAGGACCCGAGCGGCATGCTCACCGGCGTCCTCTCGCTGCGCACGCTCATCGTGGCCGACCGCGACGCCACGCTGGGCCAGCTGGCCTATCGCGACCTGGTTTATGTGTCGCCCGACGAGGACCAGGAAGACGTAACGGACGAGATGACCAAGTACGACCTGGTTGCCATCCCCGTTTGCGATGAGAACCGTCACATTTTGGGTATCGTGACCTTTGACGACGCCATGGACGTAATCGCCGAGGAGCACCAGGAGGACCTGCAGATTGCAGGCGTCGGCTCGGGCGATAGCGCGTCCGACGACTCGACGAATGTGCTCAGCTGGTTTGTGCATCGCCAGTACTGGGTTGTCGTGTGGGGTATTGCCTCGTGCATCATGGCAACAGTGCTGGGGACGGCGCTGGGCTCCGCGCATCTGGTGGTGTTTCCCATGTGTGCCATGCCGCTCGTGCTGCTGGCTGCCTCGCGTATGGTGTCGTTCGTCAAGAACTACTTCCTGGAATACGACGGCCATGACGATGAGCCCAAGCCGTATCTGGGATTTTTCTTCCAGAGCACGGGAATGGGCCTGATCCTGTCGCTCGTGACCTACCTGTGCGCCCAGCTGGTGCGCACGGCCGCATTCCCCGACGCATCCATGTTTGAGGAACAGCTCTTTACCGGCTGCTTTAACATTGCGGCCATCGTTTGTCTGATTGGCAACATGAGCGCCGTGATTTACCTGATGGTGCTGTTCTGGCGTGACGAGCACGACCTCAATACGTCGGGTACCGCCATGAACGTCATTGCCGTCATGATCTCATGCGTGGCGTACTGCATCGCCGCGGTGCTGCTCACCATGTCGGTCATGGGGTAGGTGGTCGCGTGCAAAACACGAAGCAAAAGGCGAGCACCAAGCAAAAGCTGACTATCGCCGCCATCTTTGGCGCTATGGGCCCCGGTCTGTTGGCGGCGCTTTCGGGTAATGACGCCGGCGGCATCGCTACGTATTCCAGCGCCGGCGCCAGCTATGGTTACAAGATGCTCTGGATGCTTCCCGTCATGACCGTGCTGCTTATCGTGACGCAGGAGACCGCGGCGCGTTGCGGCTGCGTCACGGGTAAGGGCCTGGCGTCTCTCATTCGCGAGCGCTTTGGCGTGCGTAAGAGCGTGCTGGCCATGGCGGCGCTGCTGATCGCCAACACAGCCGTGACCATCTCGGAGTTCGCGGGTATCGCGAGTGGCCTTGCTCTGTTTGGCGTGCCGGCGAGCATTTCGGTGCCGCTCGTGGCGCTGCTGGTGTGGATGCTTACCATGTCGGGTAGCTTTCAGCGCATCGAGAAGATTTTGCTGCTGGTAAGCTGCGTGTTCGTGACCTACATCGTCGCCGCGTTTATGGCCGGCCCCAACTGGGGCGAGGTCGCGGTCGACTTGGTCGTCCCCAATATTCAAAACGACCCCAGCTACGTGTCGCTCGTGGTCGCAACGATCGGTACCACCATCGCACCGTGGATGATCTTTCTGGCTCAGAACAACGTGGTCGATAAGAATGCGGGCGAGGACGACATCGTGCTGCAGCGTATTGATACCGTGAGCGGCTCGATCGCTGCTGATATCATTGCGGGCTTTATTATCATCACGACCGGTACGGTGCTGTTCCCGGCGGGTATTCAGATTAGCGATGCCGCCGATGCCGCCCGCGCGCTGGAGCCCATCGCGGGCCAGTGGTCCACGGTGTTGTTTGCCTCGGGCTTGGTCGCAGCGAGCTTTTTGGCTGCCTGCGTGCTGCCGGGCGTTACGTCGAGTGCCATCTGCGAGGCATTTGGTTGGGAGCGCGGCGCCGATCGCAGTTGGGACGAGGCCCCGGTCTATCGCGGCATCATTACGGCCATCATCGGCATTTCTGCCGTGCTGGTGCTCATGCCTGGCGTCGACCTGTTCCAGATTATGATGACCTCGCAGGTCATCAATGGCGTGCTGCTGCCCGTAGTCTTGGTATTCCAGGTGGTTATCGCGGCGGATCGCCACATTATGGGGGCCAACCGCAACGGTCGCGTGTGGAACGTGCTCACGTGGGCGACTATCGGCGTGATTACGGTGCTGACGGTCGTCATGTTTGTGCTGCAAGCGATGGGCTACAGCGCGTAGCGCCTACTTTTGCTTCCGATCAGGCCGCAGCGATGGGCTGCGGCCTGTTTTTTGCCCACGGCCTCTCGGAGTCGGCTCGAAAAGAGCGATTTTGGGTTGTTTGCTGCGGGTGGAAGCAGATTTGGCTGCGCGTTACTTGTCGGTGCCTAGCTTGTGCGGTTTGTAGGCGAGGGCGCTGACGAGTGCATCGGCAGCGGATTTGACGGCTGCCGGCTGCGGATCGTTGACGTGGTCCTCGGGGTGCACGGGCAGGTCTTTCTTGACCGCATCGTGAATCAGGTTGAGGTACTCGGTCACGCCGGTGGTCGACAGGTGCGTGCCGTCGCCATCGAACAGGTCGTTGCGGTTGGCACTGTGTCCGTACCAGTCGATAACGCGTACATTCTTGTAGCGCGTGGCGGCGTTGGCGATGGCCTGGTTCGTGGACCCGACCCACGGCTGCGGGCTACGCGTGTTTACAAACACGACAGTACGCTGCTCGCCGGCGTCGGCCATGATCGCGTCGACCTGGGCGTCCGTTACCAAACCGTTGGTGCCCAGGGCAAAGACCACGATCTTGCCGGCAAGGTTCTGCTGGATATAGCCCTCAAATGTCGCGCGGCCCGCATCAAACTGGCGGCCCTTTTCGGCATCGATATGGCTGTGCGGGAACACGCCGTCAAAGGAATCAACGGCGCGCAGCGACACGGAGTCACCGATCATCAACAGGTCGTAGGAGCCATCGGGGAAGCCGTCGTTGTCCTTGTCGGTGTCGTCGGCCGCCTGTTGGTCGGTGGGCGCGGTGTTTTTGGCTTCCTTGTTCAGAACTTCGGCGCCCTCACCGCTCAGCGCAGACGTCTCGGGCACAAAGATCAGGCCGCCCAGTGTAACGACCAGCACGACAGCGCAGACTGCGCAGACAGGGACGTGCGCGCGTGCCCAGTTGGCGGGCGTGGTGGTGCCATCGCGGAATTCGGCGACGGTACGGCCGAAGGCGCCCTTCCTAAACGGCGTCTCGATAAAGCGATAGGAGCACTCGGCTACGGCGACCACCAGCAGCACCTGCAAAATGTACTGCCACCAGGGCGTATCGTTGATGTTGGCGACCGGGTTCATGAGCAACAGCAGCGGATAGTGCCACAGGTAGATGCTGTACGAGCGCTTGCCAACCCACACGAGCGGCTCGGCGGACAGCGCGCGGGCAACCATTCCCTGGGGCTGCACACAGGCCGCGATGACCATGAGCGTGAGGATGGAGCATAACAGCGTGCCGCCGCGATACTGGAACGCGGTGTAGCCGTTGGTGAGCGCGACCATGGCGGCAAGACCAACCAGACCCACGACGCCCAACACATCGATGGATGCGGGCGAGGACCAAAAGCGCACGAGGGCGCTCGGCTGTGCCGGGGCGGTCTCGGTTGATTCGTCGGCCTTCTCGCCAGGTTTGCCCTCGGCGTTCTTGTCGTGCTTGGCGGCGCCAGCCAGGCGATTGAGCCCCAAACGATGAGCGAGACGCACCGGCGCCAGGTCGCGATCGGGGATAAAGGCCATCCAAGCACCCAGCAGCAGCGAGAACACGCGGGTGTCGGTGCCGTAGTACACGCGGCTGGGGTCGGCGGCAGGGTTGTAAAGCACCATCATGGCGAGGGCAGATACCGCGGCAAGGCCCAGAACCACGCGGCGCGTGTTGGGCTTGCTCACATGCATGGATACCATGGCAAACAGCAGTGGCGGCCAAATCAGGTAGAACTGTTCCTCGATGGCAAGCGACCAAAAGTGCGTGAGCGGCGAGGGGTCGCCCAGAGCATTGAAGTACGAGACGTTTTGGGCAATCTGCCACCAGTTGTTGAAGAACAGCAGCGACGGCAGGATGTCAGGGCGCATCTTGGTGAGCATCACGTGGTTAAAGATGGTGCACAGTGCGCAGGTCACGAACACTACCGTTACCACGGCAGGGACCAGGCGACGGATGCGGCGAATCCAGAAGCTCTTAAGGTCGATACGGCCGGTCTTAGCGACTTCGTTGAGCAGCAAGCGCGTGATCAGATAGCCCGAAAGCACAAAGAAGATCGTGACGCCGAGCAGGCCGCCCTGAGCCCACGCGAGGTTGAGGTGATAGAGCACCACCGCGACGACGGCGAGCGTACGCAGACCGTCGAGGGCGGGGATATACCGAGATTTGGGGCGCGCGGGCACCTGCTCTTTTGTGGCGCTGCTGGCGTGGGCGCCCTTGTTGGCAGACGCGCGATGGGGGTCTGCGGCTTGGCGCGGCTCGGAGGTTTGGCGGCTGGCGCGCGAGCGTTCGTGCGGCGCCTGTTGATCGCTCGAGTGGCGTGAGCTGCGCGAGTTCGATCGCGGGAATTGTTCCATAAAACATCATCCAAATGACGAGAATAATCAGCACGCCTTTATTGTAGCCGCCTGCTCCTGTGAATGCTTGCTGCTGGCGCAAGCTCAAGCGCGCGTCCACATCAAAGTGAACTAAAGTTATAGAGGCGTGAGAGCGCACGATCGACGACCGGCAGCGGGTGCAGAGCCCGCGGACGAGGAGGTTTCCATGGCAGATTGCGGCATCGTCGCGGTGTTCGGCAGCATGAACATGGACCTTTCGGTGGCGTGCGAGCGCATGCCGCGTGCGGGCGAGACCGTCGGCGGCAGCGGGTTTATCACCAACGCCGGCGGAAAAGGCGCCAACCAGGCCGTAGCGGCTGCGCGCATGGGCGCGCACACATGCATGATCGGTGCGGTCGGTCGCGACGCGTTTGGCACGTCGCTCGTGACGGGGCTCCAAGACGCTGGCGTGAGCTGCGATTTTGTGGCGCGTCGCGACGACGTGGAGACGGGAACGGCGACCATCATTCGCTTTGGTGGCGACAACCGTATTGTGCTGTCGCCGGGCGCCAACCATGCGCTTACGGGCGAGGACGTTGCCTGCGCGCTGAGGTGCCTGGTGGCCGATGAACTCGACGGCGACGCCAGCAAGATTGCCCCGGCTGCCGGAAGCGTCTTTATCGCCCAGGGCGAATGCGACCTGGCGGCGACGGCCGAGGCACTCGTTTGTGCTCACGAGCTGGGGTTCTATACGGTCTTTAACCCGGCGCCGGCAAGTGACGTGCCGGCAGGGGCTTGGACGGCGGTCGACCTGGTCTGTCCCAACGAGACCGAGTGCCAGGTGCTGACGGGCATCTTGCCCGCGGATGATACGAGCTGCGCCGCAGCGCTCAATGCCCTGCTCGCCAAGGGTGCCGGAGCTGCGGTCATCACGTTGGGCGGTGCCGGGTCGGTTACGCTCGGCGACGACGGCGAGCTGCTGCGCATGCCGGCGCTTTCGAGCACGGTGGTCGATACGACGGCCGCGGGCGATACGTTTATCGGTGCGCTTGCCGCGGCTCGTCTGGAGGGCCTGCCGCTCTTTGAGTGCATGGCCGCGGGTGCCCGTGCCTCGGCGGTGACGGTGTCGCGCTTGGGTGCACAGCAGTCGATTCCCACGCGTGGCGAAGTCGAGCGCGCGTTTGGTTTAGACGATTACGTACAAGACGGAGAAGCGGAGTAGAACAATGGCAATCAAGAAGCTGATCCTTGATCTGGATATGGGTGTGGACGATGCGATGGCGCTTGCCTATGCCATCGCGAGCCCCGAGGTGGAGCTCGTGGGCATCACCACGTGCTTTGGCAACGTGCGCGTCGAGCAGTCGGCGCATAACTGCCTGGCGGTGCTCGACCTGTTGGGTCGTCCCGAGGTGCCGGTGTATCTGGGTGCCGACCGTCCCCTACAGGCGACCGAGCCCTATACGCCACCGGCGTCCACCACGCTCATCCACGGCAAGAACGGCATCGGCGGCGCGAGCGTGCCCGCGTCTCCCTACGAGCCAGTGGGGGCGACCTCGGCCGATGGCAATGCCGCGGTCGATTATCTGATCGATGCCGCGCGCACCTATGGGCCCGATCTGGTCTACGTAGCGACCGGCCCGCTCTCCAACCTGGCACTTGCCTTGGAGCGCGATGCGGCGGCGATGATGTCTATCGGCCGCGTGGTGGTGATGGGCGGCGCCCTGACCGTGCCCGGTAACGTGAGCGCGGGTGCCGAGGCCAACATGGCAAGCGATCCCGAGGCCGCCGATGCCGTGCTGCGCTCGGGCCGCAAGCTCACCATGGTGGGCCTGGACGTGACGCATCGCGTGGTGCTCACGCGCCGCGATGTTGCCGGCTGGACAGGCTCGGGCACCATGGCGGGCTGCGCATTTGCGAGCATGGTCGAGCACTACATTGGCTCGTACGAGATGAACGCACCCTACCTGGGTGGTTGCGCACTGCACGATCCCCTGGCCGTTGCCGTGGCGATCGACCCCACGCTCGTGGGTGCGCTCGGCTGCAATCTGCGTGTCGACCTGCTGGGCGAGTACCGTGGCCGCACCATCTGCGACGAGCACCGCCTGTCCGATCCCGACAAGAGCGCGCTTGTGGCGCTGACCGTTGACGCCCCGCGCTTCCTGTCCGAGTTTAAGGCGCGCATGGCCCGCGTCCTAGGTTAAACGATTCCTGCACCCCGCCCCATGTAGTCAATTTGGGACGGGGCTTTTTTAGCTACCGAGCAAATGCGCCCGTTGGGGGAATAGTCGTGCCACTTCGCTTGACAACAGGCTAAACTAGCTCATAAACATTTACTATTATGTTTAGTTTGAATTTGCGGCCGTTTAGTTGCCGAGCCATCGAGTCGCGATGCTCCACCACGGCCGCCGCTAGGGGGACCAATGGCCAAAGCAAGTGTTCGCGAGATCAGCCGCATCACCGGTTTTTCGCCCGCAACCGTGTCCAACGCGCTCAACCGCAAGCGCAGCGTGAGCGAGGAGACCGCCAAGGTCATCCTGGAGTGTGCGCAGTCGCTCGGCTATCAGCAGTCGACGCAGCTCGAGAGCATCCAGTTTGTACTTGCGCGCAAGACGGGCGCCATCCTGGACGAGAGCACCTTCCATCCCGCGGTCATCGAGGGCGTGGAGCGCCAGGCGCGTCGTCACGGCATGAGCACGAGCTTTGTCACACTCGACTTTAGCGACCTGGACGCCGTGCGCCCGCAGGTCGAGGGCCTGATCGCCGATCCGTCTGCTGCTATCGTGCTGATGGGCACCGAGCTGGGCGAGGAAGACTACGCCCTGTTCGCCAACGCTGCCGCCCACCTGATCGTGCTCGACGGTTGGAGCGATCGCCAGTACTTCGATGCCGTGGTCATTGCTAACACCGATTCGGTGCTGCGTGCCGTGGACTACCTTATCGAGAAGGGCCACAGACAAATCGGCTACCTGGCAGGCGACCTTCGCATTCGCAACTTTAAAGATCGTGAGCGCGGCTATCGCCAAGCGCTTGAGGATGCGGACCTCGAGGCCAACCCGACCTGGCACGTCACGCTGGGCACCACGCTCGAGGGTGCTTATCGCGACATGGGCGCGTGGCTCGACGGCGTCTCGCGCGATGACTTGCCGACGGCCTTCTTTGCCGAGAACGACGTGCTCGCCGTGGGCGCTATGCGCGCCCTGAACGAGCACGGCATACGCGTGCCCGAGGATGTTTCGATCATCGGCTTTGACGACCTATCTTTGGGCGCTTTCTCCAACCCGCCGCTCACCACGGTGCACGTTCCCAAGCACGAGGTGGGCGAGATCGCGGTGCGCCGTCTGGTGGGCAACATCCGCAATCCCAAGAGCTACACCTGCAAGACAGCCGTATCGACCTATTTTGTCGAGCGCCAGAGCGTGCGCGAGCTCTAGGCGAAAGCGGCATCGCACGCGCCGTGCCAAGATGCGCGGGGCGGCACGCATAACGTCGTTCAAAGAGGGGGTCCTTCGGGGCCCTCTTTTTGTTCCCCTTGTATGTTCAGATTGTTTACATACCGTTTAGGCTGATTTCTCTACCGTCTACGGGTATTTCGCGTTAAACTTCTAAACAGAAGAGTAAAACATTTAGTAAACAGAACAAAACGAAACACGCGTCTGTTTACTGAACATGTGACTAGGGGAGGACGTACATGGATAAGATCAAGCTCGGTTTTGTGCCCACGCGCCGCAGCATCTTTAGCGCGCCGGACGCGATCAAGTATCGCGGCCTGACGGCTGATCGCCTGCGCGAGATCGGCGTCGACATCGTGGATATCGACGACATCAACGACGAGGGCCTGCTGTTCGATGACAGCCATATCGAGCCTATCGTCAAGAAGTTCCGCGCCGAGGGCGTCGACGGCATCATGCTGTGCCACGCCAACTTTGGCACCGAGTATGTCTGCGCCCGCCTTGCCCGCGAGCTCGGCCTGCCCGTGCTGCTGTGGGGCCCGCGCGACGAGCGCCCCGAGCCCGATGGCACCCGTCTGCGCGATAGCCAGTGCGGCCTGTTCGCCACCGGCAAGGTCCTGCGCCGCTTCCGGGTTCCCTTCACCTATATGACCAACTGCCGCCTGACCGACCCCGAGTTCGAGCGCGGCGTCTGGGACTTCTTGGCTGTGTGCAACGTGGTCAAGACCTTCAAGCACACCCGCATTCTGCAGATGGCCACCCGTCCGTTCGACTTCTGGTCCACGATGTGCAACGAGGGTGAGCTGCTCGAAAAGTTCAATATCCAGCTTTCGCCCATCCCCATGACCGAGCTTGTCCAGGCCGTGCGCGATGCCCAGGCCGACGAGCAGGCCATGGCAGCCATGCTCGCCCACATTGGTGACAGCTTTGAGATCTGCATCCCCGAGGACAAGGTTCCTGCGGTCGCAGGACTCGCCATTGCCATGAAGCGCTTGGTCGAGAAGTACGGCTGCAACGCCGGCGCCATCCAGTGCTGGAACGCCCTGCAGGACGAGTTGGGCATTATGCCCTGCGCCGCCAACGCAATCCTCAACGAGATGGGCATCCCCATCGTCTGCGAGACCGACATCCATGGCGCTATCACCGCGCTGATGGTCGAGGCCGCCGACCTGGGCCGTCACCGCGGCATGTTCGCCGACTGGACCGTGCGTCATCCCGATAACGAGAACGGCGAGCTGCTGCAGCACTGCGGCCCCTGGCCCTGCAGCTGCGCGGCCGTCAAGCCCAAGCTCACTTACCCGCTGGCTTTCGATCACCCCGGCGCGCTGACGGCCGAGGCCAAGCACGGCGACCTCACCCTTGCCCGCTTTGACGGCGACAACGGCGAGTACTCGCTGCTGCTGGGTAACGCCCGCGGCATCGACGGCCCGGCCGGCATGGGCACCTACCTGTGGGTCGAGGTCGACAACCTCAAGCGCCTCGAGGCCAAGATCGTCGAGGGTCCCTACATCCACCACTGCGTCGCCATTCACGCCAACGTGGTGCCGGTGCTCTACGAGGCGTGCAAGTACATCGGCATTGTCCCCGACCTGTACGACCCCATCGAAGAAGACGTCAAAGCTTACCTGCGAGGAGAGTAGAAATGGCAACTATCGAAGAGCTTGAATCCCTGCGTTGGGACCTTCGCCGCGATTGCGTCGATATCATCATGGCTGGCGCTGGCGGGCACATCGGCGGCGACATGTCGGTCATCGATGCGCTGATGACCCTCTATGCCAACCACCTCAACATTTCTCCCGAGACCGTCGACGATCCCAACCGCGATCGCTTCGTACTCTCCAAGGGCCACGCCATGGAGGCCTACTACGCGGTGCTCTGCCACGAGGGCTATCTGGACCTCGACGACGTCAAGGCCCGCTTCTCTAAGTTCGGCAGCCCCTACATCGGCCACCCCAACAACAAGCTCAAGGGCATCGAGATGAACTCGGGCTCGCTGGGTCATGGCCTGCCCGTGGCCGTCGGGATGGCGCTTGCCGGCAAGATGGATGGCCGCGACTACCGCGTCTACACCATCATGGGCGACGGCGAGCTTGCCGAGGGCTCGGTCTGGGAGGGCGCCATGAGCGGCGGCAACTACCAGCTCGATAACCTGTGCGCGCTCGTGGACCGCAACCGCCTGCAGATCAGCGGCAGCACCGAGGACGTCATGAAGCAGGATTCGCAGGAGGAGCGCTGGGCCGCCTTCGGTTGGAACGTGCTGTCCATTCCGGGCAACGACGTCCAGGCCATCGACGCCGCGCTGACGCTGGCCGCCGAGACCAAGGGTAAGCCCACGGTCATCATCCTCAACACGGTGAAGGGCTACGGCTCGCCGGTTATGGAGGACAAGGCCGCCTGGCATCATCACCTGCCCAACGATGAGGAATATGCCCAGATCATCGCCGATTTCGCTGCCCATAAGGAGGCTATCAATGGCTAACAAGATCGCCAACCGCAAGGCTATCTGCGACACGCTGCTCGAGGCCGCCGCAACCGATAAAGACATCGTCGTCCTGTGCTCCGACTCCCGCGGCTCCGCATCGCTCACGCCGTTCTTCGATCAGTATCCCCAGCAGTCCATTGAGGTCGGCATCGCCGAGCAGGACCTGGTGAGTATCGCCGCCGGTATGGCCTCGTGCGGCAAGAAGGCCTGGGCCGCCTCGCCGGCGTCCTTTGTGACCACGCGCTCGTATGAGCAGTGCAAGGTCGACGTTTCGTACTCCAACACCAACGTCAAGCTCATCGGCATCTCGGGCGGCGTGTCCTATGGCGCCTTGGGCATGAGCCATCACTCCGCGCAGGATATCGCCGCCATGAGCGCGATTCCCAACATGCGCGTGTATCTGCCGAGCGATCGATTCCAGACCGCCGAGCTCGTGCGTGCCCTGGTCGCCGACAACAAGCCGGCCTACATCCGCGTGGGCCGCAACCCGGTGGAGGACGTGTACACCGAGGACGAGTGCCCGTTCCAGATGGATCGCGCCACTTGGGTGCGTCGCGGCGCCGATGTGACGATTGTCGCCACCGGCGAGATGGTCCGCCATGCCGTGGACGCCGCCGATCTGCTGGCCGAGCAGGGCATCTCGGCAACGGTACTCGACATGTATTGCGTCAAGCCGCTCGATGCTGAGGCTGTGATCGAGGCCGCCGGTGCCACGCGCGCCGTCGTGACCGTCGAGGAGCACAGCCCCTTCGGCGGCCTGGGTTCCATGGTCGCGCAGGTCGTGGGCGAGCATTGCCCGTGTCCGGTCAAGTGCCTCTCCCTGCCCGATGCGCCGGTCATCACCGGCACGAGCCCCGAGGTCTTTGCGCACTACGGCCTGACGGGTGCCGGAATCGCGCAGACCGTCGCCGAGTTCTTGCCCGCAGAGTAACTGGAATGTGACAAAGGGACCGCCCCTTTGTCACATTCGTTTTGAAAGGGGTGGCCATGGGCCGCTACATCATCGGAATCGATCAATCCACGCAGGGCACCAAGGCGCTGCTGGTGGACGAGGGCGGCCATTTGATTCATCGTGCCGATCGCCCGCATCGCCAGATTGTCAACGAGGCCGGCTGGGTGAGCCATGATCCAGCCGAGATCGCCGCTAACGTGCTGGCCGTGGCGCGCGCCGTGGTGGAGGAGACCGGGGTCGATCCGGCCGACGTCGCCGGCATCGGCATCTCCAGCCAGCGCGAGACTACCGTTGCCTGGAAGCGCACGACGGGCGAGCCGCTGTGCGACGCCGTGGTGTGGCAGTGCGCCCGCGCCCGCGAGCTGTGCGACGAGCTTGCTGCGCGCGAAGGCGTGGCCGAGCTGGTGCGCGACACGACGGGTCTGGTGCTCTCGCCCTACTACCCGGCGGGCAAGATGGCCTGGATCCTCGCGAACGTTCCCGCGGCTGCCGAGGCCGCTGCGGCGGGCGAGCTGTGCCTGGGCACCATCGATGCCTGGGTGGTCTGGACGCTCACGGGCGGCGCGGAGTTTCGCTGCGACTGGTCCAATGCCAGCCGCACGCAGCTCTTTGACCTGCGCCGTGGCTGCTGGAGCGAGCCGGTGTGCGAGGCCTTTGGCGTCGATGCAGCCTGCCTGCCGCAGGTGACCGATTCCGATGGCCTGTTCGGCATGACGAACCTGGGCGGCTTTTTGCCGGCGCCCGTGCCCATTCACGGCGTGCTCGGCGACAGCCATGCCGCCTTGTTTGCCCAGGGCTGCCATAGCCGCGGCATGGCCAAGGCGACCTATGGCACCGGCAGCTCAGTCATGATGAACGTCGGCGACGAGTTCGTCGCCAGCTCGCACGGGCTTTCGAGCTCGCTTGCGTGGCGTATGGACGGTGTGACCGAGTATGTGCTCGAGGGCAACGTGAGCTACGCCGGCGCCGTCAAGACGTGGCTGCGCGACGACCTGGAGCTCATCAACAATCCCGAGGAAGTCACCGACCTGTGCTACGCCGCCAATCCGGCGAGCCGCGTCTACTTTGTGCCGGCGTTCACTGGCCTGGGCGCGCCGCACTGGGCGAGCGATGCCGAGGGCTGCGTCTTTGGCATGACGCGCACCACGGGCCGTGCGGAGTTCGTAAAGGCCGCCGACGAGTCGATCGCCTATCAGATCTTCGACGTGATCGATGCGATGGTCGAGGATTCGGGCGCGGCACTGGCCGAGCTTCGTGTTGACGGCGGTCCCACGCGCGACGCGTACCTGATGCAGTTTGAGAGCGACCTGGTCGGCTCGCCCATCCGCATTGCGAGCAACGACGAGATGAGCGGCCTGGGTGCGGCTTGGGCCTGCGGCATTGCGCTGGGCATGTACACGCGCGATGTCGTTGACGTCTACGGCGCCCGCGGCATCGTGGAGCCTGCCATGCCTGCCGACGAGCGAGCCAAAAAGATCGCCGGCTGGCGCCATGCTGTCGACGCCACAATTGCATACACTGCCTAGGCGTCTGCGCGGCGCCCAAGGATTTTTCTGGGACGGGGATAAAAAACTCATTGATCCCCGTCCTAGGCAGCTCATTTGGGGCGGGGCTTTTTTGACTGGTATGATTGGTGCGACCATTCGAACCAGCTAAAAGAGCCCCGTCCCAATTTAACTACCGAGAGGAACTGCCATGGAGCGTATCGCGAGTTTTTCCGTTGACCATCTGCTGCTCGAGCCCGGCGTGTATGTGAGCCGCATCGACCGCGATCCGGCGACCGGCGCCGCCGTCACCACCTTTGACCTGCGCCTGACCACGCCCAATAAGGAGCCGGTCATGAACACGGCCGAGTGCCACACCATCGAGCACCTGGGTGCCACGTTCCTTCGCAATCATGCCGAGTGGTCGAGCCGCATTGTCTACTTTGGTCCCATGGGCTGCCGCACGGGCTTTTACCTGGTTGTTTTTGGTGAGCTGACGAGCGAGGAAATCTTGCCGCTCGTGCGCGAGCTGTTCGAGTTTGTCGCGGGCTTTGAGGGCGATGTTCCCGGTGCCGCTCCCGAGGAGTGCGGTAACTACCTGGACCAGAACCTCCCCATGGCCAACTGGCTTGCGCGTCGTTATCTCGACCGCGACCTGGCCGATATCGACGAGAAGCACCTGCACTATCAGCAGGCATAGGGCCGCCCTCTGCCTCCAAACCGTTCACACGGAGATATCGACCGTTTAACTGTTTAGAAGTGTTTATTCGAGGTCATTAGCACTAGCTCGCTTAAACTAGTCCTCAGAGTGATATTCAGGCAAGGCTCCTGAAGCAGCATCTGTCGACATTGATTGTCGGATTCTGCTTCGGGAGCCTTGTTCTGTTTAGGGGGGGGGGACACATGGAAATTGTTAAACGAATTAATACCAGCGCTGTCCTCTGCGTCGATGGAAATGGCAGACAGTTGGTTGCATTCGGCCGTGGTCTGGGGTTTAAGAATGTCGGAGACGAGGTCCCTCTTTCGGAGATTCAACGAACGTTTTATAACGTTAGCTCTCGCTACATCGCTCTCGTTGACGAGGTCCCCGACGAGCTTCTCGAGCTTACCTCGGATGTTATTGATATGTCGACAGGTTTGCTGTCTTATGAGGTGAGCCCTAATTTGCCGTTTATCCTTGCGGACCATATCGCGTATGCGGTTAAGCGCAAAGAGCAAAATATCGTTGTCCGCATGCCTTTATCGTTTGATGTCCGCCAACAATATCCCGTCGAATTTAGAATCGGCGAGTATGCACTTAAGATAATCAGGAAACGTCTTAACGTTAGGCTTCCAGCTCATGAGGCAGTTGGAATTGCCATGGCGTTTATCAATAACATGGCCGATTCGGACTCATGCGAAGTAGTTAAAGAGTTTAGCGCGGATATCTACGATCGTGTTCTGGAGGAGTCAACCGTTGCTGTTGAAAATCGGCTTGGCATTCAAGTTGATCGGGAAGGTTTCGATTACGCAAGGTTCGCAACCCATCTTCAGTACTTATTCAATAGGTTGAACTCTGGCGAAAGCATCGTGAGCGACAACCGCAAGATGTACCTCTCGCTCAAAAAAGAATATCCGGTGGCATCAATGTGCGCCGATGATATTGCTTCTGTTCTCAGCCGACTGACGGGGCGGGAACTTATAGACGAAGAAAGACTCTACCTCATGATGCACATCAATCGAATTGCATCGAAAACAAGGTAATTAGTTGGCAAAGGCGCGCGCTTTGCTGATGGTTACATATAAAACTCAACATGGGAGAAATGGTATTTATGGCAGATACAACCAAGCTCGCTGCCGAGATTCTCGAGATGGTGGGCGGCGCAGACAACGTTACATTTGTAGCTCACTGCATGACTCGTTTAAGGTTCAACCTTAAGGACGAAAGCATCGTAGACGATGCAAAAGTCAAGGCGATTGATGGCGTGATCGACATTCGCCATTCCGCGGGGCAATATCAGGTGATTGTGGGACCTAAGGTCGATAAGGTCTATGAAGTCGTTGCCAAGGAAACCGGGATTGATGCCGGAGATTCCGAGGCAAGCGAAGGAGAGACTAAGGGCTTTCTGGGAAAGCTAATGAAGCTCATCAGCGGCATCATGATGCCCGTTCTTCCTGCCTTGATCGCATGCGGAATGATAAACGCCGTCCTTAGTATTCTGACGACGGCGGGTGCTGTTTCCGCCGAGAGCGGAATATACACTCTGCTGTACGGCATGGGAAATGCCTGCATGTATTTTCTGCCCGTTCTTGTCGGATCATCTGCTGCTCAGTTCTTTGGAACCGATCGATATATCGGTGCGGTACTCGGTGCAATCCTGATTTATCCGACTTTCGTTGCTGCGGCCGGAGCGGGCGATGCGCTGGATTTGCTCGGCATGAAGTTCACAATGGTGAGCTATTCCTCCACGGTGTTTCCTGCTATCGTGGCGGCTTGGTTCGCATCCGTTCTTAATAAGTGGCTGCGGGCGGTTCTTCCCGATGTTGTGGCATTTGCGCTCGTCCCGTTCCTGACGGTTGCTGTTGCCGCCCCCGTCTCGCTCCTTGTGATCGGCCCCGTTATTCAGCAGGCGAGCTCTTTGCTTGCGACTGCAGTGCTGGCGGTCTATCAGTTCAGCCCCGTCCTTTGCGGCGTTATTCTCGGGCCGATATTCGGTCTCGTTATGATCCCCCTTGGACTCCATTGGGCCCTGATCGTGCTTTCCATCAACAATATTATGACCGTCGGCTCCGATCCTATCCTTGGACTTCTCTGCTGCAGCATGGGTGTTGTCGGCGCTTGTTTGGCGTTTGCCCTCCGCTCGAAGGACCCGAGTGAAAAGAGTCTTGGGTTCAGCTGTGCCATTACGGGCTTTTTCGGGATTACGGAACCGGCGCTGTACGGCATCATCTTGGAGCACAAGAAGATCATTATCGCTTCCATGGTCGCCGGAGCAATCAGTGCTGTTATCCCGGCGATTTTCAACACCTGTACGTTCGTTATGACGTCGAGCGGCATTTTTAGCTTCCCCGGTTATATGGATCCTTCTGGTGATATGAGCAGCCTCATCGGCGCAATTCTTTGCAATGTCGTCGGTTTAATTCTTAACTTCGTTCTCGTTTACATCCTGTATCGCCCTGATGAAGAGGCAGTAGTGGAGTAGACAATTATTTGGGATGTAAGCTGCCGAAAACCCCGCGGCAGATTGCATGTGGTGGGCTTGCCGTTGATTCACGCGAGCCCACCCTCATTTTTGGAGTGACTAGCTATGACAATTACAGCCGATATGACGTTTGGCGAAATCGCGCTCCTTCCTGAGTTCGCTGGCTTTGGCGAGCACCTTATGCTTTGCCGGCCTTCAACTTGGGAGCGCATGTGGAATAAACCCATCGTGTCTCATATGAATTCTGATGCTAATCCATATGAAACTACTCGCGTTTTGCGTGGATTGAATCGGATTGTCGAGCTCGTGGATGACGGGAGGCAAGTTGCCTACGATATATGGGATGAAGCCGACTGCATCCGTGATCCGACTCGACGCAACACGAAACTGTTCTTCTTTCCCGGGAGACCCGGGGCTCCCTTTATCATTGCGGTTTCGGGCGGAGGTTATCAGAGCGTTTGTCATCAAATGGAAGGCTTTCCCGTTGCCCCCGAGCTCAACGATGCGGGCTATAACGTGTTCGTGCTGTCATACAGGGTGAGGGTCGAGCCTTTGATGCCGCGTCCAATCGACGATTTAAATCGAGCTGTCCGTTTTGTCTTCGAGAATTCAGCGAAATTTAATGTCGCAAAAAGTTATGCAGTTATCGGCTTTTCTGCTGGTGCGCATTTAACTGCCGAGTGGGGGACGGACAACAAGGGATTTGCGTCCTACGGATGCGAGGCACCCAAAGCCTTGGTCCTGTGTTATGCACCGATTGATCTTCGTGGCTTTGAGAACGCATCAGACAATAGATTTCTTGATTCGGTGTGCGGCGGGGCTGGTCGCGACTCGCTCGATGATTTCTGTATTAATCAGCATGTGTGGGAGCAGTATCCTCCGACATATCTTTGGCAATGCGCTGACGATGATATTGTATCGCCCGACAATTATGAAAAGATGGTCGATGCTCTGGATGCAGCTGGAGTACACCATGAGGGAGTCATGTATTCAGAAGGGGGGCATGCATTGATGAAGCCCCATGCGCCGGAGACCGACTACTGGTGTATGAGCGTTATTGAGTTTCTTAAAGATTATCTCGACTAGGAAGCTGCATGTCGCTTTTTGAGCGGGTGATTTCGGCATGCAATGTTTTCGGTATTGATCGTGGTCGTGGATGAATGATGTTCTAGAATGTTCATACTGTCACATAAACGAACAGGAGCGAACATGCATATCTACTCTGTATCAGATCCCGAGTTCAAATCCTATGGTCGCGTGTGGGACGACGTGCCGTCCAACCTGACCGCCCCGCTTGTCGAGGCGCTTGCGGCTACTCCCATTCCCGAGGGCACCAAGTACGTGGCCTCCGCACCCGAGCTCGAGCAGGTTGAGGGTGTCGACACGCTCGGCCTGCTCATGTACGGCGGCCGTCCGTTCCAGCCGGGCTGGTGCAACGGCCACAACACGCGCCTCAACTGTCTGGAGTATCACCGTGCCAGTGAGTTTAATTTGGGTGCGCGC
Source organism: uncultured Collinsella sp. (assembly GCA_900546115.1). Lineage (GTDB taxonomy): Bacteria > Actinomycetota > Coriobacteriia > Coriobacteriales > Coriobacteriaceae > Collinsella. The sequence continues at coordinate 37,015 of URBQ01000001.1, forward strand.
GACTTTATTCTGCTGCTGGCCAAGCGCGAGCAAATTGTCGACGGCAAGCTCGACACCGCTCAGGTCAAGGCCTTTCGCGTGCCCGCCGGCACGCTCGTCGAGGTTTACGCCACCACGCTTCACTACACGCCCTGCATGGTCGACGACGGCGGCTTTCAGGTGATGGTGGCGCTGCCGGCGGGCACCAACGGCCCGCGCCCCGAGGCTGCAGCCGACATGCCTGCCGCCGGTGACAGCTACTGCTACTGGAAGGCCGACAAGTGGGTCCTCTGCCACGCCGACAGCCCCAAGGCGGCCGAGGGCGGTTACGTGGGCCTCATCGGCAAAAACCTCGACATCACCTGCGACTAGGGGCTTTTGTTTTAATCTGTAACACCTGGCGGGCTAAATCGTCTCTACCTGTTACAGATCAAGACAAACCGCCCCAAACCACCACAAAGGTGCCTGTCCCCTTTGTGGTGGTTTGGGGCGGCGGTATCAGAAAGTGTCAGGCAGGGGCGGCTGCCGGACGCCCGCGCGCGAAAAGAAGTGTCGACCTGCGTTGCTGTCGTTGAGCGGCGCGCTGTTTGCGGGGATACTGAAGCTACGACAAACAGCGTGTGAAAGGATTGATGCATGGCTTTCCGTAAAGACTTCCTGTGGGGCGGCGCGACGGCTGCCAACCAGTGCGAGGGCGCTTACGACGTGGATGGCCGCGGCCTGGCCAACGTGGACGTGGCACCGCACGGCCCCGAGCGCTATGCGGTGGTCTCCGGCCAGCGCAAGATGCTCGACTTCGAGGACGGCTATTACTACCCCGCGCAGACCGGCATCGATTTCTATCACCACTACAAGGAGGACATCGCCCTCTTTGCCGAGATGGGCTTTAAGACCTTCCGCATGAGCCTGGCTTGGACCCGCATCTTCCCCAACGGTGACGAGACCGAGCCCAACGAGGCCGGCCTGGCTTTCTACGAGGATGTGTTCCGCGAGTGTCAGGCGCACGGCATCGAGCCGCTCGTGACCATCACGCACTTCGACTGCCCGATCCACCTCATCAAGGAGTACGGCGGCTGGCGCAACCGCAAGCTCATCGACTTCTACAAGAACCTCGCGACCACGATCTTTACCCGCTACAAGGGTCTGGTGAAGTACTGGCTCACCTTCAACGAGATCAATATGATCTTGCACCTGCCGTTTATGGGTGCCGGTCTGGTCTTTGAGGAGGGCGAGAACAAGGAGGCCGTCGAGTACCTGGCCGCCCACAACGAGCTCGTCGCCAGCGCTTGGGCAACCAAGATCGCTCACGAGATCGACCCTGAGGTCAAGATCGGTTGCATGCTTGCCGCAGGTAGCTACTACCCCTACAGCTGCCGTCCGGGCGATGTGCGCCAAGCGCAGATTGACAACCAGAGCAACTATTTCTTCGTCGACGTTCAGAGCCGCGGCTACTACCCGGCCTATGCCGTCAAGAAGCTCGAGCGTTTGGGCATCGATGTGGGCATGACGGATGAGGACCGCGAGATCCTGGCCGCCAACACCGTCGACTTCATCAGCTTTAGCTATTACAGCACCCGTTGCTCCGCCGGTGCCGATAACCCCGACGTCGAGCGCACCCAGGGCAACGCCTTCGCCGGCGCCAAGAACCCCTACCTGCAGGAGAGCCAGTGGGGCTGGGCCATCGATCCGCTGGGCTTCCGCATCACCCTCAACGACCTGTACGACCGTTATCAGAAGCCGCTGTTTGTGGTCGAGAACGGTCTGGGCGCCAAGGACGTTGTCGAGGAGGATGGCTCCATCAACGACGACTACCGTATCGACTACCTGCGCCAGCATATCGCCGCGATGCGCGATGCGGTGACCGAGGACGGCGTTGACCTGCTGGGCTACACCACCTGGGGCCCGATCGACCTGGTGTCTGCCGGCACGGGCGAGATGTCCAAGCGCTACGGCTTTATCTATGTGGACCGCGACGACGCCGGCAACGGCACCCTCAAGCGTTCCAAAAAGAAGAGCTTTCACTGGTACAAGAAGGTTATCGCCACCAACGGCGAAGATTTGGCCTAGGCGTTCTCAACAGCAATAGCATCCTAACCAAGGCGCCCGGCGAGCAGCCTATGCCCGTCGGGTGCCTTGTTAAAAGAAGTAAAAACTTGCAATTGCACTACGGCGCGAGCACATCCAGCGGAACAACTTGGACGCCGCGGTCAGTGACATAGGCTTGTGAACCAAATCCAATGATTACGACTTTCGAAACTGGCGGGTTGTTTCCGGCGGCAACCATACGCTTCTCGACAGCAATAAGGCTGTCAGACGCCTCTTCGATTTGGGCGGAGCTGAGCTTGATTTCGACCGGGATCCACGTTCCACCGGGAGCCGCAATGACTGCATCGACTTCTAGATCGCGAGAATCGTGATAGTGATAGAGGCCCATTCCATTTGCCTGCGCATAAACCCACAAATCATGAAGGGCCAACGATTCAAAAAGCAGCCCAAGCGTCTTGAAATCTAGCAGCAATGTCGCCGGAGTCGCTCCGAGCGCAGCGGCCGCCAGTGACGGATCAGCGAGATGATGCTTCTTCGATTCTCTTAAGTGCACGGGAGATCTCATTGCGGGGTTCCATGCGGGAATATCGCGAACGAAACTAACCCGAGCGAGAAGGGATATATATGATGCCGCCGTTTGTCTCGATACTTCTCCACCAAGATCGGCTACGAGCGTCTTGAGTGTCGCCAAAGTGGATTCATTGCGCGCAAGCGATTCGATGACAGCTTTGACCTTTTCAGGGTCGCGGCGAGAGCCGTCGACACGAGACAAATCTTCTTCGGCGACTATGCCGATGTAACGTTTCGCCATCGCCGACGCAGCCAGCGCATCGCGACCGACCGCCGCGGGCCATCCGCCACGGACAACGTACTCGGCAATCGAGGCGGAATCCAGCGATCCGAAAGCGCCATTGAACTTTTCGCCAGAAATAATGCCCGACAGCTTAACCGCGCCGCTGGATTTCCCAAGCTCGAAAAGCGTCATGGTATCCATGCGCAATTTAGCGAACCTTCCAGCGCCACTGTGCATTGGACGTTCGTCGTCTCGCGGTGTCGCTGACCCCGTAAATATGAACTGACCAGGCTCGCCGCTGCGGTTGTCGCACTCAAACCGTGCCGCGTCCCAAAGTTTCGGAACCTCCTGCCACTCGTCAATCAGCCGCGGCACCTCGCCGGAAACGGCAAGAGCCGGGTCAGTCTCGGCACGCAAGCGATTCTCGAAGTTGCGGGACGGGTCCATGAGAAGGAGCCTGGACGCCGCACGGGTCTCGGCCGTGGTCGTCTTTCCGCACCATTTCGGTCCTTCGATGAGAACGGCGCCGAATATACCCAGCAGCTGGTCAAGCTCATTTTCGATAATTCTAGTGTAGTACTTCTTTGGCATAATTATCACCATTGTTTACCAGTACATTTAACCAAATATACAGTTACTATTTAACCAAATATCAATTCTTTGGTTAACCATATTTACGCATTTCAATTAACGAAACAGATTAAACATGTACTGTTTGAGTTGGCACTTGGGAAATCTCTCGCTGGGCAATCCGTTGCTACGGCTGAGGCCTCTTCGTCGAACCGACACCCCCGGCGAGCAACTTATGCCCGCCGGGCGCCTTGTTAAAAGAAGTGAAAGAAAGCAAAAGAAGTTAAAACTTGCAAAAGAAATTAAAGCGGGGGTGAGGGGCGTTTTTAGCTGTTTTGGGCCGCCGCGGCCAGCGGGGGCGGGTCGCGGCGGCCCAAACATCCTTGACGAGGGTGCCGGTGAAGTTACAGCAGCTCGCCGTGGCGGGCGATGTAGCGGCGCTTGGCCAGTTGGGTGAGCGCGATGTAGGCGGCGACAATGCCGATGAGCAGCGCGAAGAAGATTGGCGGCAGCGGCATGAGACCCAGCGCATCGGCGATGGGGCTTGCCGGCAGCCAAGTGACGAGCACCAGGCCCAGCACGGTGAGGAGGCACAGCGCGGGCGCGGCGTGGTCGCGCAGGCTCGGTAGGCGCGGGGAGCGCAGCATGTGGATTACGAGCGTCTGCGACCACATGGACTCGACAAACCAGCCGCTCTGGAAGATTGCGGCGAAGGTCGTCATGCCCGCGACGTTGCCCGCGGCGGCAAGCTTTGCCCAGCTCGCGCCCACGGTGGCGGGGCACACCACAAAGAAGAGCGCGGCGAAGGTCACGATGTCAAACAGCGAGCTCGCGGGGCCCAGCTCGAGCATAAAGCCCTGAATGGACGCGGCGTCCCAGGCGCGCGGACGGACGGTCCAGGCGTCGTCGACGGTGTCCCACGGCAGCGCGATGCACACGATCTCGTAGACCAGCGACAGCAGCACCAGCTGCAGAGCGCTCATGGGCAAGAACGGCAAGAACAGGCTCGCGACGGTCACGGATAGCACGTTGCCAAAGTTGGAGCTCACCGTGGTCTTGAGGTACTTGAGTAGGTTGCCGTAGGTGCGGCGGCCTTCGATGATGCCGCGCTCGAGCACGCCCAGGTCCTTCTGGAGCAAGATGATATCGGCGGATTCCTTGGCGATGTCGACGGCGGAGTCGACCGAGATGCCGCAGTCGCTCGCGCGCATGGCGGCGGCGTCGTTGATGCCGTCACCCATAAAGCCCACGGTGTGACCGAGCAGCTCGCGCATGACGCGCACCAGGCGCGCCTTCTGCAGAGGCGAGAGCTTGGCGAAGAGGTGGGTGTTCTCGGCGCGCTCGGCAAGTTCGGCGTCATCGAGCGCATCGATCTCGGAGCCGAGCAAGACGTTGCTCGCGTCGATGCCGATCTGCTCGCAGACGGTGGCGGCGACACGGTCATTGTCGCCGGTCAGGACCTTAACGGCGACGCCCTTGGCCTCGAGGGTGGCGACGGCGCCCGCGGCACTTGCTTTGGGCGGATCGAGGAAGGCCAAAAAGCCCATCAGCACCATGTCGCACTCGTCGGCGATGCCAAACTCGCCCACGCAGCGCGGGTCGGTCTTCTGCGCCACAGCAATCACGCGCAGGCCCTCGGCGTTGAGCCCGGCTACCTGCTTTCGAATCTGGGTGAGCTTATCTTCGGTGAGCGGCTGGGCGGCACCATCGACCTCGACAAAGGAGCAGATCTCGAGCATTTCCTCGGCAGCTCCCTTGGTGACCATCTGGGTTTTGCCTTGGGCATCGGCGACAACTACGCTCAGGCGACGGCGCGAGAAATCGAAGGGCACCTCGTCGACCTTGGTATAGCGGTCGCGCAGGCTCTGGCCCAGCATGGAATCGGGTGCTGCGGCCGAGGGCGTCACATCGGCGCGGTCGATGACGGCCAGGTCGATAAGGTTCTTGAGGCCGGTCTGGAAGAAGCTGTTCAAAAACGCATGGCGCAGCACGCGTGCGTCTTCGTTGCCGTCGGTGTTGAGGTAGCGCTCGAGCACGATGCGGTCTTCGGTGAGGGTGCCGGTCTTGTCGCAGCACAGGACGTCCATCGCGCCCAGGTTTTGGATTGCTGGCAGCTCCTTGACGATAACCTGGCGACGGGCGAGGTCCTTGGCGCCCTGCGACAGGCTCGTGGTCACGATGACGGGAAGCATCTGCGGCGTGATGCCCACGGCCACGCTCGTGGCGAACAACAGCGCATCGATGACGTTGCCCTTGGTGGCGGCGTTGATGGCAAAGACGGCCGGCGCCATAACGAGCATGAGGCGTACGAGCAACATGGAGACGCTCGAGACGCCGCGGTCAAACGCGCTCTTCTCGCCGCGCCCGTTGAGCATCTTGGCGATGCCGCCCAGGTAAGTGTCCGAGCCGGTGGCTACGACAAGTGCCATAGCGGTGCCGTTTTGCACGGAGGTGCCGGTAAAGACGATGTTTTTGCAGGCAGAGAGCGGCAGTGCGGAGTCGTCGGCGCCCTCGACGACGGTGATGGCAGCGGTCTTCTCGACAGCCTCACTCTCGCCGGTGAGTGCGGACTCGATCACAAACAGGTCGCGCGCGGTGATGATGCGGGCATCGGCCGGCACCATGTCGCCGGCAGAGAGGCGGATCACATCACCGGGGACGAGCTCGTCGAAGGGGATCTCGACGCGCTCACCGTCGCGCAGAGCGGTGCAAGTGTTGGAGACCAGGTCCTTGAGGGCCTCGGTCGCATTGCCGCTGCGGGCTTCTTGGATAAACTTCATACCGCCCGATACCAGCAACATGATGCCGATGACGATGACCGTGGAGGGGTCGCGCTGCGGTTCGGGCACGGCGAGCACGTCGATGTAGAGCGAGACCAGCGCGAGAGCGGCGAGGATGCCGGCGAAGGGGTCGACAAAGGCGTCGGCGATACGGCGGGCGAGTGTCTTGGTCGGCGCCTCGATGGTGTTGGGGCCGGAGGCGTCCAGGCGCTCGGTTGCCTGCTCGGCGGTGAGGCCGTCGGCTGTGGCGTCGAGCAGCACGAGGGCATCCTCGGCGCTATGGGTGGCGGCGAATATGGTGTTCTTGGACATGCCGGTATGAGCGGCGGGGCGCGCCGTGCGGCGGCGCTTGGAGATGGCTTCGAGTACCGTGGCGGTTTTGAGCATCAGCATAGGGTCCTCCTTGTTGAAGGGAGTTAGCGTACGTGTCGTATGTGCTTCAAAAAACCTAGATGTCGCTCACGTCATGCTTTCGAACCACCACAAAGGGACAGGCACCTTTGTGGTGGTTTTGACGATCGGCTGTTGGCGCTTATGCGTGCGCGGAATCCTCGCGGCGTGCCGAGGGCGACATGCAGGTTTTTCGACTATGACTGCCTTCCATGGCACACCTCCTTAAGGCCGGGCGCGGCGCGCTTTGGGTATCTCGTACCCGTTACAATCCGCCCGTATTCTTGATGAGGGGGTTTGCCGTGTCAACCCCAATGTTTGGAAAACCATTGCCCCTGACAAAGCCTTTACAGAATGCCGAGGCCCCAAAGCGCGCCCGCAACGCGCCCTGCCTGCGCTAAACTGGAAGGCACGTACGCGATTACGAGAGGAGCCCGCATGGAGGCTTACAAGCAAGAGTTCATCAAGTTCATGGTTGAGTCCGACGTTCTTAAATTCGGCAGCTTTACGCTCAAGAGCGGCCGTCAGTCTCCGTTCTTTATGAACGCCGGCGCTTATGTGACGGGCTACCAGCTCAAGAAGCTGGGCGAGTATTACGCCCAGGCCATCCACGATAACTTTGGCGACGACTTTGACGTGCTGTTTGGGCCGGCCTACAAGGGCATTCCCCTGGCCGTCGTGACCGCCATTGCCTACCACGAGCTGTACGGCAAGGAGGTCAAGTACTGCTGCGACCGCAAGGAGGCCAAGGACCACGGCGCCGACAAGGGCAACCTGCTGGGCTATGAGCCCCAGGACGGCGACCGCGTGGTCATGGTCGAGGACGTCACCACCAGCGGCAAGTCCATCGACGAGACCTATCCCAAGGTCAAGGCTGCTGCCGATGTCGAGATCAAGGGCCTCATCGTATCCCTCAATCGCATGGAGGTCGGCAAGGGCGGCGTGACCACCGCGCAGAAGGAGATCGAGGCCAAGTACGGTTTTCCCGTCGCGAGCATCGTTTCCATGGCCGAGGTCGTCGAGACCCTCTACAACCACGAGATCGACGGTAAGGTCGTCATCGATGACGAGCTCAAGGCCGCCATCGACGCCTACTACGAGCAGTACGGAGCCAAGTAGGTAGTTACGCGGTTTTACCAAACCGCGTAACGGCTCGACGCTGCGCGGGCCGCATTTGGACAATCTGACGTTCAACTTCAAGGGCGCGACCAGAAGGTCAGCGCCCTTTCGTTTCACGTCACCTTGTCTCAAATGCGACCCGCTCGCTCATATGACCCAATCCACTGTCAAGGGCCACAATGGCCCCGCCGACCGCTTGCAATCGGTCGGCGGGGCCTGCCGTTAAACCCGTCCCGGTCCGCCCCCGGCATGTCATCGACGCCTTCGGCTCAGTCTCATATCCGCGGATACCGCTCCGGCGGCCCGCAATCCTCTCCTTCGGCGGGGTTCCCCTAGTCTGTCTTCGCGCATGCGGCGGCCGCCGCGCGCACAGCGAGAACGGGGGTGTCCCCGAAGGCCGCCCGGCTCGCCGGGGCGGGGGCTATGTCTATTCCGCGCCCTCCCGGCACATCGTGCCGAGGGCCCACAGCCACCTCACGAGCTCGGCCGCGGTGGCCGCGTTAGCCTTCGCCTGGGGCATGCCGCGGGCGAGCATCTCCTCGCGCCGCCGCAGGAGCCGCTCGGATCCCTTCCTCCCGTGCATCCTTATCTCGAGGGGCACGCCCGTGTCCCTCGGCATGAGCTTCGGCTGGTGCCGCGCCGCGGCGTAGCACCATGAACCCTCAACGGCCAGCTTCCTCACGAGCGCGTTGCCCGCACCGCTGATGCCTCCGAGCCGCACGGAGTCGCCGCTCGACCTCTGACTCGGCGCGAGGCCGAAGTAGGCCGTCACCTGCCTGCCGGAGCGGAACCTCGAGAAGTCGCCGACCTCGGACGCGAAGGCGGCGGCGAGCGCGAACCCGCACCCCTTGATCGACTGGAGCGCCTCGACCTCGGCCGAGAGGGGGCCCGCCGCGACGGCGGCCCTGTATTCGGCGAGGAGGGCCTCCCTCGTCTCGTCGGCCGCCTCGACCTCGTTCCTCAGCGCCGCAAGCGCCCGGATGCCTCCGTCGTCGGCGGGGTGTATGCCGTCGAGCCACCTGAGGAAGCCGTACGTCCAGTACTTCCGGGGGTTGCCGGCCGGCGTCGTGCCGCCGTAGACATAGCCGCGGCGGGCTAGGAACGCCAGGAGCCGCTGCTTCGCCGCCGCGAGCCTCGCGGTCGCCGCGTCGTGGGCGGCGGCGAGGTCCCTGAGCCCCTCGATCTCGGGGGACGGCACCCATACCGGGGTGACGTCGTGCGACAGTATCGCCTTGGCCATCCTGGCCGCGTCGTTGCGGTCGTTCTTGGACGAGAGGTCGGCAGCCGACCTCGGGACCTTGGAGACGGCCGCGACGACGCAGTCGACGCCGAGCCCGGAGAGCTCCCTTTGCGGGGCGAAGCCGAGGTAGCCGCTCTCGTAGGCGGCGAGCGACGGGCCGGGGAAGCCCGACATCCACTCCGCGACCTCGCCCCAGGGGTTGCCGCGGAACCTCCTCGTCACGGCCTCGCCCGTCTCCGCGTCGAGCGCGCAGACGGTGGTGGACCTGAGGTGTACGTCCATTCCGAAGGCGGTAGAATATCTAGGCACGGGAGCCTCCCAACCTCGTTGCGGCGCGGCTGCGCCTCTGGCACTTCAACAACATTGTCGCAGCCCCGACCCGCGGTCACGAGCGGGGGCTCCTGTCGTTTCCGTGCCCCTGGATTGGGTCATAGTGTCTGTCGTTGCCAAGACATCGGCGTTGCCGTTGCTGTGGGGTACTCATTGGGGACAGACTTAAATGACTAGTCAGAGTGAGAGTGGATAATCTCCCGTTTTTGGCCTGTGTGCGGGCTCAAAGTGGGAGATTATCCACCCTCGTCATTTTGGCACTTAGGGACGTTCCTTTTGTGCCGACAGCTGGGGACACTCCTTGCCGAATGTGGGCCGTCGGTTGCTACACGACGGTGATGGCGACCTGGGCGTAGCGGCTGCAGGGGCGCTCGGCGCGCGTCTGCACGGTGAGGGTGAGCACGAAGCGATCGCCGGGTCGTGCGTCGGCGGGCACGACGAAAGTGGTGTCCACTGTGCATTCTTGCCACAGCGACAGGTCTTGGGTACCTGCATAGCTCGACGGGTCCACGGCGATATCCCAATGCGCATCGAGTCCCTTGTCGTCGGGATCGACGATGGTCGCTGCAAGGGCGACGCGTTCGCCGGCTATAGCACTGCGATCGGCCGCAACTTCGACAACATGCGCCGGGTGCGAGCAGACTGCCGGATCATGGGCGCACCATTGCGCGCGGGCGGCAAAGTCTTCCTGATAGGCGCGCAGGTAGGGATTGGGGTTGTCGTCTGCAGGCGTACTGATGGCGTCAAAATCGGTGGGTGCTCCTGCATCGGGATGCCCATCAAGAAACATACGGCCGAGCAGCGTATCGAAGTTGCGGTCGTCGATACCGCGCAGGCCAAACGGCAGCAGCGGGATATAGGTCATACTGTCGCCTTCGGCCATAAAGTCGCCGCGCTCAAACTGCATTGCGGGCACGCCTTCCAGGCCCCAATCCAGACGGGCATGCTTGCCAAACTGAAAGCGCTCGGGCTCGTTTTCGTAGACCTTGCCATCACCATAGAGCATATAGCGCGCCATGAGGGGGCCGTTGCCCTGGGTGAGATTATGCTCGGGCCAAGGAGCCTTAAACAGCGGCAGCGTATCGGGCTGAGCTATTTTGGCGTTGACATAGCTGCCATACTTATGGGGCACACACCAAAAGACGAGCTCGGGAAAGAGCTCGCGCCCATGGTCGAGCCATGAGTTGTCCTGACCTACGCCATTGGCAACCCCCATCACGCGCACCTTCTGATAGATCCGCTGCCGCACGGCGGGCCACTCGGGTGTGTTCTGCCATTGTTCGGCGATGGACATGAGGGCGCGAACGATAGTGTTCATACCGCCCCAGGAAAGGAGCCACAGCGTGCGGGGGTCGTCATCCATGATGGCGTCGGCGATGACGCGCGAACCGGGCGTTTCCTCGCGCACGTCGCCCTCAAAGGCGACGTTGCCCATATAGGTGCGCTCGATCATCTGGGCGGGCGTGGGGAAGGACGGCTCGCCGGCGGCAGCGGCGTTGGCCTGTAGCTGCGGCCAGGCCTGGGCATACTCGTTGCTCCACAGGCTTTCGATCCAACCCTCGGGGAATGGGCGGTACTCCATGAGCGAGCCAGCTTCGGGGTCGGGCTCGTGCGGAACGACGTCCCAGGTATAGGAGCGCACGCCTTTGGTCCGCCAATGCGGATTCACCTCGCCCAGCGTATGAACACCATCGCCAAGAAAGTGATATTGCGAAGCCGTGTACACCACAGCCTGCACATCGAGCACATTGAGATACAGAGCCAAATGAACCAGAGAGTTCATATCATCGACTTCCATATCGGTGGTGACAATCACCCGAGTCAAATTCTGAGACATAGGAATAACTCCAACCACGATTTGTTTTCAGCCAGTTACGCGCAAGGCAAGACGGGGCCCACGCCCGCATCGCCACCGACCTGGCGGCCCGCCGGAAGCGCCCGGCCAGCGTTTCGAACAACGTTAACTCAGGGTGCCCCGCCCTTTAGTTTTGTGAACATTCCGCAGCGCGGACCCGTTTATCCGTTGTTCCGAAGGAGCAGGATGAACGGGCCCATGCGCGAGGACGTTCACAAAACTAAAGGGCGGGGCACCCGATGGGACGGCTACCTCGAAACCCTAGCCGACCACTCCCAGCAGCCCACCGGCTCGCCGTCGATGAGTACGTTGCCCCCGTCGAAGTCTTGATAACACAGGTCGTTGAACTGGTGGATCCACACGCCGTGATTGAACGTCTTCTTGGGCGAGCCGTCGGCCTCGCGGTACACGCCGGTCAGGTCCTCGACATGGCTAAAGTAGGTGAGGTGCACGTTGGCGCCGGCATCACGCAGGCGCGCCGTGAGCGGCAGCACCGTCTGCTGCGGGCACACGAGCTCGTCGCCCTTGGAGTGCGTAAACCACAGCGGCGTCTTGGCGAGTGCGGCCACGTCCTCGTCCGTGGCGTTGTACCACGGGGCACAGCAGGGAAGGCCCGCGGCGAAGAACTCGGGATAGTCGGCGCACAGGCGCAGGGTCATAAAGCCGCCGTTGGAAAGACCGGCGACCACGATGCGATCGGTGTCGATGCGGTCGGCATGCTCGGCGACAAACTCGTCGATGAGCGCCTTGAGCACGGGAGAGTAGATGCTTTGGTTGGAGCGACCGAGTTGCTCGACGCCGTTGTCCATCCAAAAGGTGGGCGACTGCGGCACGAGCACCCAGGCAAAGCCGCCAAAGTAGCGCTGGATCTGCTTTTGCGAGAGCGCTGTCACGCGGTTGCCGGTGTAGGCACGCGTCGCGCCCTCGCCCTGTGTGGTGCCCTTGCCCTCGCCGGCGCCGTGCAGGTACACGATCAGCGGCGCCTTCTCGATGGCGGGCGTGTCCTTGGGCGCAAACGGGTTGAAGAGCGCGGAGTCAGCGGGCTCAAAGCTCGGCTCAAAATAGCCGTACTCGAGCGCGATGCCGTCGACGGGCGTTTGCTGCACGGCGTTATGCCAGCCCTTGAGCGCGGGACAGATGTCGCCGCGGCTGCGATCGAAGACGAGGCCCGCGGTGGGGTCGTCGCCGTCTTCGCCCGGGAGCGCCACAAGCTGCGTCACGCGCAGGCGGCTCTCTATATAGCGCGAACCCAGCACGCCACCCTCGATCTCTTTGGTGAGACGCACCTCGGGCGTCTCGAGCGCTACGTGTGTGCCCTTGGGCAGGCGCTGGCCGTTCTCATCACAGGGGTAGGTGGCGAGGACCGGCACGTAGCCCACGGAGGGCGCCGCGTGATCGGCCCCGTGCTCCTTGCGCATCAAGACCTCGCCGGCGCGCTCGTGGCGGGCACAGTAGATATTGAACGTGTGCTCGTTCACGTCGTTGGCGCGCACGGTACAGGGCAGGTCGAGTACGACCTTGCTGATCCAGGGGCCAAAATCGCCCAGCGTGGTGACGGTTGCGTAGGTACACGATTTGAGTTCCATGAGCTACTCCTTTGTGCCGCAAGTACTAAACAAGGGCGGCAATACAGATTAAACATGTTTAGTCTAATGCAGAACTGTAGAATGAGCAGATGAACTCGGTAAACGGTAAAACGGAACACGCAATGAACTACTAAACAGACGTTTACTAGTAACTAGCAGGACTTTTGTTGAGGATCTAACAGGTTATAGAGGTGTTCATCAAAATAAAAGCCCACGTAAATAGCCATATATCAATATCGGGTCAAATAGACGATCTTCTACCGTCTAAATACGCTTACCCCCGATTTCCTACCGTTCACCGGACTCCAGACGGCAAAATCGCCACAAATCAGGCACTCCGTGTAAACTAAAGCCAGTAAACGTTCAGTAAACAAATTGTTTACGACAGCGTATCCAAGGGTTCGGCAACCGTAAGGGGTTATAGTCGCCGAGCCAAAGGCGTGCTTACACAAGCGAGTAGGCACACGAAGATATGGGGAGGGGTCCCATGGCAGTAGATAACAAGCAGATTGCCACCGATGTCCTCGAGCTCGTGGGCGGTGCGGAGAATGTTTCCGTTGCCACCAACTGCATGACGCGCCTGCGTCTGACGCTCAAGGATAACAGCAAGGCCGACGTGGAGAAGATCAAGAAGGTGAAGGGTGTTCTGGGTTGCCAGTTCGCCGGCAGCCAGCTCCAGGTCATCATCGGCCAGAACGTGCCCAAGGTGCTCGCCGAGTTCGTCGCCATCTCCGGCGTCAAGCAGGGCGAGGCCGTCAACGAGAACCTCGATGCTCCCAAGGAGAAGTTCGAGCTCAAGAACCTGCCCAACATCATCCTCGACTATCTGTCGGGCTCCATGACCCAGCTCATCCCGCTGCTCATGGCCGGCGGTCTGTTCCGTACCATCGCGGCCGTCCTCGGCCCCACCATGCTCGGTGTGCTCTCGGCCGACGACCCGACCTATACGTTCCTCTACACCACGCTGTACGAGGCCACGTTCACCTTTATCCCCATCTACCTGGGTTATGCCGCGGCTAAGAAGCTCGGCGCCAGCCCGGTGCTCGGCATGCTGCTCGGTGGCGCCCTCATGGCTCCTTCCGTGGTGAGCGTCGCCACCCAGGAGGGCGGCGGCATCATCTCCGTCTACGGCATCCAGATCGCTGCTGCCAACTATCAGCAGTCCGTCCTGCCGATCATCCTTTCGGTGCCCGTCCTGTACTTCATCGAGAAGTTCTTTAAGAAGGTTATGCCCGACGTGCTGTCCACGGTCTTCACGCCGTTCTGCACCATGATCGTCACGATCCCCATTGCCTTCATCGTCCTCGCTCCGATCGGCAACGAGATCGGTACGCTGATCGCCAACGCCCTCTTCGGCCTTGCTGACCTTGGCGGCATCGGCATCCTGATCGTCATGGCCATCCTCGGCGCCTTCTGGCAGCTCTTCGTGGTCTGCGGCATGCACATGCCCGTCATCCTGCTCGCCCAGGTTCAGATCATCGCTGCCGGTTACGATCCCTTCGTCTTCGTTTCCACCAACTGCGCTATGGCCGCTGTCTGGGGCTGCGCCTTCGGTGCCTTCCTCAAGATGAAGAACCCCGACGAGAAGTCTCTCGCCATCGGTTACGTCATCTCCGCCATCGCCGGCGGCGTCACCGAGCCCGCGCTCTTCGGCATCCTCATGCGCTTCCGTCGCACCATGTTTGGCATGTTCATCGGCGGTGCTATCGGCGCTGTGTTCTCCGGCCTCATGGGTGTTACCTACTACCTCGCAGGCGGTGCCTCCAACTTCCTGGTCTTCACCAACTACCTGCAGGGTGGCCAGATGAACACCGTCTGGGCTATTGTTGGTATGGCAATCTCCTTTGTCATCGCCGCTGCCGTCGTCTTTGCCTGCGGCTTCTCCAAGGAGGAACTCGCCGAGATGGAGGCCTAAGGCCAAACCGTTCGGTCACATATGACCTCACCTACACGACAGGGCCCCGTCAGGCGTAAGCCCGGCGGGGCCCTTCTTGCAAGGTAGACTGATGGGGCGGACGGTATTCGCCCGCGATGGTTTGCCAAGCGGCGGGGGCTTTCGCGCGGGGTTACCGCGAAAGCCCTCGGCGGTTCGCAAATCCTTTATCAAACGAAAGGACATGCAGATGAGTTTGGGAAAGCTGACCGTCAACGGTCGCCAGGATGGCTTTTTGTGCGAGGGCAAACCGTTCTTCTGGTTTGCCGATACGTGCTGGAGCGCATTTACGAGCATCGCCGAGAACGACTGGGATTACTACCTGACCCGCCGTGCCGAGCAGGGCATGAACGCACTGCAGATCAACACGCTGCCGCAGTGGGATCGCTGCTGCCCCGACCTGGGCATTTGGCCCTATGCCAGCGAGGACGGCGTGCACTTTGATTGGTCCCGTCCCAACCAGGCGTACTGGGATCGTGCCGCCGCCATGTGCCGTGCTGCCGTCGAGCACGGCATTCGTCCGGCGCTCGTGCTCATGTGGTGCAATTACGTACCCGGTACCTGGGGCGCCAAGATCGCCGAGCGTTGCGGCGCCGAGGTTATGCCGCGTGAGGAGGTTCGCGTCCACGTTGCCCGCGTCGTCGAGAACCTGGGCGAGTTCGACCCCGTCTACGTGGTGACGGGCGATACCGACTTTGCCGGCGACGAGGCGATCGCCTATTACGAGGACGCCCTCGACGAGGTCGTCAAGCGCGCGCCCGAGGCACTGCGCACCATGCATATCAACCGCGGTAACCGCACCATTCCGGCGCAGTATCTGGACCGTCTGGACTTTTATATGTTCCAGCCCGGCCACAACTACGAGGGCCAGCCCGAGGCATGGCGTCTGCCGCAGGACTTTATCGCCAACTATCCCAAAAAGCCGATGGTCAACTCCGAGCCTTGCTACGAGCAGATGGGTGCGTCGCGCAACGTCTACTGGCGTTTTACCGCGCAGGATTGCCGCGCGAGCGTATGGTCGTCGATTCTTGCCGGCGCCAGTGCCGGCGTGACCTATGGCGCACACGGCGTGTGGAACTGGCAGACATCGCGCAGCCAGGGCTCGGTCCTGGGCGAGGGCTTTGACATGCCCTTCCGCTGGCAAGAGTGCCTGCAGTTTGCGGGCGTGTGGGACTTTGGCCTGATCGAGCACGTGCTACGCGGCCTGGGTGCCACAAGCGCGGATGGGGCGGTAGCTGTTGAACCCGCGCAGGAGTTGCTCGACGATGCACGCGAAGCCATCCGTGTGGCGCGCGTGGGCGAACGCGTGGTGGTCTATCTGCCGAGGACCACGGCCGTCAAGCTCAAACTCGAGGGCGGCGCAACCGCCTGGAATGCTGTGGCGTTTGATCTGGAGAACAAGCGCGTGGCAAACCTGCCGGTTGTGCCCGTCGACGGTGCCGTGCGCGTGGCTCAGCATCCCTTTGAGCACGACGCGCTTCTGGTGGTCTCGCCCACTCAGTAGCGCGCGGTTCCAACGCGACCAGCGGCAAAAAGGCGCGGGCAACGACTACAGAATGAGGGTGGATAATCTCCCGTTTTTTGCCTGTGTACAGGCTCAAAGTGGGAGATTATCCACCCTCGTCATTTAAGTGTCCAAAAATCCTCTCTCGTTTTATTTGAGCCCGGGCAGCTTGGTAAAGGGGAAGGACTGCTCGAGGAACTCGGAGCAGCGGGCGTAATCTTTGGCAAAGTAGCTGCTGTAGAGCGAATCGAGCACGTATTGCACGGCGATGTGACTGGCAAACTGCGTGATGCGGTGCGTCATGCTCTCGTGGTCACTCACCGTAAGGTAGGCGGCAAAGCCAGGGTGAATGCGCGCGCAATAAGGCGTGCCGATGACGATGACCGGGACATGTCGACTGCTGAGGATCGGCAAGATGTCCTTGAGGTTGGGGGCAAGGCCGCTGTAGGAGATGACGATTGCCGCATGGTCGGGGCCCGAGGCGAGCGCCGTTCGCACCTGGGCCTCGACACCGTCGTGGCACGTCGCGCTTTTACCGGCGGAGAGCAGGCGGTCGCGGAACATTCCCGCTGGATAGAGGTTGTGCGAGCCCGTGTAGATGTCCACGGTGCCGGCGCGCATGATGAGCTTGGCGGCGTGGTTGAGCTGTGCAGGGTCGAGCAGCTCCTGCGTTTCGGCCAAGGTGGTCTGGTAGAGCCCCTCCATGCGTTCCATCACCTGCGCAGGGGTGGAGGTGGCATCGAAGGGAAAGTTGATGTCCACGTCGCGCCGGTTGCCCGCCTCGGTCGCCTGGCGGATGAGCTCGACCTTGAGATCTTTGAAGCCCTCGAGGCCGAGCTTTTTGCAAAAGCGGTGAACGCTCGCGACCGAAACGTTGGCGCGCGCGGCAAATTCCTTAATGGAAAGCCCGCGCACATCCTCGCCCATGGCGAGCGCCGTTTGCCCAAGTTGTTGCTCGGTGGGGGTGAGGCTTTTGCCCTGCGTGATCTTTCGCCTGATATCCATATGGCTCCTATGCGTTTGCGTCGCGATAAACCAATCATAGCGATAAATAAAACGTTCGGCTTGGCTGGGAGTTTTGGTCCGCCGGTCTATGAACGACGGACCGCTCGACGCTGTGCGGGCTCAACATAGGGGCGCTGTCCTTGTTGGGCCGTTTGCGCCCGGGGCGTTACCCGAGCACGCGTACGGGCCCCAAGAGACCGCTGGGCTCGGAGGGCTCGGTCATGCCGAACACGTCGGGGACGGCGTGGTCGAGGGTGTTGATGATGTCAATCGTGAGCGCGTGCTCACCGGCTAAAAGTGCGGCGGCCTCAAAGCGGTAAGGCGGACAGATGCGGGTGCCGAGGGATTTGCCGTCGAGGGTGACGGTTGCGGTCTCAAAGACCTCCCCAAGGTCGATGACAGCGCGGCTGGCCGCTTCGCCCAGGACAAAGGAGGCCTGGTAGCGGAACGTGCCGGCCTTGCCGGGGAACTCGGCCGAGGAAAGGTCGTGCAGGTCTGCAAGCTCAACAGACTCGCCAAAGGCATCGGTACCAGGGGCAGAGAAGGCAACCGCCCAGGGCCCGTCGACGCATGTGGCTTCGTCTCCAGCAGTTGCCGCGCCGGCGGAACCTGTAGCCCCAAGGACCACGATGCAGCTCTCGTAGGGAGCCAGCTCGAGCGTGCCGTCAAAGGCGGCGGGATCGGTGCCGTTGAGCAGGTCGAGGCGCGCGCCTGCAACGGGTATGCCGTCGGCAAGCGCAATCTGAGTGGAGATACCCTGCTTGGGATGCTCGTTGACGAGCATCAGATAGGTCTCGCCCGCCCGCTCGTAGCGCAGTGCGCGCAGCCAGGGCTGGGGCTCGGCGCAAACCACGGTCTGCATGCCGGTGTTGGCAAGTGTGTCTGCGAGCTCGGTGGTCGCCAGGAGCTTGATGCCGGCGACCGCGGCTGCATCCAGGGAGGCAAAGCCCTCGCGACCTGCAGTGTCACCGTCGTAGCGCTTGTTCGGCAACTCATCCAGCGCGTACACGGCAACACCTGCGGCTGCGGCACGCGCGGCAAAGTCGAGCACGGCTTCGCCGACAAACTCGGCTCCGGGCATCACCAGGCAGCGGTATGCCTGGCCGTTCACGCTAAAGCCGCTACCGTCTGCGGCAATTTCAACGGCATAGCGCCCTGCGTCCTCAAATGCCTCTGACGGCACGATGTCAAAGTCGACCTGCGCGCGCATAAGCTCGGAGGCGGCATGCTGCATAAAGTTCGCCTCGCCTGCCCACTCGGCGTCCGCATGGTAGAGAAGCGCCACCGGGGTCGTTGCGCGCCCGCCGCTCAGCAGGCTCGCCGTACGGTTCATGTAGCTCATAAGCTGCCCAAAGTGTGCAAACTGGGGGTTTTGGCCATGCGCATAGAAATGCGGCGGGCAGTCCCAGTCGGGGAAGGCGGCCATGCTAAAGGCATGCGGCACAAACCAATTGACGCCGCGCACCAAAAAATGATCGGCGATCCACTTCATCTCGCGTAGGCCTTCGTGCCATCCAAATGCGCCAAAGACCTCGGCCATGCAGCGCCCCTGCTTTTTGGGGTCGAGGTGTGCTGCCGAGGAGCCCAGCTTGGGCAGCACGTAGTTATAGAACTCGAGGTCCCACACGCCGCGTCCGTAGCTGTGAAGGCCGCGGTCCATGCCGGGTACCAGCTGGTTGATCACGATGTCGACGCCCGCCATGTCCTGACCGCCCACGGCGCGGAAGTAGTGCCCGGCGCCCACGCCCAGGCGCGCGTGGCAGTCCTTGTCCTCGATAACGTGGCCGATGTACTGCACGCCGCGCGCGCGGCACCAGTCTCCGAGCTGGTCGCAGAAGCACTCCTTATAGAGGGTGCTCGCGATGTCCATATAGACGTGGCGTACGTGCGCGCCGGCCGGCTCGCGGTCCCACAGGTGCGGGAGCTCGGCCAGGTAGCGCTCGCCCAGTGCCGCGCGCAGGCGACGCTCAAGCTCGGCCGACCAGGGTAGGGGCGCGGTGGCCTTGCCGATGAGCGTGTCCGAGATGCCATCGGGGCCCGTGGTGCCCTTCTCGTTGGCAAATCCGGGCTCATCGGAGAAAAAGCCCAAGATGGTCTTGCTAAACTCATCGCCCAGATGCTCAAAATGCGGCTCGTAGACAGCATCGATGAGCTGCGCCACCGAGGCGCGGTCGACCATATTGATGTAGTCCTCGTTGTAGGAGGTCTTGCCGCTCGTGAACATCACGCATGCCTGCGTGAGGCCCGCAGGTGCATCGAAGACCAGGCGGCTGGGGTTGCCGTCTGCATCGTCGATTACTCGGTAAGCGACGTCGACGGGGCTGCCGTCCTGCATAAATGTCACGCCGTAGAAGCGCTCCGTTTTGTCGAGCATGTTGGCGAGCGCGATGCTCGCGGCGGACGTGGGGCCCACGATGTCGAACGTGCGGTGCGTGAGCACGATCTTGCGGAGCTTGGGCACGGCCTCCTTGACGGCCCCGTTGGCAAAGCCCGTGGGGAAGTGCGCGTCGTCCAAGATCCAGAGCTTAAGGCCCAGCTGCCTGCACTCGTCAATGACAAAGCGCAAGTCGCGCCACCAGCCCTCGCCGCAAAAATCGGGGTGTGGGCGGCTTTCGAGACAGACCTCGTGGATGTCGGCGCCGGCGATCTTCTCCAGATACTCGGCAATGGTCTTATGGCTCTCGCCCTTCATCCACAAAAACGGAAGCACGTGGTTGTCGTATGTGCCCTCGAGCACCTGCTGATAGTACGCGGTCATGGATCCTCCTTGGCTCGATCGATCTGCTGCATAGCACAGATTATGGACACGTCGGCGCGTTCTGCTAATATCTGAATCACGACGAACTATGACCAAATCAACGATTGGCAAGCCATGGAGATCGACGAGCTCGAGCGTAGGCTCAACGAACTGAGCGCCAGTGAGATCGCTTATAAAGACGGCATGGCATTTGATTGGTCGATTATGACCGAGCATGTCGAAATCGACGGATGCCCAGTGCGCAAGATTGGCCAGCCAGGGTTTGCCTATGCCCAGCCCGGCATGCCGCGTGGCCTGACGATAAGGAAAAACTCGCGCTTTAATGCAGTTCCCGAGCACGTGCATGATTACGTGGAGCTGAGCTATGTGTATCGCGGACGCTGCCCGCAGACGGTGGCGGGGGAGAGGCTCGAGCTGGGCCGCAACGAGGTGCTTTTGCTCGACGCCCTCTGCCCGCATGCCGTGGCGGCGCTTGGTGAGGACGACATCATGCTGAGCATGACCGTTTCACGCTCTTTTTTGCGCCGGAGTCTCGAGTCGAGCCTCTCGCGCGAGAGCGCGGTCTCGCGGTTTTTGTTCAACGCGCTCAACAGCGAGACGGACCATCGGGGCCATGTCCGTTTTCATTGCGGCGAGAGCCGTCGGATTCGGCGCTACATGCAGGAGATGCTCTGCGAGCTGTACGACCCGAGCCCCAACGGTCCCGAGATCGTCTTGCGTCTGTTTCAGCTGTTTTTGGCCGAGCTCATGGATTGCTACGAGCGCGAGCTGGTGCGCGGCGCGGCGGACGGCACGGCGGGGCCCACTGCCCTGGTGACGGGAATGCTTGGCTATATCGATTGTGAATTCGCTGCATGCTCCCTCGAGGGGATGGCGGCGGAGTTTGGCTTGAGCCCTAATTATGCGACGGCGCTTCTCAAGCGCCATGTGGGCAAGACCTTTAGGCAGCTTGTGCAGGAGCGACGCCTGGTACGTGCGGCCGAGCTTCTGCGCGGCGGCGCCACGGCCGGGGCGGCTGCGCATGCGGTGGGCTATGAAAACATGAGCTTCTTCTACCGTAAGTTTCACGACAAGTATGGCTGCACCCCCGCGGCATACCGCCGGTAAGCGCGGGGCGGATCGTCTTCGCTCCTTCGGTGTCAAAAAGTTTCAGCTGCAGCGCTGTTGCAGCGCGCGTCTGCGAAAAGAAGTGTCCAAATCGGCGCCTTCGCCCTGGCCTGGAGCGACTCGGCGGCATACTCGTTTCATCAGCAACACGCATGAGCGAGGAGGCACTTATGGGATTCCCCGAGGGTTTCTATTGGGGTGGCGCTACCGCCGCCAATCAGTTTGAGGGCGCTTGGAACGTTGACGGCCGCGGTCCGTCGGTCGACGACCACTTCTTGGGTGGCAGCTACAAGGAGCCGCGCCAGATTACGATCGACATCGACCCTAACCGCTTCTACCCCAACCATGACGGTATCGACTTTTACCATCACTACGAGGAGGACATCGCGCTGTTCGCCGAGATGGGCTTTACCATGTTCCGCATGTCCATCTCTTGGAGCCGCATCTTCCCCAACGGTGACGACGCCGAGCCCAATGAGGCAGGTCTCGCCTTCTACGACCGCGTCTTCGACTGCCTGCGCGCTCACAATATCGAGCCGCTCGTGACCCTGTCGCACTACGAGATGCCCTATCACCTGGTCGAGAAATACAATGGCTGGGCGAGCCGCGAGCTCATCGGCTTCTTTGAGAAGTACTGCCAGACCGTCTTCGACCGCTATCAGGACAAGGTCAAGTTCTGGCTCACCTTCAACGAGATCAACTGCGGCACCCAGGACATGGGTAACCTCTTTGGGACCAGCATGATCCAGGGCTTTGAGGGCCCGGCTTCGGCGGTCCACACCACGCCGCAGGCCCGTATGCAGGCCCTGCATCACCAGTTTGTCGCCAGCGGCCGCGTCGTGCGCTATGCCCACGAGCACTATCCGCAGTTTAAGATGGGCAACATGGACTGCTTCATCCTCTCCTATGCCGCCACGTGCGATCCGGCCGACGTGTTCGCCACGCAGCAGGAGATGAATGCCATGAACTGGTACTGCTCCGACGTGCAGGTGCGCGGCAAGTATCCGTTCTATGCCAAGCGCTTCTGGGCCGAAAACGATGTCGAGCTCGTGATGGAGGACGGCGACCTGCAGGATATCGCCGACGGCAAGGTCGATTTCTACACCTTTAGCTACTACATGTCCGGCACCGTGGGCACCCACAAGGATCACGAGATGACCGAGGGCAACATGACCTTTGGCGGCAAGAACCCCTATCTGGAGTCCACCGATTGGGGCTGGCAGATCGATCCGCTGGGCCTGCGCATCGCCCTCAACGAGATTTACGCCCGCTACGAGATTCCGCTGATGGTGGTCGAGAACGGCATGGGCGCCTACGACGAGGTCGAGGAGGACGGCTCCATCCACGACCCGTATCGTATCGCCTACTTGCAGAGCCACGTCAAGGCCATGGGCGAGGCCATTGCCGACGGCGTCGACCTGATCGCCTACACCTGGTGGGGCCCCATCGACCTGGTTTCCGCCGGCACGGGCGAGATGCGCAAGCGCTACGGCTTTATCCACGTCGATAAGTACGACGACGGCACCGGTACCTACGAGCGACGCCGCAAAGACAGCTTCTACGCCTACCAGAAGATCATCCAGAGCAACGGCG
Organism: uncultured Collinsella sp.; assembly: GCA_900546115.1. Taxonomy (GTDB): domain Bacteria; phylum Actinomycetota; class Coriobacteriia; order Coriobacteriales; family Coriobacteriaceae; genus Collinsella. Next base: position 59,603 of record URBQ01000001.1, read on the forward strand.
CGGAAGGCCTGGAGTAAGGGGTTCCTACTATGTCCTCCCGCAAAATCTTGTTCCTTGATGTCGATGGCACGATCACCGACTATGAGGGCAATATCCCCGCGTCTTGCGTGGCGGCCATCCAGACCGCCCGCGCTAACGGGCATCTGGCCTATATGTGCACGGGTCGCAGCAAAGCCGAGGTGCCGCCCGAGCTCGAGGCTATCGGTTTCGACGGCATGCTCGGCGGCAACGGCTCCTATGTGGAGAGCGACGGCGAGGTGGTGATGCACCAGCTCATTACGGCTGACCAGTGCCGCCATATCGTAGACTGGCTGCACGGCCGTGGCCTCGAGTTTTATCTCGAGAGCAACAACGGCCTGTTTGCAAGTGAGAACTTCCGCGAGGCTGCGCGTCCGGTGCTTAGGACCTATGCCGGTCGCAAGGGCGTGGAGGGCGCCGACGAGCTCGAGACCGACGACGTCATGCACGGGATGGTCTACGGCGCGCCGCTCTACCGCGATGACCTCAATAAGGTGAGCTTTATCCTGTCGAGCTATCAGGACCATCTGGATAGCATCGAGGAGTTCCCCGATCTTGAGTGTCACACCTGGGGCGGTGCGGGCGAGACGGCGCTCTTTGGTGACATGGGTGTGCGCGGCATTACCAAGGCGCACGCCGTCAACACGCTGCTCGAGCACCTGGGCGCCGACCGTGCCGATACCGTGGCCTTCGGCGATGCCAAGATCGATATCCCCATGTTCGAAGCGTGCGCGACGAGTGTGGCCATGGGGTCGGGTGGCGTCGAGTGCAAGGCCGCGGCCGATTACGTGACCACCGACGTCGATGATGACGGCATCTGGAACGCTTTTGTGCATCTGGGGCTTATCGAGGATTAATCGACAATATGAGTGCCACCGGGAAAAAGCGTTGGGATGGGCTCGCGATTCGAGCCCCCACCTTAGCATTTGAACCATTTGGCACTATAATCACCATAGGCATGCGCATAACGTTGCGCTTAATCAAGAGGAGAAAACGTATGGGTCTGTTTGACATGTTCAAGAAGAAGGCTGAGCCCGCGGCTGCCGCTGCTCCGTCCTCCATCTCTGCTTCTGCCGGCGCCGACGTGCTGTGCTCGCCCGTCAAGGGCAAGGTCATCAAGATGGCCGACGTGCCCGATCCCGTCTTTGGCGGCGAGGTTCTGGGCAAGGGCTGCGCCGTGTGGCCCGAGGACGATCTGGTCTACGCTCCCTGCGACGGCAAGGTGACCGTCACCATGGGCCACGCCGTGGGTCTGCAGTCCGATAGCGGCATCGAGGTTCTGGTGCATGTTGGCGTCGATACCGTCAACATGAACGGCGATGGCTTCGAGGGCTTCGTCAAGGCCGACGACGTCGTAAAGGCTGGCCAGCCCATGCTCAAGATCGACCGCGCCAAGATCGCCGCTGCCGGCTACAAGGACTGCGTCGTCGTTGCTGTGTCCAACACCGCCGAGTTTGCCGATGTCGAGCTCGCCGTCGAGGCCGACTCCGCTGTCGCCGCCGGTGACGCCATCGTTAAGGTCGTCCGCAAGTAGTCTGCGTCATCCAGAAGATGCACAAGGGCGGTCGGGTTATCCGGCCGCCCTTTTTTAATAGGCCGAGCAGGCGCATTTTATTGCAGTGGGGCTGTTGCGCGGGCCATTCGTTTGTCAAATTGAGTCGCCTGCGCGGTTGTGGCCTCGATTCGTTTTGAATCTAGTTGCTGACCTCTCCATACAATCTAGGTTTTTTATTGGATAGAAACGCTTGCCATGCAAATTCTACCGTTCGTATTTGTTGCTCAACAACTTGCTAATGCCTCTCTGTAATCTAGGTATGAAATTAGCATACGCGTAAGGGGAGGAATTGATGAAAGGCATCTCGAGAAGAGGCTTTCTAGCCGGAATTGCAACGTTGGGCCTTGCTGGATGTTCGGGCAAACCTGATAAGACAGACGGCTCTACGCTAAAACTGAAAAAGGGCACGCTTAAGAATGAAAGTAGTCCAAAGAGTTCCGATATTGTAGTAACCATGGACCCTATTTACAACTATCAGGTTGGTCAAAGCGGTTGTGACTATATTACAAAAATCAAAAACACTAGTGATCAAGTTGTTGTCGACTGGGGAGTTGATGGCATCGCAAAGAAGGCGGACGGCACACTATGTGGCACCGTGAGTAGTAATATATCTAGCTGCTGTGCTCTTCTTCCGGGGCAAGAAATATGGTACTTCGGTGCAATTGGTGGCATAGATGAGCTACCGGCGTCACTTGAGCTTACGTTTAGGGTTAATTCCTTTAAGAAAGTCACCGAAAAAGACACCTATGAGTTCACAGTGTTAAATGAACGATTAGAACAAATCGGTACTAATATGTACCGTTTTGATGTCGAAATTCAAAATGATTCGCCGTATGACTATGGTTCGGGCACGACGCTCATGGGCGTATTGAAAGATGATATGGGGAACGTCGTGAACGGATTTGCGGGTGGCTCTGATGTTCTTGAAGCGGGCTGCCATACGATAATTTCTGCCACTAGCGGTCTCGATTTGACTGGATCCCCCTATGCATCGTACGAGTACAGCATTTTGAAGAACGTTCTTGAACCGTGCTAAGCAGATGAAAATCAACAGCGTTTCTTAGTTTGCAGCATCCAGTTACCGTTCTCCCCGCAACTCCATCACAACGGAAAGAATCTCGTATGTTTCAGGACTGACGTGAACAATCGCGTATCGAATATCGCAGCATTTGAGCGCTTTTACATTATCCTAGTCAATTGGAATATCATCGCTATTTTGAACCTGTCCCAAGCCTGGGGGTTAAGGGGACGCTGGTTCGAATCCAGTCGTCCCGATCAAAAGCCCGTTTTTTGCGACTCAGGGGTTTGGGTCGAGCCGTTAATATGGACTTACTGTCACAACGTGCGTTGCGCAAGGAACGCAGCGCCGCTTGTTTGGAGGAATGTCATGAAAAAGAAGCCGCTGCTTGCGCTCATGTTGGCTGTAGTGGTTGCATGCTTGATCTCTCTTTACGGTTGCGGTGGTCCCACAGTCGAGCAACTTATTAACGAAGATCTGACCAATCAGCTTGATGAGATTAAAAATAACGACGAATCATTTCTGGATGGCTTGGATAAGGTTGCAGGGAAAGAGTTTAAAAGGGTCGACATCAATACCGAGGAATACGCCAAGAGCTATCTCGAGGGTTTCGACTATAAAATCGGCGACATTGTGGTCGATGAAGATGAAGGTACCGCTACTGCTGAAGTGACCATCACCTGTAAGTCGATGGCTCAAATTCAAGGGGATTTTGCCACCAAATACCAAGAGAAGGTTGCTGCTCTTGATGGGTCGCCTTCCGAAGATGAGTTGTACAAGCTGGCTGGACAGGTAATGCTCGATGTGACCAAGTCCGCCAAGCCTAGGGACACCAAGGTTACCTTTAAGTATTCTGCTAACGATGACAACGAATGGTCGGGGGACGACTCTAATATCTCCGAGATGATGAGCGCGATGCAAGGATAGCGCCTTATATGTAGGTTGCCATGCGACAAACAGTTCGTTATGCAATAAAGGGAGGATCGTTGGGGCGACCCTCCCTTTATAACAATTAAAGCCAAGTGCGCCTGCGATATTAGTAAGCGTTATTCTGCCGACAGTTTGGGACACTCCTTGCGCCAGCGTTGCATCGAGTGCTCGGGAAAATGGGGCCCGGTTTTTGGCCGAATAATGGGTCGCGGTTTCCGGATGGGGTGGGTTGTGGAAAGTGCGACCCGGAATATTGCTCTGAAACGGGATGCCGTTTCCCCGACAAGGCTCAACCGGAAAGCGCATCCCATTCTGAGGCGGCAAAACGGGATGCGCTTTCCGCGCGACAGAATCTATGCAGCCGTGTTGAGCGACAGCCCCGCTACTCGCCCAGAATCAGCGACGCGAGCTCTTCCTGGGTGTCCACCACGTAGTCGGCGCCGGCAGCTTCCAGCTCTGCGCGGCCGCGGAAGCCCCAGCTGACGCCCGCACTCTTAAGGCCAGCGTTGTGGCCGGTCAAAATATCGACATTGGAATCGCCCACATAGAGCGTGGTCGCCGGATCGGCGCCCAGCTCTTGCATCACATGCAGCGTGACGGGCGCTTCGGGCTTGGGCGGAAACGCATCGACACGGCCCTGTACCAGCGCAAAACGCTCGGAACCAAAATACTTCTCGATAAGCGGAGCCGCCGAGACGTGGTCCTTGTTGGTGAGCACAGCAAGCTGCACACCCGCGGCGCGCAGGCGGTCGAGCATCTCGATCGTACCGGCATAGGGGGCGGTGTGGTCCTCCTTGTGCTCGCCGTAATAAGCCCTAAACTCGGCAAGCGTCTGCTCAAAGGCGCGACCGTCGCCCGCATACTCGGCAGGCATAAAGCGTTCGACCAGCTTGAGCATGCCGTTTCCCACCTTGTAGCGGTACTCGTCTACGGCAAACGTGGGCCAGCCGTGCATCTCGCAGGTATGGTTGCCGGCGGCCGCCAGGTCCTCGAGCGTGTTGAGGATGGTGCCGTCAAGGTCAAAGATCACGGTGGAAAAAGCTGCTGCCATGAAAGCTCCCGTCATTGGGTTTAAAACGCACCTCATAATACTGGGCTTACGCGTCTGGCGTGGCTGGAATCTGAACATCTCCAGGGATATCAAGCCACATCGCGCCAGCCGTGCAATTCCGCCCTAGTAAATTCTCGGCAGCTGCTCTCCCACGAGCATGTCGAGGATGCGGGTCGAGCCTTTATCCGATATCGTGCGTAAACGCAGCCAGAAACTCTTCGAAGGTGTCGGTCTGCATGAGCCTCATCGTGGTCTCTACCGAGGAGAACACTTCGATAATCAGGTCGAGCACATCTCTAAAGAGCCCCATGTCTTCCTGCGCGGTACCTATAAGCAGCACAAATCGCACGTCGTGGCGTCCCCAAGGAATCGGGGCGTCATTGTGGACCACGGCAATAAACGAGCGCTTGGGATACACCGAGATCGCATGGGGTATGGCAAGGCAGTCAGTAAACGCTGTCGATGAGACGTTCTCGCGCAGATGCACGTTGGCGATAAATTCGGGCGTTACGAGCTCCTGAGCAGCCAAAAGCTCTCCCATTCGGTCGATGCAGCTTGTGGCGTCAACCGCGTCTATGTTGCGTATAAATAGCTCCGGCCGCAGCAGGTGCCCCAAAAGGCCCTGAGCGTAGAGGCGCCGTCGCCGCTCTTGGATGGCACAAAGCCGGTCGCGGATCTTTCGCACGTTCTGTTTAGTGAGGATGGGCCCGATCAAGATCTTGGTGCTACCGCCACAAACCGGCACGTCGACCGTAGTGACCACCACATCGCTCTCGGGAGGATCGGCCAGGTAGCTATCACAGCTTCTCACGGCAACAACGCTGATGTCGTCTCCAAACTCGGCCTTAAGGTCGTCGACAAGCCTGCGCGCAAAGTCGTGATACTCCTCGATGATGACCGTGCAGGTGATGGCGCCGTCGGGTGCGGAGAACTTCTCAAAATAGGCGCCGATATGAAAGGCGATAAACGCGATTTCGTTTTCGCCCACCTCAATATCCATGGCGGTGGAGAAGCGGTGGGCGATATAGACCGCCATGTCGTAGACCGGTGCGTACTCGCTTTTGATCTGCGCAGCGAGCGGGTTGGGGTAGCTTACGTGGTAGACGGCTCGTTGGTAGGCGTTAAACATATGCAGGACGAGCTGCAGGCGCATGGGCTCGTCGATAAAGCGCGGTAGGTTGTAGCGCTTGCCGCACTCGTCGAGAATCCCCAGAACCATGTCTACAAAATCGCGGTCAATGATGCTTGAGAGCTTCTCGCGGTTGAGCTCGTCAAAATCGCAACGTTCGACGGAAAGCGCCAAAAGCAGCAGGATTTGCTGAAAATCGGCGCGTGGGATGGCGCAACCAAACTCCTTCTCAAAGTAGGCGGCGATGCGCTGGGCGCAGCGTACGATCTGCTCGCGCTGCCCGAGTTGTGCCACTAGGCCGTCTGCATCGATGGGGCCGTCCACCTCGCTGAGCTCGTTGTTCGAGGTGAGCCTGATGATGATCACTAACAGGTGCACGAGCAGGTTGGAGAGCGCGTAGTCGTTGATAAATAAATCCGAGCGCTGGCAGATCGCGACCAAGCTCGAGAGGGTTGCCTGCACGTCAAAGTCGGGAAACATGTTTTCGAGCGTTTTGGTTGAGGTGAAATAGCCATAGGAGTTGTGGGTTGCTATGTGGCCGAGAAGCTTGCGCTTGTCGGCCTCTCGCCCCGTGAGTGTCATGCGGTAGTCGTGTGTCTCGACATTGAGGCCGAACTGCCGCACGAGTGCGCGCACCTGCGGCATCACGGAGCTCTGAAACGTGCTCTCGCTGATAAAGAGCTCATCGGCGATATCAAAGACGGAGAGTCCATCGCATGCGTTGACAAGGCGGGAGATAGTAAAGTCGCGCCTGGAGTCCGCGTTCGCGGGGAGGGTATTGACACCTTCGCAAGGACTAGCGGAAGCGCTGGCGGCAGCCGGCGCCGCCGTGGCAAGGCGATAGCCCTCTTTAGACGATTCGATATGTCGCGTACCGGTCTCGTTGACCTCTGCAACATAGTTGCGGATGCTTCGCTCACTCGCGCCCAAAAGGCCGGCAAGCATCGAGGAAGACACCCATGAGCTGCTGTTTTCGAGCACGTCGATCATGCGGTTGATGCGGTTCTGCTTGGCGCTCGCCATGGCTTTCCTCCAAGAGATGAACGGCAGACAGGGTGTACCGCCCCATGGTATCTCAGGTTAAGAAAGGGTGTCTTTTCCAATTTGCCGCCCAAGCGGAAAATCGCCCGGCTTGCCGCGCGGGCGGAAAATCTGCCGCCTTGCCGCCATGCGGCAAAAAGACGGTTGGTTTTTGGGGAGATGTATCCGTATGGTTAGGTTCATCGAGGCGACCGGAGTCGACACGGCGTCTTAAGGCTCGAATGCAAGACGTTCAATTATAGAAAGGAGCAATATCATGGTTGATGAAAATGAAACCATTAGGCTATTGCTCGCATGCGGTATTGGCGCATCGACTGGGTTTATGGCCGCAAATATGCGCAAAATCGCGAAGCAACGTGGTCTTGACGTGACCGTGAGCGCGGTCAGCAAGTCGGAGATTATGGACTATGCCGACAAGATTGATGCTCTGCTATTGGGGCCTCACTTTGCGGCTGAGGTTCCAGCAACGCAGAAACAACTTGAGCCATATGGCGTAAAGGTTATGTCAATCGATCCTGATTATTATGCCGCCCTCGATGGTGAGGGGATTCTCGAGGACGCATACGATCTTCTTGATATTGAGTTTGATGGCGAGTAGGGGGCGAGCCGATGTCGAATGTTATGACTAGGGTGCAAGGCGGAATTGAAAAGCATGTTGTGCCCGTGATTAACAAACTCACAGCAAACTACTGGTTTGGAATAGTCGCAAATGCGGTGCTGTACATCGTTCCCTTTACAATGGTCTCTGCGATTCCAAGCCTCTTCAATGTCGTGCGTAATTTCATTCCTGTACTTCCCGATCTGACTGCGCTTAATACGTATTCCTTCGGTTTGGTTGGAATGTTCATCGCATTTATTATTCCTCATAGCGTTTGCATCAAGGAGGACGATAAGGGCAGGGCTTTGATTGCCGGATTTACCGGAGTCGGTACCTTTATGCTGTGCATGAACCCTCAAGCCGTTGATGAGGGCGTGGCGTTTGAGATGTGGAAGTTCGGCTCGAGCGGAATGTTTGCCGCCATGGTCGTGGGTATCGTTGTTGGAGCAATCTATAAATTCGCAGCCCATCACAGCTTCTTTGGAGAAGATTCGGTTATTCCGGATTTTGTTAAGAATTGGTTTGACAGCATTATTCCGATCTTGCTGAGCCTCGCCATTGCTTATTTGCTTACGTTCCTTGCAAAAATCGATGTATTTACCGTAATCGCGCTTCTTCTTTCACCGGTTACTAACTTTGGGCAATCGCTTCCGGGCGTTGTGTTCATTGCACTTGTGATGGACGTGTTTTATTTCTTCGGCGTGTCTGGTTGGGCCTTTATTTCGGTCACTTTGCCTATCACGCAGGGCGGAATGGCTGAAAACATGGCGGCCGTGGCGGCGGGTGCAACGCCTACCAACATCAATGCCTATGGCCTTTCTCGTTATTACATGATTGGCGGAGAGCTTAATACGTTGCCGCTGGCATTCATGATGCTGTTCTCAAAGTCAAAGAAGAACCGTACGCTTGGCAAAGCGACATTTGTGCCATCGCTTTTCAACATTAATGAGCCTCTAGTATTCTCCACGATCGTAAATAATCCCTATCTGTTTATTCCTGTTATTCTCCAGGCAATCATTCTCCCCGCGAATGCGTATCTTTGGCTCCAGTTCGATTGGGCCAGCCTTCACACTCAGATGTTTGCCATGAACTTCTTGCCTAATGCTGTTTCGGCATATTTCCTTTCAAATGGCGATATTCGAAATGTTGTGCTTGTCGCTGTCAACCTTATTCTCGCTGCAATTATTTGGTATCCCTTCTTTAAGGTCTTTGATAAGCACGCTGCTGAGGAAGAGGAAAAGAGCGAGGCTGAGCTCAAGGCAAAAAGGGAAGCAAAGCGTGCCGCACGTGAAGCCAAGAAGGCTGCAAAACTTGAGGCGAGCGGCAACGTTGGTGGCGATACTGAGAACGCTATGACATCCGAGGGATTCTCGGTAAAGACGGGAGAATGATATGGGCAAGCCAATTGATGTCAATGCGGTGGCCATGGAAGTCATTATAAATGCCGGTGATGGGCGGGTTTGCATCGATCAGGCCATGGATTGTTTGGCGTCCTTGGATTTTGATGGGGCAGAAGAGCGACTTGCCGAGGCAGACTCAAAGGTCTTGGCCGCCCACAAGGCGCAAACGGCCACCATTCAAGCGCAGGCTGCTGGTGAGGAAGTTGAATACTCACTTTTGTTTACGCATGCGCAGGACACTCTGATGACAATCAGCGCCGAGCTGCATATGGCGAAAAAGATGATGCCGGTCGTTCGTGCTCTTGCGGCTCGTGTAGGCGAGTAGGTTGAATCTTCCAATTAGGCGCCATGCGGTGGGAGGTTCGCAAATTCGGGCCTCCCTTTTCTTTAGGAGTAGACAATGAACAATAGCTTTACCAACAGCGCGTTTCCTGATGGCTTTCTTTGGGGCGGTGCGACTGCTGCAAATCAGATTGAGGGTGCGTTTAATGAGGGCGGACGAGGCCTTGCGACATCTGATTTTGCGCCGTTTATTTCACGTGAGGCCAATCGCGGCTACGAGGGTCAGCCTCTTCCGCATAATGCTGTTACGTCCGAGATACTTGAACAAATGAAGGAGCATCCGGAGGATTACAATCTCCCCAAGCGTCGCGGCATTGATTTCTATCATCGATACAAGGAGCAGCTTGCCGAGATAGCGGAAATGGGCTTCAAAGTTTTCCGTATGTCCATTAGCTGGAGCCGCATTTTCCCGAACGGTGATGATGAGAATCCGAACGAGGAAGGCCTTGCATTTTACGATCGCGTCTTTGACGAGTGCCATAAATATGGCATGGAGCCAATGGTGACGCTTTGCCATTTTGATACGCCCCTGCATCTCGCGAAAGCATACGGTGGTTTTAAAAGCCGTCACACGGTTGACGCTTTCGAACGTTATGCGGCAACTTGCTTTGAGCGTTATAAGGGGAAAGTTAAGTATTGGCTGACGTTCAATGAGATTAACAACGTATTGACAAATCCATTTACATGCAGCGGCGTCATCTTGAACGAAAAGGATTCTGAAACGCCCGAAAATCCGTATCGAGGAAATTGGGAGATGAAATATCAGGTCTCCCACAATCAATTCGTGGCGAGCGCTAAGGCAGTCATTAAGTGCCACGAAATCGATCCGGATGCAAAGATCGGAAACATGCTTTGCCGTCTTGAAAACTACGCAGAGACGCCAAAGCCCGAAGACCAGCTTCAAGTTCTCTTTGAGGACCATTTCAACTGGTTCTACAGTGATGTTCAGGCTAAGGGCGAGTATCCGTATTATATGGATCGATTCTTTAAAGAAAACAATATCCATATTGAGATGGAGCCCGGTGACAAAGAGGTACTTAAGTCAGGAGTTGTTGATTTCGTAACAATTAGCTACTACATGACTTATATCATGCGATACAAGGGCGAACCGGTGCCTAAGCCTTCCGGCTCTCTGGTTACAGCGATTAGGAATCCATATCTAAAGGCCTCGGAATGGGGTTGGCCGATCGATCCTATTGGATTCCGAATTACGCTTAATCATATTTATGATCGCTACCATCTTCCGATTTTTATTTCCGAAAACGGTCTCGGCGCGGTCGACAAGTTGGATGAAAACGGATATGTCGAGGACGACTACCGTATTGATTACTTGAAGCGTCATGTTGAGCAACTTGCCGAAGCGCTAAAGGATGGCGTGGACGTTTTTGGCTATGCATGGTGGGGCCCCATCGATTTGGTCAGCTCCGGAACTTCCGAAGTGAGTAAGCGATATGGATTTGTTTCTGTCGACATTGATGACTTTGGAAATGGAAGTCTGAAGCTTGGCCGAAAGAAATCGTTCTTCTATTACAAGAAGCTCATCGCCAGCAACGGCGCCGACACCGCAACCGATAACATTGTGGTGGAGTAAGGAGCAGAGATGGTTTCCAAGACGACGGTCGTCAAGAACCCGAGCGGTATCCACGCGCGCCCTGCATCGCTGTTTGTGCAGGAGGCGAGCAAGTATGAGAGCTCTATCACCGTTGCCAAGATGGGCGGAGACGCCAAGGATGCTAAGTCCATCCTGATGGTCATGAGCATGGGGATGACCTGCGGTTGTGAGATCGAGATCGTGGCCGACGGCACTGACGAGGTGGCTGCTGTCGATGCTCTCGTAGCGCTTATCGAGAGCGGCTGCGGGGAGTAGACGGGTAAGAACCGCCTCGCGGCCTTCGGAGGCGCCAGGGACGGAGCGAAGCCGCGTCGGCAGCTGCTCTCCCACGAGCATGTCGAGGATGCGGGTCGATCCCCAGCCGGTGCGTACGCGCACGGCGGGTCGAGTGCTTTCGGCAAGCGGCAGCACGCGACCGATGACGGCGGCGTTCTCGCCGTAGCGGGCGGCGCGCATGGCGGCCAGCGCGGCATCGGCCTGCTCGGCCGGCACTACGGCGACCATCTTGCCCTCGTTTGCCACCTGCAGCACATCGTAGCCGAGCATCTCGCAGGCGGCCTGCACGTCGGGGCGCACGGGCACAGCATCCTCGTCGATCTCCATGGCAACGCCGCTGGCCTGGGCAAACTCGTTGAGCGTGGATGCCAGCCCGCCGCGCGTGGGGTCGCGGAAGCAGCGGGTGTCGGGGGCGGCGGCGAGCACGTCGGCAATCAGATGATTGAGCGGCGCAGCATCGCTTTCGATGTTGCTCGAAAACGCCAGGCCCTCGCGTTGGCTCATGATGGCGGTGCCGTGGTCGCCTAGCGTACCCGATACCAGGATGGCGTCGCCGGGCCGGCAGTTGGCACCGCTGAGCGTCACGCCTGCGGGCACCTCGCCCACGCCGGCGGTATTGATGTAGACGCCGTCGGCACCTCCACGCTCGACCACCTTGGTGTCGCCGGTGATAATCTTCACGCCTGCCTCATGTGCCGTTTCGGCCATGGTCTGCACAATCTGGCGCAGCTTGTCCATGGGATAGCCCTCTTCGAGGATAAAGCCGCATGAGAGGTAGCGCACGTTAGCGCCCGAGGTCGCGACGTCGTTGACGGTTCCGCATACGGCGAGGCGGCCGATATTGCCGCCGGGGAAGAACTGCGGCGTTACCACAAAGCTGTCGGTCGACATGGCGATTCGCCCGCTTGCGGGCAGCGCGGCGACGCCGGCATCGTTGCCCGCAAGCAGCTCGGGCGACCCAAAGGCATCCAAAAAGACCTCATCGATGATGCGTTTCATCATCTGGCCGCCAGAGCCGTGGCCCAACAGGACAGTGCTATCGGTGGCAGTACGGGACATATCGAAAACTCCAATCGTGGGGGGGTCGGCAATAGCTGAGTGTGGCAGAATCGATGTTAAGTAAAAGTCAGCGAGCGCCATTCAGGCGAAGTGAGTTGTCTTGAAAGAGGAGGCTGCTGGGCTTTTGCCCGCAGCCGACGATTGAAAGGCAAATCGCTCGCCTGAATGGCGCGCAGCGTCGACCGGTCCGCCGTTCGTTAGAACGGCGGAACCTAACAGCCTCGGTAGCGGAAATATGCTGCACAGCTGCCCTCGGAGCTCACCATGCACGGTCCGACGGGATGTTCGGGCGTACATGCGTGGCCGAACAGCGGGCAGTCGCTCGGCGTGATGGCGCCGCGCAGCACGTCGCCGCAGCGGCACCCGCGTGGTTCGACCGTCGGTTCAATGGGTACGTCAAAGCGGGCGCCGGCATCAAAGCGCGCGAATTCGGGCCGGATGGAAAGACCCGAGTTGGCAATCGGTCCCAGTCCGCGCCACGTGGTGTCGCACGGCTCAAATACCTGCTCGACCAGCTGGCGCGCTACGGGGTTGCCGTCAGCGTTGACGCCACGGCGGTAGGCGTTGTCGATCGCCGGCCATTTCTCGACAACCATCTGGACCAGCATGCAGATACCTTGCAGGATATCGACCGGCTCAAACCCGGTGACTACGCCGGGGGTCTCGAACTCATCGACCAAAAACCCAAAGGGTGCCAGGCCCGTGATGGTAGCGACGTGTCCCGGAAGGATAAAGCCGTCGATAGTGGTCTCGGGATCGTTGGCGATGGCGCGCAGCGCCGGCGGCGTGGTCTTGTGAGCACAGTAGACCGAGAAGTTCTGGAGCCCGCGCGCGTCGGACTCCAGGATAGCGGCGGCAATGGTGGGCGTTGTGGTCTCAAAGCCGACGCCCATAAAGATGACCGGGCGTTCGGGATTTTGCTCGGCAATGTCGAGTGCGTCGAGCGGAGAGTAGACGATGCGGATGTCGCGCCCCGCCGCCTTTTGCGCGGCAAGCGAGGTGGACGATCCGGGCACGCGCATCATGTCGCCAAAGGTGGTGATGATGGCGCCGTCCATGTTGGAAAGCGCGATTGCGTGATCGATGTCGCGGTTGGCGGTGACGCAAACGGGGCACCCCGGGCCGCTTAGCAGCTTGAGTCCCGTCGGCATAATAGAGCGAAAGCCATAGCGCCCGATGCTCACGGTATGCGTACCGCAGACTTCCATAAGGTTGATGCTGCGGTTGCCGACAAACTCATGAATACGATCGATGAGCTCACGAGCCAGCTTGGGGTCGCGAAATGCCGAAAAGTCGATACCGGGGCGAACCGGCTGCGCCGCCGCCACTAGTATGCCTCGGCCGGGTTGGTGGTGAGCTGGTCCTCTTCGGCCAGCTCGGTCATGGTATTGACGAGCTCGAGTGTCTCTTGGGCTTCCTGCTCGTCGACAATCTGAATGCCAAAGCCAGCGTGCACGAGAATATAGTCGCCTACCCGTGCCGTCGGCACGAGGCGCAGCGAAACGGGACGCTCGATGCCCATCATGTCGACGGTCGCCTTAAGGTCATCGTCGCGTTTGACCACTTTACCGGGAACGGCAAGGCACATAATGTTCCCCTTTTATACGTTTTGCGCTGGATAGGCGCCTAATTACCCATCAGTTGATGGTAGCGCTCGCGGGAGTCACGAGCAAACGCGTTACACCTGTGAGACGGCGGCGCGCAGGCTGGCAAAACAGCCTATCGCGATGCTGTCTGCGCGAGGCGAACGCGAGCGATGGCGGCCTGACCGTAGGCGATGCAGCCGTCGTTAACGGGCACGGTTTGGGGAATTAAGACCGTAAGGCCTGCGTCTTTAAGCTTGCGGGTGAGGAGCTGAAGCAAAAGTCGGTTCATGAACACGCCGCCCGAGAGCGCGACGGTATCGACGTCTTCGCGCGCGCAGATTTCGCGTGCGATTCGTGCCGAAGAGCGCGCGATGGCGATATGGAAGTCGAGCGCGAGCCTGTTGACGGAAATGCCGGCCTCGATTCCACCCAAAAGTGCCTTAAAAAGCGGTTTTTGGTCTAGAACAAGGGGATTGTTAGAGGTCGTCTGGACAGTTAGTTCAGATTCGTATTCTTTAGAGCGGCTTTGGGTGGAAAAAGTCGTCTGTGAGGATTCCAAATGGGTCGATTTGGAGCCTGTGCCGGGCACGCTCGCCGCAAATAGGGTGTCTGGAGAGCCTTTTTTGGGCAAATCTGAGGCAAAAATGCCAGAGAGAGGGTTATTAGTTAATACGTATCTGAACAAACTGTCCAGCGACGTTGAGACGGATGCGGATACGCCCACCTGATTGCCAGCGAAACAGCTGATTTCGACGTCAAGCGCGCGCCAGGCGGCGGCTTCGAGTTCGATGGCGGGCTCGCCTTCGTAGGTTGCCTGCCCGCAAATGCCCAAAGCTGCAGCGGCGGCGTCAAAGAGACGCCCCATACTGCTCGTGCGTGGGCTGTTGATGTTCCGCTCGATCATCGTGGCCGTGATGCTGCGCGTCTGCTCGTCGAGGCCGTCCAAAAGCCGAGCGGCACCTGGGTGCTCGAGCAGGCCGAGCTCGCTCAGCAGGGCAAAGGCATTGCGCCGGGCGTCGCGCACGGATGCGGCACCGCCTGGCAGCGCCCAAGCGCGTAGGTGCGCGGCGCGTTCAAAATCGGCAAGGCCGGCGACAAGGAACTCGCCGCCCCAAATGGTCCCATCGGTGCCGGCGCCGGTGCCGTCAAAGGCGATGCCAAGGACACGTGCGTCGGTTGTAAGCTTGCCCGCGGCGATGGCCTCGGCCATCACGCTCGCGATATGCGCATGATGATGCTGAACCTCAACAAGCGGCATGTCCTGTTCCTGCGCCTGTTCGCGTGCCCACTGACTCGATAGGTAGCTGGGGTGCAAGTCGCAGGCCAGCGCGGCGGGCGTCAAGTCAAAAAGATCTTCCAGGCGTATGCGTGCGGCGTTCCAGGCATCGAAAGTCGCACCATTTTCGACATCGCCGATATGCTGCGACACAAAACAGGTTGCATGGCCGTCGGCGTCCTCGCGCGTGAGTGCCACTGTGGCTTTTTGCTGCGGCCCGCAGGCGAGCACGCAGGGCGTGGTGCTGTCGAGCGCCGGCAACGACAGCGGCTGCGGCGCATATCCGCGTGCGCGACGCACGGGCATGCCGGTGCCGTCGACCACACGTACCACGGAGTCGTCGTAGCGCGAGAGGATCGCGCGGTCATTACCGAGTAGCGCGTCGGTAATGCCGGCGGCAACGAGGTGTTCCCAGGCAAGGCTGTCATAAGTTTCGATAGGTTCCTCGCTCAGGTTTCCGCTGGTCATGACCAGCGCGTGCATGTCATGCGACGCGGCTGCGGCAAGCAACAGATGCTGAAGCGGGGTGTAGGGGAGCATAACACCGAGCTCGGGTAGATCGTGCGCGACGGATGGCGCGAGCGCGAGGGCGTCGGGGGAATCTCCCTCGCCAACAGCATGCCGGCGCAACAGCACGATGGGGCGAATACTGCTGGCCAGCAAGCCGCGCTCAGCGTCGTTGACATGGCACAGGCGTTCAGTATCGGCAAGGCTGCGCACCATAACGGCAAGCGGCTTGTTGCTGCGGTGCTTGCGGCGGCGCAACTCGGCTACCGCCTGCTCGTTGGAGGCGTCGCATGCCAAGTGAAATCCGCCCAGTCCCTTGATGGCGACGATGCCGCCGCCTGCCAGCAGCTCGACGCAGCGTCCGATGATGGCATCGCTGGCCTCGCGCGTAGAGCCGACGGCTGGTGTTGCGTCGACCGCCGTTGGCACAACACCGCGATCCGCCTCGCGCCACGTAATGTGCGGCCCGCATTCAAAGCAGGCATCGGGCTGCGCATGAAAGCGCCGGTCAAGCGGGTCGCCATACTCTGCGGCGCACTCGGGGCACATGGGAAAGCAATCCATCGACGTGGCCGCTCGGTCATAGGGCAGCGAGCGAATGATGGTAAAGCGCGGTCCGCAATTGGTGCAGTTGATAAAGGGGTAGTGAAAGCGTCGGTCGGCGGGGTCGAACAGTTCGCGCAGACAGTCGTCGCACGTGGCGATGTCGGGCGAGACGAGCGTCGTGTGGGCGGTTTGATCCTGCGACGCCACAATGCGAAAGCCCTGCTCGCTGGCGGCG
Organism: uncultured Collinsella sp.; assembly: GCA_900546115.1. Classification (GTDB taxonomy): domain Bacteria; phylum Actinomycetota; class Coriobacteriia; order Coriobacteriales; family Coriobacteriaceae; genus Collinsella. The sequence goes on from URBQ01000001.1 coordinate 75,782, forward strand.
TCCCAGTCGCCGGGTGCCAGGTCCATAAGCTCGACATGCTCAACGCGGGCCGCGGCAGGCGCGTGCTCCGACAACGCGGCGACAAAGCCGTCGAGTGCCTCGACCGAAGCATGCGCCTCGATGTGCACGCCATCGCCCGCGTTGAGCACCCAGCCGCAAATGCCATGCGCCATAGCCTCGCGATACACAAATGGCCGCATGCCAACACCCTGCACAATGCCCGTTACATGGATATACACATGTCGCATGCGACCCTCTTTCGTTGAAACCTGCCAAAAAGGGACAGGTTTATTTTGGCCGGTAAAATTTCTGAACCTGCCAAAACAAACCTGTCCTTTTTTGGCAGGTGCGCTGCGGGAAATCCCGTTACAGCCCCAGGCTTTGCTTGGTGGCGGCGCAGGTGAGCTCGCCGTGCTTAACGCCGCGCAGGCCCAGCAGGCGGTCGGCTAGTTCGTAGACGCGCTCGCCGCGACCCTTGAGCGCCAGGATCTCCAGGCAGTTGTGGTGGTCCAGATGCACGTGCATGGTCGAGACAATCTCGTCGGTGTAGTCGTGCTGCACCTCGTCCAGACGGCGCGTCAGGTCGCCGGTATGGTGGTCGTAAATCATGGTGAGCGAACCGATGACCTGCTCGTCGGGCGTGCGCATCTGCTCCTTGGCGATCGAGGCGCGAATCAGATCGCGTACGGCCTCGGAGCGGTTGGCCACGTCACCGCGGCGCGCGATCTGCTCGTCAAAGCGGCGCAGCAGGTCGTCGGGCGCGGTGACCGAAAAACGGACCAGCTCGGAGGTGGATCCGCTGCAACGGCACCCTGCGTCGCCGGTCGGTCCGTGAGGGTGCCCGTGCTCGTGTTCGCAGGCGTGCTCGTGCTCGGCCACGCTATACCAGCTTTACGGAGCCAACGGAGTTATGGTCGGCCTCGATGGCCTCCTCGTAGCCCTCGAGCGCATCGTGCGCCTCGTGCAGCGCGGACATGACGGCCTCGAGCTTGGCGCCAATGCGCTCCATGTCAAAGTTCTCGGTCGCATGCAGCAGCTGATGGCTCCACTCGTGGGCGAGCTCGATGGTGTCGTCGACCTGCTTGACGCTCATGGCAAGCTGGCTCATGTTCATTCCGACGTCATGCATGGGAATCTCCTTTTGTGCGGGGCGATATGGTGGTTCAGATTCTACTACGCCTACCTTGGTCGCCGCCGCATAAGAAAACGGGCGCGAGTCCGTCTGACCCGCACCCGTTCACTGGGGGCTGTTTGTGTCTACCATACTATCCGTGGTTGCATGCCTTGCGTTTGGCACTCCGGTGAGCGGTGCGAAACCGCTCATGGACGGCAGACAAGTAACAAGCGTATTACAGATGTTTCTTCAGCAGTGCCTGAAGTCTTGCCTTGGGTAAGGCGCCGACCGAGCGGTCGACCTCCTCGCCGTTCTTAAAGACGATCAGCGTGGGGATGCTCATGACGCCAAACTTCATGGCCAGATCCTGGTTGTCGTCGACGTTGCACTTGGCCACAGCCAGCTTGCCGGCCAGCTCGTCGGCAAGCTCGTCTACGATGGGCGAGAGCGAGCGGCAGGGACCGCACCACGGTGCCCAAAAATCGACCAGCACGGGAAGGCTGCCGTTAACGACGGAATCGAAGTTCTCGGGGGTAATCTGCTTAATGTCAGCCATAGTGACCTCCATAGTGTGACGCGGCTCGGCCGCGTAAAACTCAGTACGACCGTGCTTATACCCAACGGCCCGCAATGCAACCACTCGCAGGCGGCTCTTTTATATAATGGTGGGCACGCAAACGATAGGAGAGCGCATGCCCACGTCACAAAGCCAGAAAAAAGAAGCCATCGCCCAGGCGACCGAGCAGGAGCTCGCATCGCTCGCGGGCCGCGGCGTGCGTATCGCGGGCAACGCATGCTCGCCGATTGTGCTGGTCAAAGGTGATTTGGATGATGCCGAGCGTGCGGGCGGCGAGCTGGCTGCCGGCGCGGATGGCGCTGCGTTGCGCAAGGCGCTCGGCGCCATCGGATATGCCCCCGAGGATTTTTGCGTGCTGGCAAGCGTCGCCGGCGCGGGCGACGGAGCGGTCGCGGCGGGCGAGGCCCTGACGTGCGACCTGTTCCGCGAGGCGCTGGAGACCTTGGACCCCGAGGCGGTGCTGCTGCTGGACAACAGTGCGGCCGATGTCATGCGCGAGACCTATGCCGATATGCTTGTGGCAATTGATGACTTTGACACCGCCATGCTCAAGCCCGGCCTGGTCGCCCATGTGCAGGGACGCCGCGTGCTGGCGCTCGACGGTTTTGAGGCGGCGCTCACCGACAAGGCCGCCAAGCAGCGCATGTGGGCCTACATTAAGCAGCTGACCCCGGCGGCTGCACCGCTGTAGCGAGGCTGGCGGCAGCCCCTACATTACGGCGCGCAGGTCGGCGGTGATGCCGTGCGCGTTGATGTCCGCGGAAAGCGACGAGAGCGCAATGATCTGTGTCAAGTTTTCGGACACGGAAGCTCGAGGAACTACGCGACCATGGGAAGGCCCCCTTCGGCCGGCCTGGTCCGTCCGAAGAACGACTCCATGGCCTGCGCCGGTCCCTGGTGGCCGATGGCGGTCCTCGACCTTCGGGTCGGGCTGGCCGGAAAGCCCCCGCCCGCGCTTTATTGCCCATCGGTTGACCGTCTTGGAATCGAGGCCCACTTCCCTGCGGCATCCCGAGATCGGCCTTCCTGTCGAGATCACGTAGCCGGCGGTCTTGCGCTCGAATTCGTCGATGTACCTGGCGGCCGGATCGGCCATGTCTGCTGTCTCTCGTCGTCGCGTTGCATTCTAGATGATTTGCCCTCTGGCATGCGTGTCCGAAACGATGATACAGGTCCCTGCCCGGCTGCTCCGGGGGGCTGCGGAACTGGTGGCGCGTCGAAACTCAGGAGCGGGGCGCTGTACTGGAGCGCACTGCGGATCCTGCCAAAACTCTCGCTGCGACCATAGCCTTCCAAAAGTTAGTCAACTCTATCTTTTCTTGACCAAACGGGACATACCCGACCAAATGGGCTAGAGAGTAGCCGAGAAGCACATCATACTCGCAAAGAGTAAACCAACTCTAACTAAGGAGCGAGCTATGTCAGGAACCCCTTCCGCCTCCCGTGGTCTCAAAGGACGAGACCTCATCACCGTCGGCATCTTCACCGCGCTCTACTTCGTCATCAACTTCCTCTTCATGCTGCTCGGCGGCCTGCATCCCTACCTTTGGGTATTCATGCCCGCCATCGACGCCCTGTTCGCCGGCATCCCGTTCATGCTCGCCTGCGCGAAGGCGCCAAAGTTCGGGACCGTCCTCATCATCGGAATGGTCCCCTCGCTCGTCTACTTCATCACCGGGACGTTCACGCCCCTCATCCTCGGCCTCATGCTCGCTTCGTGCGTCGTCGCCGAGATCATCCGTGCCGCGACGCGCTATGAGAGCTTCGCGGGCAACGCCGTCGCCTACGCCGTGTTCGGTTTCGGCATGTGCGGAAGCCCGCTGCCCCTGTGGGTCTTCCACGACTCGTTCGTCGCGCAAATCGCCGGGCAGGGCATGGGGGCCGATTACCTCGCGACGCTCGAGACGGCGGCAAACCCAGGCATGCTCGTTGCCATGTTCGCAGCGACTTTCGTCGCGGGACTCATCGGCGCCCACATCGCCCGCGGGATGTTCAAGAAGCACTTCGTGAAAGCTGGCCTGGCGTAATGCGGACGTCCGAAACTGATGCCCATCGCATCCTCGGTGTTCGCAAGGGGAGGGGTCTCATAGATCCAGACCCGCGCACGCTCATGGGGGTGCTCGTCGCCGTGTCGGTAACGGCCTTCATGGGTAAATCCATCGAATCCGAGCTCCTGCTCGTCCTCATGGTCTCCGTCCTGCAGGTGCTCTGCGGCCATGTTCGCATGGCGGTCGGCTTCGCGGTCCTATATGCCGCGCTGTGGGCAGTGCTCAACGTTGTGCTTCCCGGCGTCGGCGGGGTGGCGGCGACGATGTTCACCATCAGCCTCACGTTCGCGCGCAAGATCTACCTTTGCCTCATGGTGGGCACCCTGCTTGTGAGGGACAACACCGTACACCGCATCGCCTCGGCGCTCGCGAAGCTGCGCGTGCCCCAGGCGGTCCTCATCCCCCTGACCGTCACCATGCGCTACTTCCCAACGCTTAAGGAGGAGGCTGTGCACATCTGGGATGCCATGGCGCTCCGCGACATCCCGGCGGCAAGTCGCCTCGAATGCTTCGTGGTGCCCCTCGTCATGTCCGCGACCTCCACGGCCGAGGAGCTCTCTCGCGCCGCAACGTGCCGGGGGATCGAGAACCCCTCCCCGTCCACGGACACGGAGAGGCTTTCCATGCGCGCATCGGACTGGGCGATCCTCTCGGCGGCAGCGGCGGCGGTGGCCGCGGTTGCCTTGTGGGGAGGTGCTGTCTGATGGAGAGGGTTTCGCATGCGCCCCGAAGACCGCTCGGCGAGCCCGTCGTGAGGCTCGAGGCCGTCTCCTGCGAGGCGGCAGGGGACAAGAAGATTCTGGACGGAATCGACCTTGAGGTCCGAAGGGGCGAATGCCTGATGCTCGTCGGACGCTCGGGATCGGGCAAGACGACCATCACGAAATGCATCAACGGCCTGATCCCGTCGTTCGAGCCGGGCATCGAGATGACCGGCTCGGTCTCCGTCTGCGGGCTCGATCCCAGCCGCTGCGAGATGTACGAGCTCGCCGAACGCGTCGGGAGCGTGTTTCAGAACCCGAAGAGCCAGTTCTTCAACCTCACGTCCAACGACGAGCTCGCCTTCGGTCTCGAGTCGCGCGGGGCCCCCGTATCGGAGATCGAGGCACGGATAAGAACCACCGTGGAAGCCCTGGACGCCCGCAGGTTGCTGGGGCGCAACGTCACCGAGATGAGCGGCGGAGAGCGCCAGAGCCTCGTCTTCGCCTCCGTCGACGTGGCGAGGCCCGACGTGTACGTGCTCGACGAGCCCACCGCGAACCTCGACACGACCGCCGTGCAGAGGCTGCATGACGAGGTGCGCTCCGTCATCGCGGAGGGCAGGACCGTCATCATCGCCGAGCACCGGCTCTATTTCGCCTCGGACCTCATCGACCGCGCCATTCTCGTCGAGGGCGGCCGCATAGTCCGCGAGTTCTCGCCGGAAGAGCTTCTGGGGCTCTCCTCGGAGGAGCGGGAGGGGATGGGGCTCCGCGCCGTCGGCGCGGGCGATGCTCTCGACGTGCGCGTGCCGCGCGCGGCAATGGACAATCGGATGGAGGCTGGCCTCGCGCTGGACGACTACACCGTGGTTCGGGGGGACGGGGCGGTGTTCGCCCCGCTGAGCGTGACGGTTCCTGCCGGCGGTGTGCTGGGCGTCCTGGGCGAGAACGGCACGGGGAAGAGCACGCTGCTCCGGGGGATCGCCGGCCTCGAGCGCAAGGACGCGGGCCGCGTCCTCGTCGGAGGGAAGCAGGTCGCGCGCCGCGCCCGGAGGCGTCTCATCTCGCTCGTGATGCAGGACGTCAACAACCAGCTCTTCAGCGACAGCGTCTGGAACGAGTGCATGCTCTCGCTGGGCGGCAGAGAGGAGGGGGAAGCCAAGGAGAGGGCAGAGGCGACGCTTGCCTCGCTCGACCTTCTCGGTGCGCGGGGTGTGCACCCCATGGCCCTGTCCGGCGGGCAGAAGCAGCGGCTCGCCGTGGCGTGCGCGCTCCTTTCTGAGAGAAGGCTGATCCTTTTGGACGAGCCAACGAGCGGGCTCGACCTCGACCACATGAAACAGGTAGCAAAGCTGGTTCGCGACCTGTCGGCTAGGGGGGCAACCGTAGTCCTCGTCACCCACGACCGAGAATTCCTGAACCGCTGCTGTGACAGCGCGCTGGAGCTCACGCGCGCCGGGTAGGATGGTGTGAGGAGGTAGATCGTGGACATTTCGTCGGACATTTTTTCTAGCAGGGGGCTGCTGCCTGCGAGGGTGCTCGGGGATGCGCCGGAGCGCGCCATCGAGGGCGAGGTTCGGATCGACATCAACGGGGACTCGGGCCTGCTCGAGATCGAGACCGAGTCGGGTGCCGGCTCGATGACGCTCGCCGAGCCGCTTCCCGGGATAATGATCTCGTTCAACGACTTCCATATGGAGCGCTGTGTCTCAGGGTTCTCCACCTCGGCAGAGGTCCTTTGCGTCGACTGGTGCGAGGAGGGGCGCCTCGAGCAGCCCATGGCGGGTGGGTCGTGCACCTACGTCGCAGCCGGGGACATCAAGGTCGACGACAGATCGAACCATTCCGGGGAGTTCCTGCTTCCCACGGGAAGATACCGAGGCGTCACGGTCACCTACGAGGTCGAGCGTGCCCAGAGGTCAATCCTCCGGGCGTTCGAGGGGTTTCCCGTCGACCTGCGCAGACTTCGTCGCAGATACTGCTTCGACGGGACCCCGTTCCTGCTCCACCGCTGCGAAGGAGCCGCGCACATATTCTCGGAGCTCAGCGTGACCCCGGAAAGAATCCGGAAGAGCTACTGCCAGATCAAGGCGCTCGAGCTCCTGCTGCTGCTCCACGTGCTCGACCCGCTCCCGGCAAACGGCATGGCGTACTTCCCGAAATCGCAGGTTGCTCGGGTCAAGCAAGTGAGGGACAACATCGCGCGCGACCTATCCTCGACGGTGACCGTCGAGGAGGCGGCAAGCCTCGCGCATATGCCGCTCACGACGTTCAAGGCGTGCTTCAAGGGCGTGTACGGATCCTCTCCCGCCGCGTACTTTCGGCGCCTCAAGATGGATCTCGCGGCTCAACTCCTCAGGGAGTCCGAGATGAAGGTGGCAGACATCGGGGCCGCGGTGGGCTACGACAGCCCGTCCAAGTTCTCCGCCGCCTTCAAGTCGACGTGGGGCGTCTCTCCCGCCGGCTATCGCCGCTCATTGCGGTAGGCGCCGCCGTTTCCGACCATCTGGGCGAGCGTCGCCCAGATGGAGCTGAACCCCTCCCCCTCTGCCCAATAATAAGCCTAAGTTAACTTCTATTGCCCGGTCATACGGGCAGGACGGGGATGTGATGCTATGGCTGGAACCGGCAGACACAGGGGCGAAGGGGGACGTTCCTGGCTGGGGACGCTCCTCTCGTACTCCGGGAGATGCAAAGGAAAGATGGCGCTTTCGCTCGCCGCGTCGATAGCGAGCGTCGGGACGGGATTCGTCCCCTTCTATGCGGTGTTCCGCATCGTAGAGGCGGCCATGGAGGGGCGGCTCACGTTCGAGATCGCAGCCCCATGGCTCTGCCTGGCCGCGGGATCGTATGTCGCAAGCAAGGCTCTCTTCGGCATTTCGACGCTCCTGTCCCACGTCTCCGCCTACACCATCCTTGAGACGCTACGCCGGGACTTCATCGAAAAGCTGATGAGGGCGTCGCTCGGCACCGTTCAGGAAAAAAACATCGGTCAGATAAAGAACGTTTTTCTCGACAGAATCGAGGGGATCGAGGTCCCGCTCGCCCATATGATCCCCGAGCTTTCCGGGTCGACGCTCCTCGCCCTGGGGCTCGCGGCGTGGCTCGTGGCCATCGACTGGCGCATGGCGGCGGTCTGCCTCGCGTCCGTGCCCATAGGGCTTGGCATATTCGCGTCGAGCCTGAAGGAGTTCAACGCCAGGTACGCGGCGTACATGGCCGAGAGCAACCACGTGAACGGCGTGATCGTCGAGTACATCGAGGGCATCCAGGTAGTCAAGGCATTCAACCAGGCGAGCGACTCGTATCAGAAGTACGCGGACGCGGTCCGCAGCTTCAAGGACTACACAATGGGTTGGTTCCGATCTACGTGGGTCGGAATGAACCTCATGGCAAGCATCATGCCGACGACGCTCCTGGGCGTGCTGCCCGTCGGTCTTTGGATGTACTTCGCGGGAGCGCTCGGTCCGTCGCAATTCGCGATGTGCGTGATTTTGGCGCTTGCCGTCGTTGACCCGATTATGAGGTTCACCTCGTTCGTCAACGGGGTGAAGTCCATGGAGTATGCCGTCGCGGACACGAAAGAGTTCCTCGACCTGCCCGAGCTCTCCGATCCCGCCGAGCGGGCGCTACCGCTCGATGCGTCGATCGAGATGAAAGATGTGAGGTTTGCCTACGACGAGGGCGACGATGTTCTCCATGGGGTGTCCCTCGCGATCCCGCAGGGCTCGTTCACCGCTCTGGTGGGCCCTTCTGGCTCGGGCAAGTCGACCATCGCCCGTCTTGTCGCGCGCCATTGGGACGTCTGCGGCGGATCGGTCTCCGTGGGCGGCGTGGATGTCCGCGAGATGCCCCTCGACCAGCTGTCCGAACTCGTGAGCTTCGTCGCCCAAGACAACTACCTCTTCGATGCCACGATCCGGGAGAACATCCGTCTCGGTCGACCGCAGGCGACGGACGAGGAGGTCGCCGAGGCCGCCAGGGCTGCTTGCTGCGACGAGTTCGTGTCGAAGCTCCCGCAAGGCTATGACGCGCAAGCCGGTGCGGCTGGCGGCGCCCTTTCCGGTGGGGAGCGCCAGCGTATCTCGATAGCCCGCGCGATCCTCAAAGACGCGCCGATCGTCCTGCTCGACGAGGCCACCGCGTTCACCGATCCAGAGAACGAGGACAAGATCCAGCGCTCCATCGCGAGACTCTCGGCCGGAAAGACGCTTGTGGTCATAGCCCATCGGCTCTCGACGATCACGGCTGCAGACAACATCATCGTTATCGACAAGGGCTCGATCGTCGACCAAGGGACCCATGACGACCTTCTCGCAAAATGCCCGCTCTACGAGCGCATGTGGAGGGCGCACATCGGAGCGAGGGACTGGGCGGCTGGATCGAATGACCAGAAAGGGGGTTCCCGATGATCAAGGCTCTCATGAGAATCGTCCGCTGGACCGGCCCTTACAAGAAAAGACTCATCCTGGGCTGCGTCTGCTCGTTCTTCATGACGTGGGCAACGGCCACGCCCGTGATGCTCGCGGCCTGGCTGCTCGCCCGTGTTGCGGAGGATGCGCGCGGCATCCAGGAGCTTGACCCGTCGTGGGTCTGGTGGTCGCTTCTGGCGCTCATCGCCTGCATAGGCTTGCGCTTCATCCTGACATACGGGAAGAACCGGTTGCAGGAGTCAATCGGATACGAGGTGGCGCTTGAGGATCGTATCAAAATCGGTAACGTCTTGAAGCGCGTCCCACTCGGCTATTTCGATGAGGTCAAGACGGGCGACATACTGGTGACGGCGACCACGGAACTGGGCATCTTGGAGCTTCAGGGCATGAAGATGGTCGACGCAGTGATCAACGGCTACGTAAACCTTGCCGCAGTTGTGGCGTTCCTCTTCATTCTCGAGCCGATGGCCGGATTTGCCGCCCTCGCCGGCACCGTCGTATCCTGCCTCGCACTCACGGCGATGAATAGGGTCTCGAAGCGCCTGGCGCCGAGGGCGCATGCGGAGACCGAACAACTCGCTGGGGATATCGTCGAGTACGTCCGGGGGCTCGGAACGGCGAAGTCGTACGGCCATGGAGGGGCCGCGATGCGGCCCCTCCTGGCAACGATAAGGAGGCTGAAGGAGGCACGCATCGCGATCGAGTTCGGCTTCACGCCTCGCAATCTCATCCACCTTGTTGCGTTCAAGTTGGCGAGCGTCGGTGTCGTGGCGTCTGCCGTGTGGGGATATGCGAACGGCGGCATCGAGCTTTGGATGCTCCTTGCCCTCTGCGCATTCTCGTTCACCGTGTTCTCCGGCGTCGAGCGCGTGAACGATTCCGCCCACATGCTTGGCGATCTCGATGACATCATGAACCGTATCGACGCCATAGAGAACGCCCCCTACATCGATTCCGACGGCCGAGACGTCTCCCTTACTGAGCATGGTATCGAGCTGCGAGGCGTCTCGTTCTCGTACGGTTGCGAATCGGGCACGAAGGTACTGTCGGACGTGTCGTGCAACATTCCGGAGAAGACGACGTGCGCCATCGTGGGCCCGAGCGGATCGGGCAAGACGACGTTCGCCAACCTCATGATGCGCTTCTGGGATGTCGACGAGGGCTCGATCCTTGTCGGGGAGCATGACGTGCGAGAGTTGACCTGCGATAGCCTTCTGAGGAACTTCTCGGCGGTTTTCCAGAACGTCTACCTGTTCAACGACACCATCGAGAACAACATTCGCTTCGGGCGCCCGGGCGCTACGCACGAAGAGGTCGTCGAGGCGGCGCGCAGGGCGCGAGTCGACGAGTTCGTCCGCGAGCTTCCGGATGGTTACGAAACCTTGGTGGGCGAGGCCGGGGGCGCCCTCTCCGGTGGCCAAAAGCAGCGTATCTCCATCGCCAGGGCGCTGCTCAAGGACGCCCCGATCGTGATTCTCGACGAGGCGACGGCGAGCATCGACCCAGAGAACGAGTCCCTCATACAGGGAGCGTTTTCCGAGCTCACGCGGGGGAAGACAGTGGTCGTCATTGCCCACCGCCTCGCAACCATAGAGAGCGCCGACCAGATCCTCGTCGTCGAGGGCGGCAGGATCGTGCAGCGCGGCACGCACGAGGAGCTACTCGGTCAGGAAGGGACGTATCGCCGGTTCGTCGAGATTCGTGGTCGCGTGGAGGGCTGGCGCATAGGCGAGGAGGCCGTCGCCGACATGATGGCGCGCAGCGGGACGAGGTCGGATGCGGGGCCGATCAACAGCATGCCGACGGGAAGGCAGCCGGCATAGATGGTGCTCGCCAGGCCGAACACCCTTCCGCGCATAGCCGAGTCGGCGCCCGCCTCCGCCCTCGAGGAGATGACGCGCGTCGAGGTCGCCGCCCGGGAGGTCAGGATCACCAGCCAGCGCATACGGTCGTCGGGGTTCCCCTACGTCAAGGGGCTGGCGGACTTCGACTGGGACTTTGGATTGGCAACACCTATTTGGACGATTCCGGGAGGGACAGCCCCGCCTTCCTGAACTCGACCGGCGACATGTAGCCCAGCGTCGAGTGGATCCTGAAGTTGTCGTACCGGTGCACGTAGTCCGAGAGCTTGGCCCGGAGCTCGCGCGTCGTGCCGAACGTCTCGCGGTGGACGAGCTCGGCCCTCGGTATCCCGTCGGCCGACTCGTCGACGGCGTTGTCGTGGGGGCAGCCCTCGGCCGACAGCGACCTCTCTATGCCGAGGGCCTCGAGCATCAGGTCGATCTCGGCGTTGTCGAACTCGCTGCCGCGGTCCGTGTGGAATACCTCGATGCCCGCGCTGCGCCGACACGGGGCAGCGGCCCCCGTTGGCCGCCATGGCCCTCACTTCCGAGCGTATACCGGCGCCGCTCGTCTAAAGACGTCGACCTCCATCCGGAGCCTGCGGTTCTCGCGCTTGGGCTCCAGGATCCGGTTCTACTCGGGCGTGCGGTTGTCGGCGGCGCGCGGCGAGCCGGTCGCGTTTATCGGCTTGACCCGCCTCTCCACGGTGCTCTTGCCGAGGCCGCACTCGTCCATGGCCTCGCGCCTGGGCTTTCCGGCGTTGTGGAGATCGACTATCTTCCTCTTGAACTCGTCAGTGAAATGCCTCGGTCTGGGGCCGGTCGAGGCCGAGCCCCCGGTCCGGCTGGGATAGCATGTCGCTGCGGGCCATCGTCTTTCCTCTCGTCGAATATCTAGGCGCTGACGATTCTAGGCGATGGCCCTCTCTTGCTTCTTGCACCTCGATTGTGCGCGCTACCCCCAGCGGGCCCGGATCGAGCGATTCGGGACCGCTTTTGGGGCCTGCCGGAAACCCAGTGGTCAAAAAAGGCCAAATATGAGTACTGTTACCAGTTTAGTGGCAGCCAAATGGCCTCAAAAATCGGTGCCAGAGGCCAAAAGTGCATCGATTTTCGTTCTCCAGAGTCGCGATCGGGCTCCAAACAAGGCGATTTTGCTGCTCTGGACTGGAAAATCGCTGCTACTAATTTGGTGACAGTACTCATATTTGGCCCTTTTTGACCACTGCCCCTTGGTCCAGGACAAAACGGGCTGCTCGAATCATGGGGCGGGTCCTTTTTCGGCTGTCCTCAGCTTGCCAGTTCGAAAATGGACCCGCTCCAAGATTGAATCTTTATTCCAACTTTACACCTGGCTTTACAGCTGTCTTGTCAGCTGTAAAGCCAGGTGTCATACTAAAGCCCCAAGATTCGCCAAAAGAGAGGGGCCTTGATGGCACAGAGCGCGAACATGGATGCGTCGGAGCTTGCACGCGATATCGCGGCCGGCCTAGCATCGGCAACGACGGCAACGGAGCGCGCGGCATTGGTGCCCGCAGAGCTCGTCGAGGCCATTCAGCAACTAAAAACCCAACGTGACGCGGTGATTTTGGCGCACTACTATGTGGCGCCCGAGGTCCAAGCCGTTGCCGATTACGTCGGCGACAGCTTCTACCTGGCAAAGCTCGCCAAAAGCTTGCCGCAGCAGACCATCGTGCTGTGCGGCGTGGAGTTTATGGGCGAGAGCGCCAAGCTGCTCAACCCCACCAAGACCGTGCTGCTGCCCGAGCCGGGCGCGGATTGCCCCATGGCTCACATGGTCAAGCGTGAGACGGTCGACGCGGCGCGCGCCGAGTACGGCGACGACCTTGCCGTGGTCTGCTACGTCAACTCGACGGTCGAGATCAAGAGCTGGAGTGATGTGTGCGTCACCAGCTCCAACGCCGTCAAGATCGTGTCCGAGCTGCCGCAGCAGCACGTCCTGTTCATCCCCGATCAAAACCTGGGCCGCTTTGTAGCCGAGCAGGTGCCGCAAAAGCACGTCATCCTCAACAATGGCTATTGCCCACGCCATCACATCATCACCGTCGAGCAGATCGTCGATGCGCAGGAGGCGCATCCCGACGCGCTCGTGCTGGCGCACCCCGAGTGCAAGGCCGACGTCCTTGCCGAGGCCGACTACATCGGCTCCACCGCCGGCATCATCAAGTATGCCGAGGAGTCGGACGCGAGCGAGTTCATCATCGTGACGGTTCGCGGCGTGCTCTACGAGCTCGAGCGCCGTTGCCAAGGCACCGGCAAAAAGTTCTATTTCCCCGCGGTGCAGCCCACCTGCGTCAACATGGACCTCATCACGCTCGAAAAGCTCGTGCGCTGCCTGGAGACGGGCGAGGGCGAAGTGCAGATCGGCGTGTCGGACGAGGCTGCCGACCAGGCCAAGCTCACGCTCGATCGTATGCTCGAGTACGCAGCACGCTAGAACAATGTGGCATGAGGGATGGTCCCTTATGTCACATTCAAGGGAGAGGATTCCTGTGGAAACCAAGCAATACCCCGACATGGAGTGCGACGTTGTCATTGCCGGCTGCGGCGTAGCGGGCCTGTACGCGGCCCTCAACCTGCCGACAAGCACGCGCGTGATCATGCTCTCCAAGGGCGCCGTTGACGAGTGCGATTCGATGCTCGCGCAGGGCGGCATCTGCGTGCTGCCCGAAGGCTCGGACTACGATGCCTTCTTTGAGGACACCATGCACGCCGGTCATTACGAGAACCGCCGTGAGAGCGTCGACATCATGATCCGTTCGAGCCGCTCGGTCATCAATGACCTGCTGGCCATGGGCGTGGACTTTGAGCGCAAGGCCGACGGCAGCCTCGACTTTACCCGCGAGGGCGCGCACAGTCGCCCGCGCATTGCCTTCCATGCCGACATTACGGGCAAGGAGATCACGACCAAGCTGCTCCAGGCCGTGCGCAAGCTGGATAACGTGCAGATTCTGGAGCACGTGGCCATGACCGACATCCTGACTGCCGAGCGTGACGGCGCCACGGTATGCACCGGCGTCGTCGCCGTTCCCGTGGACGAGGACAACTCGGTTCGTCCCGCCGACGAGTTGGCAAATGCCGCCGAGGGCGTGCATGCCGGCGAGCCATTTAAGATCCATGCCCGCCACACGCTGTGGGCAACGGGCGGCATCGGCGGCGTATACGACCACTCGACCAACTATCCGCAGCTCACGGGCGATGCCTGCTATATCGCTCAGGAGCATGGCATTAAGATGGAGCACTTGGACTACGTGCAGATCCATCCCACGGGGCTGTTCTCGCCGCAGCCGGGTCGCACCTTCCTGATCAGCGAGAGCTGCCGCGGCGAGGGCGCAGTTTTACTCAACGCCGCCGGCGAACGCTTTACTGACGAGCTTCAGCCGCGCGATGTGGTCGCTGTCGCTATTCGCGAGCAGATGAAGCTCGACGGCACCGAGCACGAGTGGCTGAGCTTTGCCCCCGTCGAGCGCGACGTGGTGACCGGGCACTTTGCCAACATCCGCGCGCGCTGCCTGGAGGACGGTCGCGACATCTTGGACGAGCCCATTCCCGTTACGCCCACGCAGCACTACTTTATGGGCGGCGTGTGGGTCGACAAGGACGGCCGCACCTCGATGCCCGAGCTCTACGCCGCCGGCGAGACGGCCTGCAACGGCGTTCACGGCAAGAACCGCCTGGCTTCTAACAGCCTGCTCGAGGCGCTGGTCTGGGGTCGCCGTGCCGCCTGGTACATGCGTACCGGCGAGTCGCTGGCCGTGGAGCAGGCGGGCGAACCCGCGCTCGATGGCCGCCATCGCGCCCTGAGCGCCGACACCCTGGCAATCGATGATTTGGCCCGTGCCGCCGGCACGCAGGCCGTGGAGGAGTAGACCATGAATCCCATTACCATGAAGCTCGTCGTCGATGATCTGATTTTGCAGGCCCTGCGCGAGGACATCACGTTTGAGGACGTGAGCACGGCGAGCGTGTGCCCCACGGCGCGTCCCGCTACCGTTGAGCTTATCGCCAAGGCCGACGGTATCATCGCCGGCTTGGATGTGTTTGCCCGCACCTTTGAGCTGCTGGATTCGCAGAGCTCGGTGCTGTTTGATGTTGCCGACGGTGACGAGGTGCATGCCGGCGACCATGTGGGCCAGGTGCGCGGCGATGCGCGCGTGCTGCTTTCGGGTGAGCGCGTGGCGCTCAACTACCTGCAGCGCATGAGCGGCATCGCTACCTACACGCACAGCATGGCCGCGGCGCTCGAGGGAACCAAGACCGTGCTCGTCGACACGCGCAAGACCACGCCGGGCATGCGCGTGTTTGAGAAGGCGGCGGTTGAGATTGGCGGCGGCAGCAATCACCGCTACAACCTGTCGACGGCCGTCATGCTCAAGGACAACCACATCGATGCCGCCGGTGGCGTGACGCGCGCGATCGAGATGGCGCGCGCCCATGCGTCGTTTACCACGACAGTTGAGATTGAGTGCGAGAACCTGGACATGGTGCGCGAAGCCGTGGAGGCCGGTGCCGACATTATCATGCTCGACAACATGACCCATGACGACATGGCCGCCGCCATCGAGCTTATCGCCGGTCGCGCCAAGACCGAGTGCTCGGGCAACGTGGACGCCAGCAACATTCGCGCCCTGGCCGATCTGGGTGTCGACTATATTAGCTCGGGCGCCCTGACGCACTCTGCGCCGATCCTCGACCTCTCGCTTAAGCACCTGCGTCTGCTGGACGGTAAATAATGAACGCCCGCGAGCGTCGCCGTGCCATCATGGGCGTGCTCGAAGGAGCCAAGGAGCCCGTTTCGGGCAGCGCACTTGCCCGCGAGGTTGGCGTGAGCCGTCAGGTCGTGGTTCAGGATATTGCCCTGTTGCGTGCCGATGGGCACGATATCGTGGCGACCAACCGCGGCTACGTGCTGCAGGAAGCCGCGAGTAGCCCCGCCGTGCCCACGCGTCTTGTTAAGGTGCGCCACGGCGTGGAGCAGGCGGGCGACGAGCTTACGAGTATCGTCGACGCGGGTGGCGCCGTGCTCAACGTGATCGTCAACCATCGTGTGTACGGCAAGATCACGGCTGACCTGGACATCCGCAATCGTCGCGATGTTGAGCGCTACCTGCACGATATCGAGAGCGGCAAGAGCTTTCCACTACTAACGGTGACGAGCGGCTACCACTTCCATCGCATCGCGGCGGAGGACGAGCAGACCCTCGACGAGATCGAGGCCATACTCAAGGAGAAGGGCTACCTTGCCGATTTAATGCCCTACGAGGATGATTTGTCCTAACCCGATACTGTCTTTATAAGTTGCGGTGAAATAGTTCCTACAATCGGCACCTAAGCAATGAGCCAGGAACTATTCCACCGCAACTGCCAAGGTAGCCCCGTCCCCAATTAGCTGCCTGTACAAACAAAAGGAGGCCTCCGCGGCGATGCGGAAGCCTCCTTTTTTGTGCACGGTGTACTCTTGAGTGTGCAAGTGGGGGAGTTGTTACTCCTCGACGATCTCGGTGATCGCGCCAGCGGGGCAAGCGTCCTGGCAAGCGCCACAGGCGACGCAGGAATCCTCGTCAGCGACGGTAGCGACGTCCTGGAGCTCCAGAACGCCAGCGGGGCAGGAGTCGACGCAAACGCCACAAGCGATGCACTCGTCGGCATCAATTACGGGATGAGCCATGGTAGTTTCCTCTCTGTTGACCGACGCTACAGGCGATGCGCGCCGGTTTGATTCGGGCAAAAACATACCACGGGAGCGACCGTTTGCAATACCCTCTGGCCGGCATCTTCATACCGTTCGCCGAGTATGCCAAGGTTTACTAAAAAACGCGCAGGTGGGGCCGTTGAGCTGCGCAAATGTTAGCTATAGGTGACTTGTAATATTGACCTATTGAGCGCGCCTGCGGAAAGGGCATCCCGTTATTTGGCCGAAAACCGGGTCGCAGTTTCCGGTTGGGCCCGCTAGCGGAAACTGCGACCCGGTATCAGCTCTCAAAACGGGATACGGTTTCCGGTTGAGCCTTCAGACGGAAACTGCGACCCGGAATCCACGCTCAAACCGGGATGCGCTTGCCGCAAGACGGCCCCCAGGCACCCCCGGACGCAAACCTCAGCCATCTCTACATAGATCTCAATAGATTTGCCGAGAACTCATTCAGCGCATCTACCTGCGCATTTAAGAACCTAAACTCTCAGCAATAAGAAATCTTATATGAATTGACTTAGATTTTGTATATTCCGGCCCATAAGGGGATACACTACATCCTGAAAGACAAGCCGAAGCGCCGCGCGACAGATCGTCGAGGCGGCGCGAACGCAAAAGAGAGAGGGAATTTCTAATGAGTAAGATTCTTGGTATCGACCTTGGTACTACTAACTCCGCCATGGCCGTCCTCGAGGGCGGTTCTCCGACCATTATCGTGAACGCCGAGGGCGACCGCACCACCCCGTCTGTTGTTGGCTTCCGTGCAGACGGCGACCGCGTCGTGGGTAAGGCCGCTAAGAACCAGGCGGTCACCAACCCCAAGAACACCGTGTTCTCCATCAAGCGCTTCATGGGCCGCAAGTACTCCGAGTGCACCTCCGAGATCAAGACCGTGCCGTATGAGGTCAAGGAGGGCCAGGGTGGCCGTGCCGTCGTCGATATCGAGGGCAAGGATTACACCGCCGAGCAGGTGAGCGCCATGACGCTCGCAAAGATGAAGGCCGACGCCGAGAAGTATCTGGGCGAGACCGTCACCGACGCCGTCATCACCGTCCCGGCCTACTTCAACGACGCCCAGCGTCAGGCCACCAAGGATGCCGGTAAGATCGCCGGCCTCAACGTCAAGCGTATCGTCAACGAGCCGACCGCTGCTGCTCTGGCCTATGGCCTGGACAAGCAGGGCACCGACCAGCGCATTCTGGTCTTCGACCTGGGCGGCGGCACCTTCGACGTCTCCATCCTCGACCTCGCCGACGGCGTGTTTGAGGTTCTGTCCACCTCGGGCGACAACCACCTGGGCGGCGACGACTGGGATCAGCGCGTCATCGATTGGATGGCCGATAAGTTCCAGCAGGAGAACGGTGTCGACCTGCGTCAGGACCCCATGGCCCTGCAGCGTCTGAAGGAGGCCGCCGAGAACGCCAAGAAGGAGCTCTCCGCAGCCCAGCAGTCCACCATCAACCTGCCGTTCATCACCATGAACCAGTCTGGCCCGCTGCACCTCAACTACACGCTGACCCGCGCCGAGTTCGAGAAGATCACCCGCGACCTGCTCGAGCGCTGCAAGCAGCCTGTCACCAACGCCCTGCGCGACGCTAAGCTCAAGCTCTCCGATCTGACCGAGGTCATCCTCGTCGGCGGCTCCACCCGTATGCCCGCCGTCCAGGATCTGGTCAAGACCATGACCGGCAAGCAGCCCAACATGTCCGTGAATCCCGACGAGGTCGTTGCCGACGGCGCTGCCGTCCAGGGCGGCGTGCTCACCGGCGACGTCGAGGGCATCCTGCTGCTCGACGTTACCCCGCTGTCGCTGGGCGTCGAGACCATGGGCGGCATCATGACCAAGATGATCGACCGCAACACCACGATCCCGACCTCCAAGACCGAGGTCTACTCCACCGCTGCCGACAACCAGACCAGCGTCGAGATCAACGTGCTCCAGGGCGAGCGCGAGCTTGCCCGCGACAACAAGTCGCTCGGTAAGTTCCAGCTGACCGGCATCCCGGCTGCCCGCCGCGGCGTGCCGCAGATCGAGGTTACCTTCGACATCGACGCCAACGGCATCGTCAAGGTCTCTGCTAAGGACAAGGGCACCGGCAAGGAGCAGCAGATCACCATCTCCGGCTCCACCGCTCTGTCCGACGACGAAGTCGATCGCATGGTCAAGGACGCCGAGGCCCATGCCGAGGAGGACAAGAAGCAGAAGGAGGAGGTCGAGGTCCGCAACCAGACCGATAGCCTGTGCTACTCCACCGAGCAGACCCTCAACGAGCTGGGCGACAAGGTTTCCGCCGATGTGAAGTCCAAGGCCGAGACCGCTATCGCCGACGCCAAGAAGGCGCTCGAGGGCTCTGACGTCGAGGCCATCAAGGCCGCTGGCGAGTCCCTGCAGTCCGTGGCCTACGAGCTGGCCCAGGTTGTCTACGCCGACGCTCAGCAGCAGACCGACGGTGCCGCCGGCGCCCAGCCTGCCGACGATGACGTGGTCGACGCCGACTACGAGGTTGTGGACGACGAGGACAAATAATCATGTCCGCCCGTAAAGCTCACACGGAGGCGGCCGCCGCTGGCGCCGCCCCCGTTGACTCTGAGGAGAAGGACGTGAAGATTCCCGTAGAGGCCGTTGACGATACCGAGGCCAACGAGGCCCCGGCCGCCGAGGCTGCCGAGAACCAGGTAGAGGATTCCAACAAGGAGGCGACGATGACCGAGGACGAGATGGTGGAAGCCGCTATCCGCGCCGGTGAAGAAGCCGCCGACAACGACTTTAAGCTCAAGTTCGAGCAGGCTCAGAAAGAGCTTGCTGACGTGCGCAATGAGCTCGATGCTGCGGCAGAGGCTCAGAAGGCCGCCGAGGACAAGGCAAAGGACGCCACCGAGCGCACTGCCCGTCTACAGGCCGACTGGGAGAACTTTCGTCGCCGCACCGCCAACGAGCGCATCGCTGAGCGCGAGCGCGCGACCGAGAAGCTTGTCACTGCGCTGCTGCCGGTGATTGACGATATCGAGCGCGCGATCGACCATGCCCGTAGCCAGGAGCTTTCCGACGATTTTAAGCAGTTCGTCGATGGCGTCGACGCGGTGCATGCCAAGCTGCTCGATGTGTTTGCGCACGAGGGCGTTGAGCCCATCGACCCCAAGGGCGAGGCGTTCGATCCGCTCGAGCACCAGGCTGTGGGTCGCGTCGAGGACGCATCGCAGTACGACGAGACCGTCAACGACGTGTACCAGAAGGGCTACCGCATGGCGGATCGCATCCTGCGTTCCGCGATGGTGACGGTGACCTACGGTGGCGAGAAGCGCCCCGCACCGGAGCCCGAAGCGGCGCCCGAGGATGCTTCGGCCGATACGGCCGAGAGCACCGAGGAGTAATTGAGAAGGGCCCCGGGGCAACACCCGGGGCCCTTTCTGGCCTAGTGCCATATGAAAGCATGAGCCGTCGTCTGCATGGGCGGCGGACGTAACAGGAGAGGAGCTACGATGGCTGCAGGCAAAACCTTCTATGACATCCTGGGCGTATCCAAGAGCGCCTCCGACAAAGAGATCAAGAGCGCGTTTCGCAAGCTCGCGCAAAAATATCACCCCGATGCCGGCGGCGACGAGGCCAAGTTTAAGGAGATCAGCGAGGCCTACGAGACGCTTTCGGACGAGAAGAAGCGCAAAGAGTACGACCAGATGCTCATGTTCGGCGGCATGCCGGGCGCGGGCGGCGCGTATGGCGGCGGCTACGGTGCCGGCGCGGGCGCCAGCGGCTGGGGCGATATCTTCGACAGCATCTTCAGCGGCAACGGCGCCTGGGGCAGCGATTGGGGCTCGGGCTTTGCCGGGGCTGCGGGTGCTGCCGGTGCCGGCGCGGGCCGCAGCCGTGCTCGCAAGGGCGGCGACCTGTCGCTGACTGTCGACGTGACGGCCGAGGACGCGTTCCGCGGCGTGACGCACAAGGTCACCTACCGCATTCCCTCGACGGGCGAGCAGCAGACCATTACGGTCTCGGTGCCTGCGGGCGCCGTGGATGGCGGCAAGCTGCGCTACAAGCGTCGCGGCGAGTATGGCGTTGCCGGCGGCGAGCGCGGCGACCTGGTCGTGACCACGCACGTGGAGGAGCATCCGCTGTTTAAGCGTAAAGGTGCCGACGTGACCATGGAGGTGCCGATCTCGGTCTACGAGGCGGCGCTCGGCTGCACGGTGGACGTGCCGACGCCCGGCGGTGCGACGGTTCGTCTGAAGGTGCCCGCGGGTACCCAGACGGGCAAGAAGTTCCGCTTTAAGGAAATGGGGGCGCCCGACGTTAAGCACCGTGGCCGTACGGGCGCGCTGCTCGTCGAGATCAAGGTGCAGGTCCCCACGAACCTATCCGATGACGAGCGCGATGCCATGACCAAGCTGCGCGAGGTCGACACGCGCGATTATCGCGAGAAGGTCAACCGTTACAAGGCGACGTACTAGGGCGGTCGTGGCGCACACCCGCGCCCGCGGGCTTATGATGGACGATAACGAGACGGAAAGGGGTCAGGTAGCATGGCCGAGGACAATAGGAATAAACCGCTGTACATGATCAGCGTGGCGGCCGAGTTGACCGGCATGCATCCGCAGACTCTGCGCGTCTACGAGTCCAAGGGCCTGGTGAACCCCCAGCGCTCGGGCGGCAACACGCGTCTGTATTCGCGTGCCGATATCGAGCGCCTGGAGCTCATCAACCAGCTGACTGACGAGGGCATCAACCTTGCCGGCGTGGTGCGCATCCTCGATATGAAGGAGCGTGCCGAGGAGCGCGAGCGCGAGAACGAAAAACTCCGCGCACGCGTGCGCCAGCTCGAGGACGAGCTGCACGAGTACAAGATGCAGAAGAAGATCACCGCCCTGGCCCCGCGCGACGGCTCGGTCAACCCCGAGCAAGTCATGCGCAAACTGCTGGGCACGGGCGGCGACCTGTAGGCACTCATTGGGGACAGACTTAAATGAGTACCTGCAGAATGAGAGTGGATAATCTCCCGTTTTTTGCCTGTTTGCAGGCTCAAAGTGGGAGATTATCCACTCTCGTCATTTGAGCGTCTAAGTCTGCCTCCCCAGGACCTAACTCGTCCTCTGCTTTACTGAGATAAAGTGAACGCAGAGATTCGTAACCCACTCGCAACCGTTCTATGGCACGATATTGAACGAATGTATGCTATGCGCCCAAATCTTTTGGGCAGAGTGGGAGACAGTATGGTCAAGCTGTACGAGGACGGCATCTACCTGCGCGGCGGCAGCGAGGTTGTGCCTGCGGCCGAGGCTGCCGAGCGCGGTATTACGCAGACACCCGAGGATGCCAAGCGCGGCACCATCGCGTATTCGATCCTCCAGGCACACAATACGTCGGGCGACCCCGAGGCACTCAAGATTCGCTTCGATGCCATGGCGAGCCACGACATCACCTTTGTCGGCATCATCCAGACGGCGCGCGCTTCGGGCATGGAGCAGTTCCCGCTGCCTTACGTGCTCACCAACTGCCATAACTCGCTGTGCGCCGTGGGCGGCACCATCAATGAGGACGACCACGTCTTTGGCCTTTCCGCAGCCAAGAAGTACGGCGGCATCTTCGTTCCGCCGCACATCGCCGTCATCCACTCCTTTATGCGCGAGAACTTCGCCGGTTGCGGCAAGATGATCCTGGGTTCCGACTCGCACACCCGCTATGGTGCCCTGGGTACCATAGCCGTGGGCGAGGGCGGCGGCGAGTTGGCAAAGCAGCTGCTGCGCGACACCTACGATGTCGCCTATCCCGGCGTCGTGGCCATCTACCTCACGGGCGCCCCGCGCCCCGGCGTCGGCCCGCACGACGTGGCGCTTGCCATCATTCGCGCCGTCTTTGCCAAGGGCTACGTCAAGAACAATGTCATGGAGTTTGTGGGCCCGGGCATCGCGAGCATGACGACCGACTACCGCAACGGCGTTGACGTCATGACCACCGAGACCACCTGCCTGTCGAGCATCTGGGCCACCGACGAGGACACGCACGCGTTTTTGACCATGCACGGCCGCGGCGACGACTATCGCGAGCTCAAGCCCGCCGATGTCGCCTACTACGACGGTTGCGTCGAGGTCGACCTGTCGAGCATCAAGCCCATGATCGCACTGCCGTTCCATCCTTCCAACGGCTTTGAGATCGACGAGCTCAACGAGAACCTCGAGGACATCCTGCACGAGGTGGAGCTCGAGGCCGCCAAGATCGGCGAGGGCAAGACGCACTTTAGCCTGCTCGACAAGATCGTCGACGGCAAGCTGCACGTGCAGCAGGGCGTTATCGCCGGCTGCTCGGGCGGCAACTATGACTCCGTGGTCCAGGCTGCCCGCGTGCTCAAGGGCGCCAATACCGGCTGCGGCGAGTTCTCGCTGTCGGTCTATCCCACGAGCCAGCCCGTGGCGCTCGAACTTACACGCCGCGGCTACATCTACGACCTCATGGAGGCCGGCGCAATCGTGCGCACGGCATTCTGCGGCCCGTGCTTCGGCGCCGGCGACACGCCCGCCAACAACGGCCTTTCGATCCGTCACACCACGCGCAACTTCCCCAACCGCGAGGGTTCCAAGCCGGGTAATGGCCAGCTGAGCGCCGTGGCCCTGATGGACGCCCGCTCCATTGCGGCAACGGCTGCCAACGGCGGCGTCCTGACGCCGGCGACCGACCTGCCCGAGGACACTTGGGACGAGGCCTGCGAGTACACCTTTGACGACGCGCCGTACAAGAAGCGCGTGTACTGGGGCTTTGGCAAGGCGGAGCCTGCCGACGAGCTGGTCGAAGGCCCCAACATCAAGCCGTGGCCCGCGATGGAGCCGCTCGGCGACGACATCCTGCTCAAGGTTTGCTCCAAGATCATGGACCCGGTCACCACGACCGACGAGCTCATTCCCTCGGGCGAGACGAGCTCCTTCCGCTCCAACCCGCTGGGCCTGGCTGAGTTTACGCTGAGCCGCCGCGACCCGGCCTACGTGGGTCGCTCCAAGGAGGTCGACGCTGTGGAGAAGCGTCGCGTTGCCGGCGAGTCCGCGGGCGACCTGGCGGCGTTCGATGCCGAGCTTGCCGGTGTGTTTGAGGCGCTGGCCGGCGCGGGTGTCGCGGCCGATGCCAAGGCGACCGAGTTCGGTTCCATGATTTACGCCAAGAAGCCTGGCGACGGCAGCGCCCGCGAGCAGGCCGCGAGCTGCCAGCGCGTAATTGGCGGCCTGGCCAACATCGTCCACGAGTACGCCACCAAGCGCTATCGCTCCAACGTGATGAACTGGGGCATGGTGCCCTTCCAGATGGAGGCCGAGCCCAACTTTGAGGTGGGCGATTACGTCTTTGTGCCGGGTATCCGTGCCGCGCTCGATGGCGACCTGAAGGACATCGCCGCCTACGTGGTGCGCGCCGATGGTGCGGTCGAGCAGATTGAGCTCTACATTGCCGATATGACGGCAGAGGAGCGTGCCATCGTCAAGGCCGGCTGCCTGATCAACTACAACAAGTTCAAGGCCGCTGCCGAGTAGCGCACTTAATTGTCCGCCCGGGGCTTACCCTTTCCCGCCCGCTCACGCGCTTCGCGAGGGCCGCGTTCGGGAAAGGGTAAGCCCCGGGCTACATTTCTGCGTTCTCGTTGGGTCTGGAAGGACGCTAATAAATAGACTTACTTGATGCCGCCCCTTTTTATTGGGGCGGCTTCTTTTTGGACCACCACAAAGGTGCCTGTCCGGCGGGTTCTTATTTCGATGGGGTCCAGGTTATCTCATCGTCAAATAGCCAAGTGCGTGCTGAGCCGCTGTCGCGCGCTGTCTGTGGATCGGGCTCGCAGGTTTGTTCGTAGGCATCCTCGGTACACCGATCCATAAAATCGACGACTGCCGTCTGGTCGCCTTCCATGACGTAGATTACGTCGCCATCCGAGATATAGACCCCCGGCCCTTCGTTGTCCACGTAGCCGGGATCGTATGAGACGTTGCACAGTCTGCTCCCGTTTGCCGCATCGAGTTCAAGGGTCGAATAATACCCGCCATTCATTTGGCCTTTCTTGGCTCGATATATTGCGGCGCCGTACCACCGCGTAAACGTTTTGCCTTTGAGTAAATTGGTTGCCTTGCCGATAAGCTGCTCATCTTGGGTATAGCG
Organism: uncultured Collinsella sp.; assembly: GCA_900546115.1. Classification (GTDB taxonomy): domain Bacteria; phylum Actinomycetota; class Coriobacteriia; order Coriobacteriales; family Coriobacteriaceae; genus Collinsella. The sequence continues at coordinate 100,331 of URBQ01000001.1, forward strand.
CGTGGCCCCAAGTTCGATTCGGGGATAGTTGCTGACCCCAAGCGCTGCGGGCGTACCGTCAAAATCGACGGTGATCGAATCGGGTTTGACGATATCGGTGAGGATTTCGATGGGATAGCTTACGGTCTCAATCACCGCCTGCGTTGCAGAGGCGGGGAGAAATGCGAGATAGATAATGCCCACGCCGACTGCGGTAATCGCAAACGCTAAGACGAGTAGGCCGATATAGGTGGAGCGTTTCACGGTGGGGCACCTCGCAAACAGTATGCAATCATTAAGATAAATGATACCATCTTACGACAATATTCAAAAGCAAGCGACCGCCCGGAATGAGGGGGCTGAAAGGCCCCATTGGACTTCGATTTGGGGTCGCCAAACGTAGGCTGGGCTTGATGCCGCCTCTTGTAATTGGGGCTGATTCTTCTCTGGACCACCATAAAGGGGGCAGGCGCCTTTGTGGTGGTTTCATTGGTCTCAATCTGTAACAGCTGGGCTGCAAAAAGCGGGTTTGGTGTTACAGGTTGAGATTTTCGGACGGGGCTCCGCGGTTAATCTCGATCTGTAACATCTGGACCCCAATTTGCCGAGTAGTTGTTACAGATTGAGACAAACGGTTGCCGTCGATCGCTTCATCTAAATCTGTAACACCTGGGACCGAAAAGGGCCGCTGGATGTTACAGGTTGAGACAGCGGGGTGTGTTGGAGCGAAAACCACCACAAAGGCCCCTTGCGGTGGTTTTTGAGGGGCCAAATGTTTTCCTGTTAGAGTCCAACGCGGACTGTTGGCACCTTTAGTTGTTAGCGGCGGGAAACGGCCGCATGATTAAATAGTTGAACTATTCTCACTACTTTCACTATTTGCACTATTGATACTATAATCACGATAACGACGACAGTAGGAAGGTGGGGACATTGAAGCGCACGATAATCAACCCGTTTAAGCCGACCGCTGGCGCTGAACCTCCGGTCCTTATCGGACGCGAGCGGGTTATTGATGATTTTAGGGACGGCATCGAAGAAGGCGTGGGCGCCCCCGGAAGGCTCATGCGCATTACCGGCCCGCGCGGGTCGGGCAAGACGGCGCTGTTGACAGAGCTCGGCGATATTGCGAAGTCGTATGGTTGGCGCGTGGTTGACGTGACTGCGGCGGGCAGTATCGTCGACGCCATCCAACATGAGCTCGCACGCACCTCGGACAATACCGAGCTTCATTTAGAAGCAAGTCTTGGTGTGGTGAAAGCGGGCGTATCTAAGTCCTTGACCGGGCCTGAGACGTTGCGGGGCGTCTTGACGAGCGTGGCGTCGCGGGAAACGCAACATGGTGCCGGTCTGCTGGTGACGGTCGATGAAATACAGGATGCGGATGCTGATGACGTGCGGCTCGTTGCAGCGGCCGTGCAGCACCTTATCCGCGAACGCAAGAATATCGCGTTTGTATTTGCTGGCTTGACCATGGGCGTAATGGACCTCATCAACGGCCGTGCCCTTACATTTCTACAACGAGCTAAGGCTGAGGAGCTCGCCTCGATTCCGCTGTCGGATGTTTCGGATTCGATGGCTTCAACCGTGGAAGGTGCCGGTTTGCACTTGGATGGCAAGGCGCTTGAAATGACGGCTTGTGCTACGAGGGGATATGCGTATCTCGTGCAACTCGTGGGCTATCGCGTATTCGCGAATGCGCGCAGGCATGCCGACCGCGATGCGTCGATTTCACTTGAGGATGCCCAGAAGGGCATTGAAGATGCGTATGGGGAGTTTGAGGGCTCCATGCTCGACGTTGCCCTTGCCGATTTGCCGCTTCGCGCGATTGAGTACCTCATTGCCATGGCCAAGCATGAGGGGAATGTGCCGACCAAAGAGATCGCAGCGGGGCTCTCCTTGCCCCCTGCGAGCCTGACAGCGACACGACGGCAACTTATCAAGGCACAGGTTATCGATGCGCCCTCACGTGGCATGGTGAGGTTCTCGATTCCATTGCTGCGCGAATATCTGCTTAAGAGCTCGAATGAAATCCTATCAAGATATTGATATTTGTCGGATAGCTTGAAGGGGCCAAAAGCCAACGTCAGAGACTAAAAACGGCCTTCAACGCCGGCGATTGGTCCCTGCCAACCCAAAGAAGCCGCCGCAGGGATGGTTCCTGCGGCGGCTTCTTGCATCGTAGGGCGGAAATGATCGCCGAAAACCACCACAAAGGGGACGGGCACCTTTGTGGTGGTGGGGAGCGAGCTCGATGTCGCCGTTCGGGTTGAGCAACATTTCAATGAAAACCTCTACAGGATTTCGTCCGGGCTGGCGGATTTGGTCGTTTTGGGGATGCCGAGTTTGGACGATGCGAAATCGTCAACATTGTCCTTGATTCCATCTTTAGTGAAGACGGTGACCGTATAGGTGCTGTGCCCAAATTCGCTTTTGTCGCGTATCGCCCAGGCCTGCCAGTAGGCAGCTCTGCCTCGCTCTCTGATTTTTCCTATGCGGCGGAGTTCTGTTCGCTTTAATTTCTGGTCGCTGTCGACGGTTCGGCCGACCTCATCGGTGAGCCCGCACTGTTCAAGCAGTTTGTCGAGGACTTGGTTCATGTGACGCTCATCGGTGTTTGGAGCATAGTCGTAAGCGAGGGTGATGGAGGCAAGGGGTTGGTCATCGATCAGATAGTTCATCGCTTGAGGTTCAAGGTTGAAGTAGGGAGAACGTCCGTCGACCTGACCGAGCAGCGGCAGCTTTGACCGCCAAAGCCCGGTGGGAATTGCATCTTCGTAGAGCACACCGCGGCAGATAAAGGAGAGCGAGGTGGCACGCGAGCCGGCGTCGACCATCCCGCACAAATCGAAGGGCGAGGCGATACCCAGGGAAAAGGGTGTGACGACGATAAGAAAGAGCATCACGATGGGTATGGCGAGAATGGCAATGACGTTGCGAGCAGTAGAATAAGACGACTTCATATCTGCTCCTTGAGACGAAGAGCTATCAAGAACGAGAGAAATGAATATGCTTTAATCACAGTTCATTTTAACCTCAATACGAGCAGGAATAACGGATATTAGGAGCGAGCTCGATGTTGATGTGGACCAACACAAAGGTGCCTGTCCCCTTTGTGGTGGTTCCGTTTGTCTCGATCTGTAACAGCTGGGCTGTTAAAAGCGGGCCTGGTGTTACAGATTGAGATTTTTGGGCGGGGCTCCGCACTCCATCTCAATCTGTAACACCTGGGACCGAAAAGGGCTGCCAGATGTTACAGATTGAGACAGTTGGGTTCCACGGTCGCGCCGGACCGACACTCTCAAGTCCTATCTTTCAATCACTCAGAAAATCTTATATATAGAGACTTAGATTTATGTATAAGATCGCGCAAAGCTGGCAACAATACTTCTCGAACAACGTGAAGCCGCCCCGTAGGGCGGCCACCCCAAGAGAGGTGATTCCATGAGAATCGATAAGCTAGCAATGACGTCGCGCGAGGCGCTGCAGACCGCCATGAGCACGGCTGCCGATGCGCAGGCCGGCGCGGTGGAGCCGATTCACCTGCTGTCCGCCCTGCTCGGTGCCGGCGAGCGCAATATCTCCGTGATCATCGAGCGCATCGGTGCCGACCCGGCCCAGCTCGTACGCTCCACACAAGATGCCATCGACCACGCGCCCAAGGTTTCGGGCGAGGGCCAGCAGATGGGCCTGTCCAACGAGCTCGTCCGCGTCATCGAAAAGGCCGAGAAAAAGGCCACCAAGATGGGCGACAGCTTTGTGGTGACCGAGCATCTGCTGATGGCGCTTGCCGAGGACAAGGGCGAGGCCGGCCGCGTGCTGCGCGACGCCGGCGTGACCAAGGAGCGCATCGAGCAGGTCTACGAGGAGCTGCGCGGCGATGACCGCGTGACGTCTGCCGAGGACAAGACGCAGTTTGAGGCGCTGGAGCAGTATGGTCGCAACATCTGCGACCTCGCCCGCGCCGGCAAGCTCGACCCGGTCATCGGCCGTACCGACGAGATTCGCCGCACCATCCAAGTCCTGTCCCGCCGCACTAAGAACAACCCCGTGCTCATTGGCGAGCCGGGCGTCGGCAAGACGGCCATCGTCGAGGGCATCGCCCAGCGTATCGTGGCCGGCGACGTGCCGAGCACGCTGCGCGACCGCGACCTCATCGAGCTCGACATGAGCGCGCTGGTCGCCGGTGCCAAGTACCGTGGTGAGTTCGAGGACCGCTTGAAGGCTGTGCTCAAGGAAGTCCAAAAGGCGCAAGGCAAGGTCATCCTGTTCATCGATGAGCTCCATACCATCGTGGGTGCGGGTGCCACCGAGGGTTCCATGGACGCCGGCAACATCCTCAAGCCGGCGCTTGCCCGTGGCGACCTGCATGCGATCGGCGCGACCACGCTCGACGAGTACCGTAAGTACATCGAGAAGGACGCGGCGCTCGCCCGTCGTTTCCAGACCGTAATGGTGAGCGAGCCTACCGTCGAGGACACCATCTCGATTCTGCGTGGCCTCAAGGAGAAGTACGAGATCTTCCACGGCGTGCATATCACCGATAGCGCGCTCGTGGCCGCCGCCGACCTCTCCGATCGCTACATCGCCGACCGCTTCCTGCCCGACAAGGCCATCGACCTGGTCGATGAGGCCGCAAGCCGCCTGCGCATGGAGCTCGACAGCATGCCGGTCGAGATCGACGCCACCACGCGTCAGCTCACCCAGCTGCAGATCGAGGAGCAGGCGCTCATGAAGGAGACCGATGACGCCTCCAAGGAGCGTCTGGAAGCCCTGCGCCAGGAGATTGCCGAGGTCCAGGAAAAGCTCAACGTGCAAAAGGCCGGCTGGCTCAACCAAAAGAACGCCATCGACCACGTGCAGGAGCTCAAGGGACAGCTCGACGAGGCCAAGAGCGAAGAGGAGCGTGCGACGCGCAACGGCGACCTAGGCCGTGCGTCCGAGCTGCGCTACTCTGTGATTCCGGGTCTGCAGCAGCAGATTCAGGATTCCGAGGCTGCGCTCGAGGCACAAAAGCAGCAGGACGGCGAGGGTCTCAACGAGCAGGTGACCTCCGACGAGATCGCCGAGGTCGTGAGCGCCTGGACCGGCGTGCCCGTGTCCAAGATGATGCAGGGCGAGCTCGACAAGCTCAAGGGCTTGGAGGGTGAGCTGCATAAGCGCGTCATCGGTCAGGACGAGGCCGTCTCCGCCGTCGCCGCAGCTGTGCGCCGCAGCCGCGCGGGCCTCTCCGATCCGGACAAGCCCATCGGCAGCTTCTTCTTCCTGGGCCCCACCGGCGTGGGCAAGACCGAGCTCGCCAAGGCGCTGGCCGAGTGCCTGTTCGACGACGAGCGCGCACTTGTGCGTATCGACATGTCCGAGTACATGGAGAAGTTCAGCGTCCAGCGTCTGATCGGTGCGCCCCCGGGATACGTGGGTTACGACGAGGGTGGTCAGCTCACCGAGGCTGTGCGCCGTCGTCCGTACTCCGTGATCTTGCTCGACGAGATGGAGAAGGCTCATCCGGATGTCTTCAACGTGCTGCTGCAGGTGCTCGACGACGGTCGTCTGACCGACGGCCAGGGTCGTCAGGTGTCCTTCAAGAACACGATCATCATCATGACATCTAACGTGGGCTCCAAGGCTATCGCCGAGCTTTCCGGCAAGGACGAGGAGGGGATGCGCCATCAGGTCGACGCGGCCATGGCCCAGACCTTCCGCCCCGAGTTCCTCAACCGTATCGACGATATCGTGGTGTTCCATCCGCTCGGCATGGCGCAGATCGAGAAGATCGTCGACATCCAGCTTGCCGACGTCCGCGCACGCCTGGCTAAGGAGCGCATGACGCTTGCCATCACCCCGGCGGCCAAGCAGATGCTCGCCGTGGGCGGCCTGGACCCCGTGTTCGGTGCCCGTCCGCTCAAGCGTCTGGTTCAGCGCGAGGTCGTGGATGCCATCGCTGCCGCTATCATCGACGGCAGGGTGCGCGAGGGCGATCAGGTGACGGTCGATGCCGACAAGGACGGCGGCTTTACCGTCGTGTGCGACAACACGCCGACGGCCACCTACGAGGTCCCAGACGCCGAGTAGATTTTGGGACCGGCTTTAAAACCGCCCCTCATCGCAAAACGCCAAGGGCGG
>URBQ01000002.1 GCA_900546115.1 uncultured Collinsella sp.
CCCCGGACCTTTACTCGCTATTTCGGACAGTCCTGGCTCACGACGGAGGCGCCACTGGCGCCTCCTGTTCGTGTGGAACTCATATCGAGCAAAGGTCCGGGGCCTCGCTACGGGGCAGCCAAGTTGACGTAGCTGAGATGCAGTACGCGGTCTGCTCACTCCTCGAAGTTCTTAGCGGAAATAATTCGGGCTGCAGCTGCGATTTACTTGCGATGGCGGTTGAGCCGCAACTCAGTTTTTATTAGACCACGAACCCTATACTCGATGTTCGCTTCGTTCATTGAGTTACCCTTTGCATGAGGTCGGGACATATCGTCCCGCCCGCAGTTTCGCAGGCCGCAGGCCGAGAATGTTTGAGGACGGGATGATATGTCCCGGCCTCCCGGGAGAGTTACCTATGAACTACGCGAACATTAAGTATTTCGACATTGCTGATGGAGAAGGCGTCCGCACTTCTCTGTTTGTGAGCGGGTGCCGTCGTGGCTGCAAGAATTGCTTTAACTCCGTCGCGTGGGACTTTGCCGCGGGCGAGCCGTTTGATCGTGCCGTCGAGGACAAGATTATCGAGAGCCTCGATCATCCCTTTATTGACGGCCTGACGATTCTGGGCGGCGAGCCTATGGAGCCCGAGAATCAGGCGGGACTCGTTGATTTTGTCGAGCGTGTTCGCGCGGCCTATCCAGCGGGGTCGGGGAAGACTATTTGGTGCTTCACCGGCGATGTGCTCGAGGAGCTTATGCCGGGAGGCCGCCACCATACCGAGGTCACGGACCGTATCCTTGCCTGTCTCGACATGTTGGTGGATGGCCCGTTTGTTCAGGATCTGTATGATATCTCATTGCGTTTTAGGGGCTCGAGTAACCAGCGCGTGATCGATATGAACGCTACGCGCGCCCGTGCTGAGCGTGAGGGCGTTGCGCTTTGTGATGCGGTTGAACTTTGGCGTGATGATCCGGTCTATTCGACCCATACTATGTAGCTTGTGGTCGATGCCGAAGGGCGTGGTACCATAGCGCGAACGTGAAATCGGAAAAGTGAGGCCCAGATGGTCGATCAGGAAAAAGTCGAGGCCGCCATTGAGCTGTTGCTTGAGGGCATAGGCGAGGATCCAGCTCGTGAGGGCCTGCTGGAGACCCCGGCGCGCGTTGCCCGTATGTATGGTGAGATTGCCGGCGGTATGGACCAGAGTGCCGAGGAACACCTGTCCAAAACCTTTGCCGTCGCTTCGAACGATTTGGTTATCGAGCGCGACATCACGTTCTACTCGCTGTGCGAACATCATCTGCTGCCGTTTTATGGCAAGGCCGCCATTGGTTATATCCCTAACGGTCGGGTGGCTGGGCTTTCCAAGCTCGCCCGCACGGTTGAGGTTTATGCCCGCCGTCTTCAGCTGCAGGAGCAACTGTGCGCACAGGTTGCCGATGCCCTCATGGATTATCTCGCTCCCCAGGGAGCGATTGTGTTGATGGAGGCCGAGCATATGTGCATGACGATGCGTGGCGTGCAAAAGCCCGGCACCAAGACCGTGACGCTTGCTCGCCGCGGCGTCTTTGAGACCGATCCCGCGCTCGAGGAGCGTTTCTTTAGGATGCTGGGCCGCTAACCATGAGAGTCGTCAACGACTTTACATCGAAGACCGATGAGGGGACGTCGCGTCGCGGCTTTATGGCTTCGGGCCTGGCCCCCTTTGGTGCCATGCCTCGCATTGATTACATTTGTGCCAACGGGCTGTTCCGGCGGCACCTGGGCAACATTGCACGGTTGGAATCGGGGCGCATCTTCTGCCGCCACGGTATTGACCATCTTCTCGATGTCGCTCGCATTATGTGGATCAAGAATCTCGAGGAACAGCTCGAATTTGACCGCGAGGTCATCTACGCCACGGCACTTCTTCACGATATCGGCAAAGATGAACAGTATGAATCGGGTATATCCCATGATGTTGCAAGCGAACGCGTCGCTGATGCAATTCTCGGCGGCATGCCCGATGACGTGGCGTTTGAGCCGGCCGATGCCGCAGCCATTAAGACGGCCATTCTGGGCCATCGAAAGCTGCGCGTGAACAGCCAACCGCTTGAGCGTCTGCTCTATGCGGCCGACAAAGCGTCGCGCGCTTGCTTTGCATGCCCCGCGCGCAATGCTTGCAACTGGAGCGATGATAAAAAGAACCTGTCGATTCGCGTGTAGTTAGTTTGCGCGGTCGGGGTTCTAAACGAAGGAGACGATCGCGATGAGCAACAAGAAGCTGCCCGAGAATGCAACCAAGACTGAAGGTGCTGAGCTCGCCCGCCGTGGAAGGGGCGAATTATCCACCGCAACGGCGGTGCCTCACGTGAGCTATGACGATCTGCGCCATGCCGATCGTATTGTCATTGACGGCCTTGAGGTTTTTGCCAACCATGGCGTGTATCCCGAGGAGAACGCGCTGGGTCAGAAGTTCATCGTTTCTCTGGTGCTCTATGCCGACCTGCGCACGGCGGGGGAGCACGATAACCTGGACGCTTCGATTGACTACGGCTCGGTGTGCCACGATGTCGATGGCTATCTGCGCGAGCATACGTTTAAGCTCATCGAGGCGGCAGCCGAGGGGACAGCCCAGATGCTGCTGCGCCGTTATCCCTCGCTGCTTGGTGTGCGCATAAAGCTCGATAAGCCGTGGGCTCCTGTTGGCCTGCCCCTGGCAAGCTGCGGCGTCGAGATCGAGCGCGTGCGCTAGTCGACGCTAGAGCTTGTTGAGGGGTGGCTGCTTGAGCCGCTGAGACAGTGCTCTATTGTTGGGACAGTACGTGTCGAGCAGGGCGTGAAAGCGCTGATTGTGGCTCGGCTCGAGCAGATGGACGAGCTCGTGGGCGACAACCATGTCGAGGCATTCGACAGGGTAGGCGGCGAGCTCGCGCGCGATGCGAATGGCGCCGGTTTTGGGTGTGCAGGAGCCCCAACGCGTTTTCATGCTGCGCACGGAGACGCGGGCCACGGTGACGCTCATTGCGATTTCGTACGCGTGCACGATGTCGCGTAGCGCTGCGGTGACCTCGGACGCGTAGAGCTGGTCGATGTGGGCTTGGAGCTCGTCGGACGTTAGGCCGTCGAGGATTGCGTGCCGCTTGGCCTGCGGGCCTTCGTCCGATTCATCGGTACCCATAAAACTTGCGAAGGTGGCCTGTTTGGGTCGCGGTGCGGGTGATGCAAAGTTGTGATCGAGTGCATCCTGTACCGTGATGGGCTTGCCCCAAAGTGCAATGATGGACGAGGGGCTGAGCGGCTCTCGTGCCGTCGCCTGACGTTGCTCGCGCTGGGCAAGTCGGCTGATAATCCAGGCGCTGTTGCGCTTCACAAACGCTTCGATACGCTCGCGGCTGGCGCCGATCGGTGCGCTGGCGTGGACCTCGCCGCTCGATGTGACGCGTAGGTTGAAGTTTTTGACGCGCTTTTTGGTAACGACGACGGGGATGGTCGTCCCATCCGGTCGGGATGCGGAAATCGTAAACTGCTGCGTCAAAAGCGGTCCTTCAGATCGGGGACGGGCCGGCATGTCGACCGTTCGGCATGCCGGCCCGCTCAAGGGATGTGAAATTAATAACGCTCGAAGAAGGCAAGCGCGTTGTCGCTGCAGAGCTTTTGCATCACGGTCTTGCCAAAATGCTTGGAAAGCATGTTCTGGAATTCGGGCATCTTGCTGGCATCGGAGAGGAAAGCGGGCACCGTGGCGCCGTCCCAGTCGCCGCCGAGCGCGATGACGTCCTCGCCGCCCAGGTCGAGCCAGTGCTCGATATGCGCCGCCAGCTGGTCGAAGGTGACGTCTGCGGCGGTCTTGTCGGTTGCGTCGTTGGAAAGGAACTCGCTGCAGTAGTTGAGGCCGACGATGCCACCCATGTCGCGAATGGTGCGGAACTGGTCGTCGGTAAGGTTGCGTTTGGCGCCGCAAACCGCACGGGAGTTGGAGTGGCTGGCGACGAAGGGGCGCGTGGCGCGGGCGGCGACCTCGTCAAAGCACTCATCGTTGAGGTGGGAGACGTCGAGCACCATGCCGGCGTGCTCCATCTGCGTAAGCGCCTCGATGCCGGCGGCGGTGAGGCCGGCGTGGGTGTCGTGGCCGCTCGCGAGCGGTCCCTGCGCGTTCCAGCTGAGTGACGACATAAGCACGCCCAGGCTCTTGAGCACCTCGATCAGCGCGGGGTCCTCGGCAAAGAACGTGGCGTTTTCGATGGTGTGGATGCAAGCGACCTTGCCGTCCTTGAGCGCGGAGCGAATGTCTGCGGCGCTGCGCACGTTGACCATACGGTCGTGGTTGAGCATTGCCTGGCCGCTCATATGCGCCATGATCTGCGCCTGGAAGCGCGCGGCGTGGGCGGTGGGAATCTCGTCGGGGACAAACGTGGCGAAGCACTGTGCCCACGGCGTGTTGCCGATCTTTGCGAGCGAGATGGCACAGGCGTTACCCTCGATGAGGTCGAAATCTTGCGGATGCGTTTCGTCGCCGGGGAAATAACCGTCGGTGCCGGCGGTAAAGCGCAGGTCGAGATCGAGCGTGGCCCAGCCGATTCGGTCGGCAGTGTCGCAGTGTAGGTCAAATACGGGATATGCCATGGTTCCTCCGGTTGCAGCGTTTCTTTGCAAACTGTCATTGAATTGTATGACTAGGGTATAGTTAGCGCCATATGTTCACGGCGGCCCGCGTTGTGCGCCGCCCTTATCACGGAGGTTACCATGTCCAACCAGGGCAAGAAGGTCAAGACCCATTATCGCGGCACGCTCGATGACGGCACGCAGTTCGATAGCTCCTACGATCGCGGCGAGCCGCTGGAGTTCACCTGCGGCGCCGGTCAGATGATCAAGGGCTTCGACGCCGCTGTTGTCGACATGCAGGTGGGCGAGAAGAAGTCCGTGCACATTCCTGCTGCCGATGCCTACGGCGAGCACAATCCCGAGATGGTTCTGACCTTCCCGGCCGAACAGGTTCCCAACATCGAGCAGATCGAGAAGGGCATGAAGCTTTTCCTGTCCACGCCGAGCGGTATGCCCGTTCCCGCCGTGGTCATCGACGTAACGCCCGAGGCTGTGACGCTCGACGCCAACCACGAGCTGGCCGGCAAGGACCTCAACTTTGATATCGAGCTCGTTGAGGTCGAGGGTTAGAGTATGCCTGAACGCTTGGTTTCGACGACATGCTTGGGAAATCTCAACGATCCGTCCTATGAACTCCTGCTTCGCCGGAAGTTGGGCGGCGTCTTTGAAGTTGACGAGCTACTGTTCGATTGGGACCGGGCTGATGTATGCGCGTTTGCGGGCGTGACGGAGCTGGGGCGCACGGTCGATGTTCGGCTGGATGCTGCCGACGGCGGTCGTCTTGCCGATGGCGACGTGCTCGCCATCGACCGTTCGGGCATGGTGCCCGTGGCGGTTGTCGTGCGCCTGCGCAGCGCCGAGGTTTATTTGGTCGAAGTCGACCGCATGGATCCGATCGCGCTCGCGCATGCGTGCTGGGAGATCGGCAATATGCACGCGCCGCTTTTCCGAGGCGATTCGGACGAGCATACCGTGCGCATGTATACGCCGGTGCAGCCTGTTTTGGGCCGCATGCTCCGGGGCGTCGAGGGTGTTCGGCTCTCGGTGGTTACCCGTGAACTCGATGCGGACCGGCGCTTTGCATCGAGTGCGGCGGAGGCCGTCGTGAGCATGGCTCCCGACTTTACCATCGTAAAAAAGACGCGCGGCTAAGCGCGTATATACGCAAGGCGGGCTTTGAGGGGCGACCAATCAAGGTCCGTCTTGCTGTTGATAGGAGGCTTTGGGGAAGCATATGGGTCTTGAGGGAATCAAGCTGATTGCATGCGATTTGGACGGCACGTTGCTGCATCCGGGGGAGCGCGAGCCGCGTTCCGAGGCCTTTGAACTCATCGATGAACTGCATCGTCGCGGTATCGTGTTTATGCCGGCGAGCGGCCGTCAATATGCGAGCTTGCGCTACCTGTTTGCCCCGGTGGCCGATGAGCTCGCCTATGTATGCGAAAACGGAGCCCTGGTGATGAGCGAGGGGCGTGCCGTTGTCAAGCGCTCTATGGAGCGTGACCTGGCGATGGATATCGCGAATGCCGTGGTCGCCTACCCCCATGCCGACGTTACCCTTTCCTGCGAGGGGCACCTCTACACCATAAGCGGCAACGATGCGTTCGTCGACCATTTGCGCTATGAGGTCCACTGCGATGTGGCGGTGGTCGGCCGTCCCGAGGACATCGACGAGGATGTCATTAAGATTGCCTTCCAGACGCCCGAGGTGGATCAGCCGGCGGCCCTGGAGTATTTCGAGCGCCTCTTTAGCGACCGTGTTGACGTGATGACGTCGGGAACCGAATGGACGGACTTTATCGGTTTCGGTTCGGGCAAGGGCTCCGCGCTTGCCGATTACGGTCGTGCCCTGGGTATTTCGCCCGATGAGATGATGGCGTTTGGCGATAACGAAAACGACCGCGACATGCTCAACGTAGTGGGCCATCCTTATCTAATGGAGAGCTGCAATCCCTCTATGCGTGGCATCAACGACCACGTCCGCTACGTGCGCACGGTCGAAGAGGAGCTGCGCCGTCTGCTCGCCGAGTAGGTTTTCGGGACATACCTAGAAATCTATTTTTTGCTGCAAAGTGCGAAAAGGTGGATTTTAAGGCATGTTCCAAACATTTACCGGCAGTCGGGGCAGAGACCCTCGAAGATGGTGTAGTGCGACGTGACGTGCCAGTCGATTTGCTCGGACGCCTTGGCGTCGAGCTGGGCATCGAAGGGGAGCGGTACATCGATGACGCGGCTGCACGAGGTGCAGATGATATGCGCATGCGGCTCGATCGTGCGATCGAAGCGGCTGCCGCCCGGCGTCTTGATGGAGAGGATCTCGCCAGCGTCGGCCAAGAGATTGAGATTGCGGTAGACCGTACCACGGCTGATTTTGTCATCCTGCGCGCGCACGACGTTGTAGATTTCGTCGGCGGTGGGATGGTTATAGCTTTGGCGCACGGCGTCGAGAACCAGCTTTCGCTGCCTGGTATTCCTTCTTTGCACCGCCATGCGCCTCGCCTCTTTTCTATCAACGGTCGTAGGTAAATGATACCGTATTTAGCACACAATACTAATAACGAGGAATGAAACCGTCTTCATTGGCAAGTGGGGCTCGGGTCTGGGCGTCTACGAGGCGAAAACGCGTTCCCATGCGCTCGTAGGAGGCATGAAGCGCCTCGAGATGAGATAGGATGTTTGCCGGAGCCCCCTGTATCTCCATCTCGACTGAGCCGTCTTCCATGTTACGCACCCAGCCGGTGAGTGCGCGTGCCTGCGCGAGGTTGGTGTTGGTAAAGCGAAAACCGACGCCCTGGACTTGCCCTTCCCAGCGCAGGAAATAGCGCAGGGGAGCGTCTTGAGTGGCCTCGTCGCTTGCGAGCACAGTAAGCCTGCGGCGCAGCTCGAGCTCGACGTTTGATGGTTTTTGAGGCTCTCGACTGCCGCCGGTGACGCTGGAGAAGAACGTATCGAAGAGGCCCATCGCTATGCCTGCTTGCCTGCGTCGGCCGGGAAGGTTATGCCGGCCTGCTGGCGCACGGCATCCATGATACGCAGCGAGACGAGCGTGACATCGCGGTAGTGGCCAAGCTCGTGGCGTCCCGCCGGGGTCTCCCAAATCTCTTCCTTAACGTTATCGATGCCGTCGATGGCGGTGATAAAGTCCGCGAGCTCGTATTCCATGGTGTTGCTTGACTTGGGAAGGTCGAGCGCGCGTCCGTTGCCGCCTTGCTCGCGCGGCGCCTCGGTCGCCGATCCGCGTACGACATCGCCGCGATAGTCGATACGGACGTTGCGGGGCGTGGACAGATGGTCAATCTGGATAGTGCCACGCTCGCCTTCGATCTGCGAGGGCAGCAGGTCATTCGTAATTTTGGAGTGCGCGAGCTCGACGGAGATACGGCCACCGCCGTAGCTGGCAAGGATGGAACCGCAGCCATCGATGGGGCCGTGCGTGAGCTGTCGCGTGGTGGGGTCGAGCAGAGTAGTCATGCTCGTAAGGCCGGAGGGCATGCCGAAAATCTCGACCATGGGCTCGACGGTGTAGACGCCAATGTCCATGAGGGAACCCGATGCCATATTGCAATCGAAGATGTTGCTGGCGCGTCCTGCGAGGATTTCGTTGTAGCGCGAGGAGTACTTGCCAAAGCGCAGTGAGGCGCGGCGAATGGGCGCAATTTCGCCCAGAGCGTCCTCGATGGCGTGGAAAGCGGGGTCGTGGAGCGGGCGCATGGCCTCGAGGGCCACGACACCTGCTGCCTCGGCAGCGCGGAAGACTTCCAGCGCCTGCGCTTCGGTGGCGCAGAAGGGCTTTTCGACGATAACGTGCTTGCCGCCGGCGATGCAGGCGAGCGCCTGCTCGTAATGGAGCGCGTTGGGGCTGCCGATGTAGACGGCGTCGACGTCGGCGGCGGACGCGAGCTCGTCGAGTGCGGTGAAGTTGCGCTCGCCGCCGCGCTCAGTGGTAAAGGCAGCGCCGCGCTCGGCGTTGCGCGAGAGCGTGCCTACGAATACAGCCTGGTCGTTTGCATTGACGACTTGGATAAAGTCGTCGGTGATCATGGATGTGCCGATGGTCGCTATGCGCAGCATGTGTCCCCCTTGCATTGTTTGGTCTACAGGACGAGTGTAGCGCGAGGGGGACGCAAAAGCGTGCGAAAACGCCGCTACAGGTCGCTCTCGTTAAAGCCGGCGTCGATATCGAGGTTGGCTCCGTCGGCTGCGGTGGTGGCAAGCTCGTCGCAGCGCTCGTTGAGCTCATGGCCGGCATGCCCCTTCACCCAGATGAACTCCACCTTATGCTGGCTCTTTGCGGCAAGCAGACGCTCCCACAGGTCGCGGTTCTTGACGGGCTGCTTGTTGGCGGTTTTCCACCCGCGCTTTTTCCAGCCGTCGATCCAGTGCTTGTTAAAGGCGTTGACGACGTACTGCGAATCGGAATGGACTTCGACCTCGCAGGGGCGGTTGAGTGCCTCGAGCGCCACGATAACGGCCATGAGCTCCATGCGGTTGTTGGTGGTCTTGGCGTAGCCGCGCGAAAGCTCGGAGGTAAAGGTCTTGCCGGCGGGGTTGGTGTATTTGAGCACGGCGCCGTAGCCGCCGCGTCCCGGATTTGATCGGGCCGAGCCGTCGGTATAGATGATGACCTTCACGGGCTTCCTTTCTTTGAGTGCATTTCATGTGAGTGACCATTGTAGCGCCATGCCCGCCTGGGGCCAGCAATCTACGATTTCTACCCCGTCTTCCGACTGTTAGCTGGCATGGATGATGCGGTTGAGCTCGTCGAGGTATTGCTGCAAGAGGAGAGAGGGCTTGCGCTCGTCGTGCATGATGTAGCCAACGTGCATCGTTGGGGCGTCTGCTAACGGGATCGATGCCATACCCCATTGCATTTCATTGGAGAGGACTCCGGTCGACAGGGTGTAACCGTTCGACGTGATAAGTAAGTTGGTAAGTGTTCCGCGGTCCGAGATTCGTATGTTGCGGTCGCAAGGGATATAGCTAAAAGGTTCCTCGGCGTAATAGAAGGAGTTTGAGGTTCCCTGCTCAAAGCTGTAGCGCGTATAGGGCGCGAGGTCGGCAAGGGACAGCTGAGGGCGGCGTGCGAGCGGGTGGCGTTCGCTGACGAATACGTGGACCGTCGCGTCGAATAGGGGATGGAAGCTTGCGCGGGCATCGGCGAAGGCCTTCTGCAGAACGCGGGCGTTAAAGTCATCCAGATACAGAATGCCGATATCGCTGCGAAACGCACGGACGTCATCGATGATCTGCGATGTGGTGGTCTCGCGCATGATGAACTCGAACTTGCTGTCGCGGCAGCGCTCGACCACGTTGACAAAGGCCTCGACCGAAAAGGCGTAGTGCTGGGCGGAAATGGCGAGGCGGGCTTGCGGGGTGCCGCCGTCCTCGTAGCGTGCCTCGAGCATGTCGGCCTGCTCTACGACCTGGCGCGCATAGCCCAAAAGCTCGGTGCCGTCGTTGGTGAGCGTGACGCCGCGGCTGGAGCGCGTAAAGATCTCCAGATGGAGTTCCTGTTCCAGGCTTTTGACGGCGTTTGAGATGTTGGACTGAGCGGTATAGAGGCGCTGAGCTGCGGCGTTGATTGAGCCGGACTCTGCCACGGCGATCAGAAAACGAAGCTGCTGAAGGGTCATCGACGCCATCCTTTCGATAGTTATCTATAAAACAGATAACAAGTTAGCGCTTTTTAGTGATTGACCGAGGAAGACAATGCCCGTACTATTCAAAACACACAAAGGCGGTAGGTTATTAAGCCGACTACGGAATCGGGACGCGAAAGGAGGCCCGCATATGAATTGCTTACCAAGACGAATGCCGGGCTCCTGTTTGCGCCCGTCGGCGTGATCAGGAGACAGCGACTTACTTCTCTCTTTTTACTTACTTTCGTTCGATCAAGGAGATCATCATGAGCCAGTTCATCAACAACCCCGAGCACACCTTTGGTTTCGATACCCTGCAGCTGCACGTTGGCCAGGAGAGTGCCGATCCCGCATCCGACTCCCGTGCCGTGCCTATCTACCAGACCACGAGCTATGTGTTCCGCAACTCCCAGCACGCCGCCGACCGCTTTGGTCTTGCCGACGCCGGTAACATCTACGGCCGTCTGACCAACTCCACCCAGGGCGTCTTCGAGGACCGTATCGCCGCGCTCGAGGGCGGCGTGGCAGGTCTTGCCGTCGCCTCCGGCGCTGCTGCCATCACCTATACCCTGCAGGCTCTTGCCCAGGCTGGTGACCACGTGGTGGCTCAGAAGACCATCTACGGTGGCTCCTACAACCTGCTGGAGCATACGCTCTCCCAGTTTGGCGTCGAGACCACGTTTGTCGATGCCCATAACCTGGAAGAGGTTGAGGGTGCCATCAAGGACAGCACCACGGTCATCTATCTCGAGACGCTCGGCAACCCCAACTCCGACATCCCCAACATCGACGCCATCTCCGAGATTGCCAAGAAGCACGGTCTGCCGGTTGTCGTCGACAACACCTTCGGCACCCCGTATCTGTTCCGTCCGCTGGAGCACGGCGCCAACATCGTCGTCCACTCCGCAACCAAGTTCATCGGCGGCCACGGTACCTCGCTGGGCGGTGTGATCGTCGACGGCGGTAACTTCGATTGGAAGGCGAGTGGCAAGTACGCCCAGATCGCTGAGCCCAACCCCTCCTACCATGGTGTTTCGTTTGCCGAGGCTGCCGGTCCCACCGCCTTCGCAACCTATGTCCGCGCTATCCTGCTGCGTGACGAGGGCGCCTGCATCAGCCCGTTCAACGCCTGGGTCCTGCTCCAGGGCACCGAGACTCTGTCGCTGCGCGTCGACCGTCATGTCGAGAACACCAAGAAGGTCGTTGAGTTCCTGGCTGGCGACAGCCACGTCGCCAAGGTGAATCACCCGAGCCTGCCTGAGCACCCCGATCACGAGCTCTATCAGAAGTACTTCCCCCGTGGCGGTGCTTCGATCTTTACCTTTGAGATTAAGGGTGGCCAGGAGGCTGCATGGAAGTTCATCGATCATCTGCAGGTGTTCTCGCTGCTCGCCAACGTGGCCGACGTCAAGTCGCTCGTCGTGCACCCGGCTACCACCACGCACTCCCAGCTCTCTGCCGAGGAGCTCGCCGAGCAGAACATCACGCCCTCCACGATCCGTCTTTCCATCGGTACCGAGAACGCCGAGGATATCATTTGGGATCTGAAGCAGGCCTTTGCCGCGCTGGACGAGTAAGGCGACTTGTGCAAGGACCCCTTGCGACTCGATAGGTATAACTGCATAAAATGCCTGCTCAAGGCGCCTGTGCGAACAATGGTTGCACAGGCGTCGTTTTTGCATAGAGAGGGTGCAAAAACAGGGTTTTTGACACGCTTTATGCAATCGAGATGTGGAAAACTCCTGTTGAGAGGATGTGAGTTTTACGCAATTGACGTGCGCCTTTTGAGTAAAACCGCAGGTCGCGATTTGCTCGGGGTACTATGCAGCGCGATTAAATCACACGCAGCTCAAACGCAGCAAAAACGCACTACGGAGGTTTCCAGCTACATGAGGATCGATTCACGAAAACCGAAAGCCGCCGCCCTTTCCGCCGCTCTGACCGTGGCACTTTTGGCGGGCGCCGGCGCAACTGATGCCCACGCGGCAACACTATCCGATACGGTCGGATCTGCGCCGTCCGAGGCGACGCTGGTGCAGCCCGTCGACTACCGCGGCGACGGTTATGGCTCTATGCAGGAGTGGAACGCCTCGATGGGGGCAAAGCGCGATTCCCTGGAGATGCGCGCTCAGATCATTATGAATATGTATGGCGACTATGCTACCGATGACGAGCGCGCTGTGTTGCAGGGTTGCATCGACGGTGCGGGTAGCCTGTTGACGATGGGGGAAGTCGACGCCAAGTCGACCGAGCTCGACGAGCTTCGCTCCACGCTTGAGGATGCCAAGCGCGAGGCGCTCGAGGCTGCCGCAGCCGAAGCCGAGGCCGCTGAGGCCGTTCAGGCTTCGTATTACAACGCCGGCTCCGGCTCGTCTTATACGTCTGCTGCGTATTACGCGAACGGCTCGGGTCTGACGCGCTCGAGCGGCGTCAATAACTATAACGGCCGCCGCGAGACTTATTACAGCAGCAACGTGTTGTATCACCACCGCACGGGCGAGTGGACGCAGGATTCCGAGGGCTTTTGGCGCGATTCCGATGGTTACTACGTCGTTGCCGCGGGCGATAAGGCCCAAGGCTCTACGTTTACCGGTTCCAAGGGCGAGTGCAAGGTCTATGACTCCGGCTGCGCTGCCGGAACCACCGACTACTACACTGGCTGGTAATCTGCCATAAGCCAATAGGACATGACGGGCGGGCGTCTTTACCGAGCCTTTGGGCAACGTAAGGGCGTTCGTTTTTTGTGCGTGCTTGAGTTAACAGAGCGCTTACCGTGGCAGTACGCCGCGCATATGGGCGCGGGGCACACTAGTTCATGAGAAATAAGGTCTTTCTCTTGGAGGAAGTGGTCTTGTGAACGCTCGAGATATCGCCGTTGCCGCCGTCGCATTGGTGCTTGGTTGCCTTGGTCCTACGGCCGCGCTCATTGCGGGCATGCAGGGGTCATGCGGGGCTGCTCCAATCGTGGTTGGCGCGCTGATTGCGGCCGCGCTGCTGGGAAGTGCGGGTGTAGTCCTTTGTCGCGACGATGAGGGCCAGGCCTCGGAGTCGCAGCTCTGACCGTCGGGACATCGACTACTGGTTATAGATGAAGATGAAAGCCGCCGTAAGGGGAGTGCCCTTGCGGCGGCTTTGCTGTTGAGTCTGTTGACGTGGTGAGTCGGGCGCTACCAGCTTGCCTCGATATCGCGAATGCGCTGATAGAGCCATTCGTTCTGCGGTGCCTGGATATCGTGCTTGGCCGCCAGACGGCAGATGGTGCCGGCGAACTCCTCGACCTCGGTTTTGCGCCGCGCGACGCGGTCTTGCGCCATCGAGGGCATGCCGGCGGGATCGATTCCTTCGATGAGGTGCACCATCTGCGTCAGGTCTGCCTCGGTCAGCTCAACGCCCTCGGCGTTGGCGACCGCAAGCGTTTCGCGCATGGCGGAAACAAGGCAGCGACGCTGCTCGGAGCCCGGCTCCGTGGCGCTTCCGTACGTGCCGCCGTAGGCCATGCAGGTCTGGTTGATGCCGTCGTTGAGCATGAGTTTGGCCCACATGCGGTGCGCAATGTCGCTCTCGACGGTGTGTGCGATGCCGCAGCGCGTGTAGAGCTCGTCGATTGCGGTGATGGCTGCGGGATCCGTACCGGCCGCCGCGCCAAAGCGGATTTCGCCCGTGTTGGTAAAGGTGAGCTCTCCGTTGAGAAACACAGCGTCCATGCCCTGGCAAATACCAAGAACGGTATGCTCCCAGCCAAAGCGCTCGGCAATCTTTTGCTCGCTCGTGATACCGTTGCACAGCGACGCGATCAGCGTGTCGGGTCCCACGACGCTTTCCAGGGTTTTGAGCGCCACATCGAGCCCGGTTGTCTTGACCGTGAGGATGACCAGGTCGACGGGCGTCGCCTCGCTCGCGCGGACGGACTTGAGCGCGCAGGGCTTGCCGTTGACGGTGAGCGCATCACCCGCGTGGCGCTCAAAGCGCGCGTCGTCCATAACGTATTCGACGGCGTCATTGCCGAGGGCCTTGGCAATCATGCTGCCGTAGAGCAGGCCCACGCCGCCCTTGCCGATAAAGGCGACCTTGTTGATCTGCATGCGAATCATCTCCCCATATAAAAGGCGCCCGCGTAAGGGGCGCCTGATGGATAGTATGCTGCCAGGGTGATTGGTGGGTGCGCGGAGCGGCTGTTATAAAAAAGAAACGTTTGCCTGGACGCTACGCTGCAGGGCAGACCGCAAAAACGCGCGCGAGGAATCCGACGCCATCGCGCACCTTGGGGAAGGTGCAGAAGATGACGGCGCTTGTGGCAGGAAGCTCGTCCAGATGGTCCATGACTTCGATCTGATAGCGGTCGACCGAGAGGATGTACTGCTCGCCGGGGTAGAGGTAGACGTCCTCGCGTGTGGTCACGCTTGGCTCCTTTCATCGGGCTTTTTGCTGATGTTAAAGCGGTGTCGTGACGGCTCGATTTCTGCTGCGTTACGATACGTTCTCGATTGCGATTCCACGATGTTTCGGTCGCGTGACCATTGTGTTTCGTCTTGCCGGGGCGCTGATGGCGAAAGGAGGGGCCGTGCAATACCGCGTTGACCCCAAAAGTGGTAACCGAATATCTGCTCTGGGTCTGGGCTGCATGAGATTTCCCGGTGCGCCGGGACACCCCGATGCGAAGACGGCCGATGCCATCATTTCCCGTGCGGTGGAACAGGGGATTAATTATCTGGATACTGCGTATCTTTATCCCGGTAACGAGGTGTGCGTGGGCGCCTCACTTGAGCGCTTGGGGCTGCATGACCGGGTGTTGCTGGCGACTAAGTTGCCGCACGCTTCGTGCAAATGTGCGGAGGATTTCGACCGCTTTTTTGACGAGCAACTGCACCGTTTGCGGACCGACCATATCGACTACTACCTTATGCACAACATTACCTCGCCCGCCCAGTGGGAGCGCGTGGTGGCGTTGGGCATCGAGGACTGGATTGCGCACCAAAAGGCTGCGGGGCGTATTCGCCAGATAGGTTTTTCGTATCACGGCAGTGCGGCGGACTTCCTGACGATGCTCGACGCGTATGACTGGGATTTTTGCCAGATTCAGTACAACTACGCTGGAGAGCGCTACCAAGCGGGAACGGCGGGACTTATAGCAGCCGCCGAGTGCGGGCTCGCGGTGTTTGTGATGGAGCCGCTTTTGGGCGGACGCCTGGCGGGCAAGCTGCCTCCGCGGGCCCGCGCCGTGCTCGATGACGTACGCGATCCGTACCTGAAGACGCCGGCTGCTTGGGGCCTTTCGTGGGTGTGGAACCATCCTCAGGTCACGATGCTGCTTTCGGGCATGACCGATACCGCGCAGGTGGACGAGAACGCGGCATTGGCGGATCGCGCACTGCCGAATTCGATGACGACAGAGCAGCTCGATACCATCGCGCGTGTGCTGGGAGAGTTTGAGAAATCGAATCGCGTGCCCTGTACGGGCTGCGGCTACTGCATGCCGTGTCCCAAAGGCATCAATATCCCTGGGTGTTTCGCCGCCTACAACGCAAGCTATGCGCACAGCTGGTTTACGGGCCTGTCGCAGTATTTTACGGCGAGCGCGGTGCGGACGAGTGAGCCCAAGTTGGTGAGCAATTGCGTCAAATGCGGCAAATGCGCACGTCACTGCCCGCAGCACATCGATATTCCTGAGCGTCTCGACGATGTGCGCCGACGTTTCCAGCCTGGCCTCGTAACGGCCGCGCTTAAAGCCTTTTGCAAAACGCGTTCCTGATGCCCCTTTTATAAGTTGCGGTGGAATAGTTCCTGTTTGCGGCAGAATAGGGCATCGACAGGAACTATTTCACCGCAACTGATGAGGGGGAGCTGGAGATGCTAACGATCGGGTGTCATCTTTCGACGACGAAGGGCTATCGGGCAATGGGGGAGACGGCGTTGTCCATTGGTGCCAATACCTTTGCGTTCTTTACGCGCAACCCGCGCGGTGGCAAGGCAAAAGACCTTGACATGGATGACGTGGCGGCTCTGCGCGAGCTTATGGCGCAAAACGACTTTGGACCGCTGGTGGCGCATGCCCCGTATACCTATAACCCCTGCTCCGCTAAGGAGCGAGCGCGCGAGTTTGCCTTGGAGGCTATGGCGGAAGATTTGCAGCGTCTGGAAGCACTGCCCGGCAACTACTACAACTTCCATCCCGGTGCGCATGTGGGACAGGGGGCAGACGCCGGCATTCAGATGATTGTCGACACGCTGTGCCAGGTGATGTTTGAGGGACAGCAGACGACGGTATTGCTCGAGACCATGGCGGGTAAGGGCACCGAGGTGGGCCGTAGCTTTGAAGAGCTGGCGTGCATTATCGAGGGCGTTGCCGCCAAGTGTGCAGAGCTGTCCGATAAGCTGGGCGTTTGTTTGGACACCTGCCATGTGAGCGATGCCGGCTACGACATCATCCATGATCTGGACGGCGTACTCGACGAGTTCGACCGCGTGGTGGGTATCGACCGTTTGCGTGCCGTGCACATCAACGATTCGAAGAACCCCTGTGGCGCCCATAAAGATCGTCACGAGTGCATCGGCAAGGGATATCTTGGCAGCGAGGAGTTTGGCGGCGGTATGCAGGTTATACAGAATATTGTATCGAATAGCCGCTTGCGCGCATTGCCATTCATTTTGGAGACACCGAACGAACTTGCAGGTTATGCGGCTGAAATCAAACTGTTAAGGTCGTTGCAGCAGTAATGACTGTCATAAAGTGGAGTGCTCCATTCACGTTATGGGTTTGTTTCAATCAGTTTTCTAATTGCGGATTCTTCCAAGCGGGTGCATAATAACCCTCAGTTTTTGCAGGCCCCTGAATCACGTGGGGTCATTGGAAGGAGACTGATTATGAAGCTCAAGAAGCTTGGCGCATTTGCCGCCACGGGCGCCATGGCACTCGCCCTCGCACTGACGGGCTGCGGCTCGTCCAACGTCACCTCTGGTTCCGATGCCGGTTCCAGCAGCTCTGACAACGCGAAGGTCGAGAAGGTCGATGGCTCCAAGGAGTACGCGCTCGTCAAGGACGGTACGCTGACCGTCGGCACCTCTGCCGAGTACGCTCCGTTTGAGTACAAGGACGACAACGGCGACTACCAGGGCTTTGACCTTGAGCTCATCAAGGCTATCGGTGACAAGCTGGGTCTGGATGTCGAGTACGTCAACAACGACTTCGACACGCTCGTCCCCGGCGTTGCTTCGGGCGCCAAGTATGACGTTTCCATCGCGGCTATCACCGACACGCCCGAGCGTGAGAAGGAAGTCGCTTTCTCCGATTCCTACTACATGGACGATCAGGCTATCGTGACCAAGGTCGATAACACCGACATCACGGCCGACAACTACAGCGAGAAGCTCAACAACGCCGACGCTACCATCATCGTCCAGTCTGGATCGACCGCCGAGGCCTTTGCCCAGGAGAACTTCCCCAAGGCCAAGATCGTCCCCTACAAGGACGCCACCGAGTGCTTCAGCGCCCTGCAGTCCGATAAGGGCGATGCCGTAGTCACCAACCGCTCCGTTGCCAGCCAGCTGACCGCCGAGCAGTTCAACACCTGCCAGACCATCAAGCAGGTCAGCACCGGCGAGGAGTACGCCATCGCCATCAACCAGGGCAACACCAAGCTCAAGGACGACATCAACCAGGCCATCAAGGACCTGACCGACGACGGTACCGTTGACGCCCTCATGGCTAAGTACAACATCAAGTAAAATAGTCACTTGATTGCGCGCGGGCCCTTTCCGTTTTGCGGAGAGGGCCTTTGCGCTTCTCTTGACGGAGAGCGTTTCCGTCTCGTTTTGCCGGCAACTTCTACGATAGGAGCCACCTTGTCTCGACTGAACAAAGGGGCCGCGGAGCAGCGTTTTCCACTGCCCGCCTTGCTCAAAAAGCTAGCCTGCGTCATGGCCGTGGCGCTCGCGCTGGTGTGCGCGGGGGCATATGCGCCCACGACCGCCCAGGCGCTTGAGACCGCAAAGATCACCGCCCGACCCAACACCGGTTCGGGCAGCGCTGTGGTCGGCGGCACCGAGACGCGAATTACCTGGGAAGTTCAGGCCGATGCCGACGAGGAGCTGAGCGGTCTTTCGCTGACGTTTGTCGACGGCACGACGTTTGGTGCCGATGACACGCGATTGACGATGCTCTCGGGCGATGACCTCATGGACCGTACGCCCATGAAGCCTACGTGCAAGGTCGATGGCCAGACGCTCAAGATCGATTTTGGCGAGACGGCTCCGGCCGGCGGCTATTTCCGTGTCGAGGTCTACGGCGTGACCTTCCCCGTCGAGGGCGGCGACGAGGCTTTTAGCGGCACCTACACGTTGGCTGACGGTTCAACCAAGAAGATCTCCAAGATTCCTTCCGTCGAGATTAAGGGCGTGACGGCATTCGATAACTTCCTGGCCGACCTTAAGGAGCAGCCGTGGGTCGAGGCATGGAATTCCAACATGTTCCTTCGCCTGTTCCTGAACCCGGTCATTTTGGTTCAGAGCCTGCCGATCGTCTTCAAAGGCTTCCTCATGTCGCTCTCGATCGTGCTCGTGGCATTTCCGTTGGCCATTCCCTTTGGCTTTGCCTTGTCACTCATGCGCATCTCCAAGTCGCGCATCCTGCGTTGCCTTGCCGGCATCTATGTGAATATCATCCGCGGTACGCCGGCGTTCCTGCAGATCTACATCGCGTTCTTTGGCCTGCCGCTGGCCGGCGTCAAGGTTGACGATTATGTGCTGGGCGTCATCGTCATGGCCATGAACTCGTCCGCCTACCTGTGCGAGATCTTCCGCGCCGGTATTCAGTCGATCCCCAAGGGCCAAAACGAGGCCGCGCGCTCGCTGGGCATGAACGCCTTCCAGACGCTGCTCTACGTTATGATTCCGCAGACGTTCCGCAATGTCCTGCCTACGCTGACCAGCGAGTTTATCCTGCTTTACAAGGATACGTCGCTGCTCGCGGCCGTGGGCGTGGTCGAGATCGTCATGAACGCCCGTACCATCGTGGCCACGACGGGTTCCATTACGCCGTATGTGGTTGCCGCGCTGTTCTACCTGGTCATCACCCTGCCGCTTGCTCGCTTGGTGAGCGGTCTTGAGGCGAGGCTTCTGGGGACGGCCGAAACCAAGAAGAAGCGTCCCGCCAAGAGCGCTGGACAGGTCGTCGCGACGCCCGCCGACCACATCGCCGGTCTGTAAGGAGGTCCTATCATGAGCGAAACCAATAACTCGAACGAGGTCGTCGTCAGCATCAAGAATCTCCAGAAGGCCTTTGGCGACAACGTGGTCCTGCGCGATATCGATCTGGATGTGCACAAGGGTGAGGTCGTTGTGGTCTTGGGCCCCTCGGGCTCGGGCAAGTCGACGATGCTTCGCTGCATCAATCGTTTGGAGCATCCCACGAGTGGCTCGATTATCGTTGAGGGCGTGGATGTGTGCGCCAAGGGTGTCGACCTCAACAAAGTGCGTACGCACCTGGGCATGGTCTTTCAGCAGTTCAACCTGTTCCCGCACCTGTCGGTCAAAAAGAACGTCATGCTTGCGCAGCAAAAGGTGCTCAAGCGCAGCAAGGAAGAGGCCGAGAAGATCGCCGTCGAGGAGCTCACCAAGGTCGGTCTTGCCGAGCGCATCGACTTTATGCCGAGCCAGCTCTCGGGCGGTCAGCAGCAGCGCGTGGCGATCGCCCGCGCCCTGTCGATGAACCCTCACGTCATGCTCTTTGACGAGGCCACGTCGGCGCTCGACCCCGAGCTTGTTCGCGACGTCCTGGGCGTCATGCGCGACCTGGCACGTGATGGCATGACTATGATCGTGGTGACGCACGAGATGGGCTTTGCCCGCGATGTCGCCGACCGCGTCGTCTTTATGGACGGTGGCGTTATCGTGGAAGAGGGTACGCCGAGCGAGGTCTTCGACCACCCCAAGAGCGAGCGCACCAAGGCGTTCTTGGGCAATATCTCGTAGCCGCTTTATATGACTGACATAGCAGAAAACGGGAGCTGGATGTGATCCGGCTCCCGTTTTTTGTTGGGATGCGAATGTGTTTTGGTGCAGAGCGCGTTACGGGCGGAGCTCATTGCCGCTAGGCGAGCTCGGCTCCAAGGGCGCGGCAGGCCGCCTCGCCCTCATCGTCGGGGGCGTCGTAGCAAATGACGGAATCGACGACGTTGACACCCGCCTCGTCGGCGTCGGCCTTCCAGTTGTCCATCCACTCGCCCTCGGCCCACGAATAGGAGCCAAAGAGGACGACCTTCTTGTCGCCGAGGGTCTCCTTGACCTCGTCCCACATAGGCTGAAACTCGTCATACTCAAGCTCCTCGGAGCCCATGGCGGGGCAGCCGAAGGCGAAGGCATCATATTCGGCGGCCTTGTCGGCAGAGAAGTCGGCGCAGGGGATGACCTCAGTCTCGGCCCCCGCGGACGTGGCGCCTTCGACGACGAGGTTTGCCATGGCCTCGGTATTGCCCGTGCCGCTCCAGTAGACGACGGCGGTCTTGCTCATGTTTTGTCCTTTCGGTCGTGCGGCGCTTGCCGCGGCTTGTACGTTCTATCGGGTTGCCTGGGCAAGTTGCGCCAGGCTGCAGCCCTGCTGATAGATAAAAGTGAAGTATTGGGTGCAGGCACGGTAGGCATCAAACGTCGCAAGCGCCTGCTCGACATTTGCGTAGACCTTCCAGGCCCCAAAGACCTTGTAGTTCTCGCCGCGCTGGACGATAAACTGATGGACATCTTCGTAGGGATAGCCCAAAAAATAGCCAATTTCGTGGGGAAACTCGCACATGCACCCCGTATCGCAGTGCCTATTTCGCGCGAGTGCGCACACGCTGTCGTCATAGGCGCTTTCTGCGGCATTGCTGCTTGCCAGCGTGATGCGCGCGGCGAGATGCACCAGGGATGCGGGCAGGTTGTGGACATCGTAACCTTCGGCGGCAAGCGCCGTTGTGGCGCGGGGGTCGGAGAGGTATCGCATGAGGTCCGCAGGGCGGTACACATAGATGAGTGCTCCGCAGGGGCGCCAGACCAAAACGCTCATATGGATCTCGAGCGGCTGGAGCTCGCGGTTGCATTGGGCTATGACGGCGAGCAGGCGAGAGCGTCGCTCTTCGATATGGGCGGCGCCGGGCTTTCCGTTTTGGTTGGCGTAGACGCCTGGATAGGTAAAGAGCGATGCCGGCTTGATGCCCGCGAGCGTGGGAGAGCAGTTGCGCACGACTGCCGCCTGAAACGTTGGGATGTCTATGGTTCGAGTCACGGCGTTCCTTACGGATCTAAACTGTTAGCCTAGGAAAACTTATACACGAAAGTAAGCCATGGTCAACAAAAAAGTTTGAAGAGGGAAACTAATTGACCGAACAGACATGATTTTGGGTTAAGATGGGGGCACCCCATGGGGGTATCTAGATAGTGCTACTTGAAAGGGGAGCGCATGAGTGACTTGCTCAACCCTGCGAATCTCATCGTGCTGGCCGTCATTGCCGTCGGCATGTTTTTTGGACTGCGTCGCATTGCCGCTTCGACACACGGGAAGAGTTGCTGCAGCGATGGTACGAGCGGCAAGAAGGCCAAAAAGGTTGTTGTGGTGGATACCGATGCGTCACACTATCCCTATAGCGATGAGCTGCTCATCGGCGGCATGAGCTGTGACGGCTGCGCTCAGAACGTAGCCAATGCCCTCAATGCGCTGGATGGCGTGTGGGCAACGGTGACGTATGCGGACCACACGGCACGCGTGCGCTCTAAGCAGCCGGTTGATCGTGGTGTCCTCGAGACGGCCGTGAAAGACGCGGGCTACTACGTCATGACGCTGTAAGCGCCGCCCTGGATGCGCTTCCTTGGCTAGGCTCGTCCGCGCAGTTCGATGTCTTGGATGTCGTCGAAGTCGATGACGATGTCTCGGAGCTTGAGGAGCTTGAAGGCGGGGAGCGCCTCGTCGAGGATGCCGGTGCGGCTGCGATAGCCGTATGTATCGTAATAGGTGACACGAACCAAGTCGCCACGTTTGAGACCCTCGAGCTTTTTCGAAAGCTCGAGGGCTTTTTCTTCCGTGAGCTCACGTTTTGACTCGACGGTGATTTCCTGCTTGCGCACGAGTTCGTAGTATCCCGTGAGGGCGGCAAAGGGCATAAACTGCGCGGCGCGGTTGGCGCGCACGGCACCGTTGGCAGTGAGCTTGGGGTCGGCGGCGCGGCGCCTGCCCTCGGGGTCCGCCAGGCGCTCGAAGGCGGTCGGCGGGCGCACGGGCTGTTGTTTGGGTTTAGGCACGGTGTCCTCCAACTTGGTCGTTGCGTTCGCGCGCGGTGGCGCCGGCGGTAAAGCTTAATCCCTTGACGAGCGCGTTCTTGCCGTACTTGCCTTTCACGGCCAGGACGGCGCGCGCCAGGTCGCGCTCGCGCTCATCGGCCTCGATATCGCTGAACAGATCGATGGTGGTAAATTCCTCGGGCATGAGGTTGCCAAATCCAAGGTTGATACGCTTGACCGGTCGTTTGGGATCGACTGTTTGTGCCCAAAGGTCATCGAAATACCCCATGATCTTCTTAAACGAATTAGTGCGCTCGGGCAGCTTTCGCGAGGCGTTGGAGTGCGCAAAGAGCGCGGCATAGCCACCACGCGGTTTGCCGCCGTGTTCGCCCACAAAGATGCCATCGATTGCCTGCGCTTCGCGCACCAGGCGACGCCTTTCGTCATCGCGCTGGACGGGCTTGGGAGCACGGGGCGCGAGCTCGGGGCCGGCAGTTGCGGTGGGTTCGATGCTCGATGTGCTCGAGCGCAGGTGTCCGCAGCCGTCTATATACTGCGCCGTGCCGCTGGCGTTGAGCCGGCGTATGTCGGCGCGCTCGCTCGCGTAGCCCACAAAGAGCGAGATGCTGTCGCAGACCACGTGCTTATCGACTAGATCCAACACGGCGTTGTCGACCATTTCGCGCAAGACGGTGTAGGCCTGCTCGTAGGCATAGCCCTTCGAGAGCACCTGTCCTGTGGTGGTCGAGGTCGCTTGCGGGCGATAGGCTTGGATATCGGCGATGGTTGTCGGCTCGCGCCCGAAGGCGTGGTCGATGAGATATTCGGCATTGACGCCGAGTTCGTCGTAGAGCAGGTTCTCGTCGAGTGCGGCGACGCCCATCAGGTCGTAGACGCCGTATTTCTCGAGACGGGCCGCCACGCCGGGGCCGATGCCCCAGATGTCGGTGATGGGGCGATGGGGCCAGATCTCCTTGCGAAAGATCTCGTCGTCGAGTACGCCAATGCGGCTGGCTACGTGCTTGGCGGTGATGTCGAGCGCCACCTTGGCCTGGAATAGGTTGGGGCCGATACCGACCGTCGCCGTGATGCCGGTGCGCCCCAAGACCTCGTCGCGCAACATGCAGGCGAACCCTTCGGCATCGGTGTGATAAAGGTCCAGATAGGGCGTCACGTCGATAAAGCACTCATCGATGGAGTAGACGTGCACGTCTTGGGGGCTGACGTATTCCAGATAGACGCCGTAGATTTGCGCCGACACCTCCATGTAGTGCTGCATGCGCGGCACTGCTTTGATGTAGTCGATGCCGTCGGGAATCTCGAATAGACGGCAGCGGTTGTGTATCCCGAGGTCCTTCATGGTCTGCGTGATAGCGAGACAGATGGTCGTGCGTCCGCGCGATTCGTCGGCAACGACCAGGTTGGTGGTGAGCGGATCGAGCCCACGATCGACGCACTCGACGCTGGCATAAAACGTCTTGAGGTCGATGCAGATGTAGGTGTGCTGCTCGTGCTCCATCCGAGCCTCCCATCAAACACATGTTCTTATCGAATACCTGTTCGATAATACCTGCTCGACCGGACACCGTCAAAACCTGCCCCTTTTTGGCAGGTATGGTCGTGCGGCTGCATCGGGTTTTTAACGCAGCCCTAAAGAGTGCGTAACAGCTCGGAAAAGCTCGCTTCGTAGCATGAGGCTAACGATTGATACCACCATAAAGCACGGAAGGGTTGTGGGGATAATGGTCAACTATGGGTTTGGTATGCCGACGCGCTTGGTTGCGGATGGGGATGTGGCTCGCTGGTGCGGGCGATTGGTTGCCCACTATGGCGGCACCAAGGCACTGGTCGTGCTGGGAGGCGACAAGCACACGCGTGATGAGCTCGTTTCGGCGGCGCTGGGCTCGCTCGATCGCGCCCTGCTCGAGCGTGTGCTTTTCCGCTGCGGCTTGGTCGGGGGCGACGGGGGAGACGATTTGGTCGATGAGGCCGTAGCCCTGGCGACCGATGAGGGCGTGGACTTTGTCCTGGCGATCGGCGATGCCGATACGGCGGGCTTTGCGCGCGAACTCGCTCGTCGCATGGCCGTACTCGATGCCGGCGAAGACGGTTTTGCCCCTTATGGATGTATCGTCTCGGAGGGCAAAGTGCCTGCCGTCGTGGGGGCCGGCGAGGTTCCCGTTTTTGCCATCATCGCGCCCGAACTGCTGGAGGGCATCGGGTCTCCTCTGCGTGAGTTGCTCGGTAGCGTCTGCGCTGCGGCCTAATATTTGGCATAAAGGGATAGGTTATTTTTGATTGGTAAAGCGTTTGACCTGCCAAATTAAACCTGTCCCTTTTTGGTCGGTTGCCGTTTGGGGGCCGATTGGCAACGCTCGCTGATTATAGTCTTGACCTGCGCTAGAATAGTGGCATCTGAATGTCCGGGCGCATGGAGGCGTGCGCCCGTATGCTGAGGAGGACTCTATGGCAACTGTTGCCGCACCTATCGATGCTACGTCGACTGCCGCTTGGAAGGCGCTCGAGGCCCATCAGGAGAAGCTCGAGGCCGAGGGTATCGACCTCAAGGCCTGGTTCGCCGCCGATGCCGAGCGCGTGAACAAGCTGAGCTTTGACGCCGGTGACCTGCACTTCGACCTGTCCAAGAACCTGGTGACTGATGAGACCGTCAAGCTGCTGTGCGATCTTGCCCGCGAGGTGAAGCTCGAGGAGCGCCGCGACGCCATGTTCTCCGGCGAGCACATCAACACCACCGAGGACCGCGCCGTCCTGCACACCGCGCTGCGCCGCCCGGCAAGCGAGAAGGGCCAGCTCATCGTCGACGGCCAGGACGTCGTCGCCGACGTGCACGAGGTTCTCGACCGCATGTATGCCTTCGCCGAGCGCGTGCGCTCCGGTGAGTGGAAGGGTGTTACCGGCAAAAAGATCGAGCACCTGGTGTCCATCGGCATCGGTGGCTCCGACCTGGGTCCGGTCATGGCTTACGAGGCCCTGCGTCCCTATGCCGACGCCGGTATCGATTGCCGCTACATCTCCAACATCGACCCCAACGATCAGGCAGAGAAGCTCAAGGGTCTGGATCCCGAGACCACGCTCGTGATCATCGTCTCCAAGACCTTCACCACGCTTGAGACCCTCACCAACGCCCGCGAGGTCAAGACCTGGATGCTCGAGCAGCTCAAGGCTCAGGGCACCATCGATGGCTCCGATGAGCAGAACGCCGAGGCCGTGGCAAAGCACTTCGTCGCCGTTTCCACCGCACTCGAGAAGGTCGAGGCCTTCGGTATCGACCCCGCTAACGCTTTTGGTTTCTGGAGCTGGGTCGGCGGCCGCTATTCCGTTGACTCCGCCGTGGGCCTGTCGCTGATCGTCGTGCTCGGCCCCGAGCGTTTCCAGCAGTTCCTTGAGGGCTTCCATGCCATCGACGAGTACTTCTGCAACACGCCGCTCGAGAACAACGCCGTCGCGCTGATGGGCCTGCTCAACGTCTGGTACGTCAACTTCTTCGGTTCCAAGAGCCACGCCGTGCTGCCGTACTGCCAGTACCTGCACCGTTTCCCGGCCTACCTGCAGCAGCTCACCATGGAGTCCAACGGCAAGCACGTCCGTTGGGACGGCAGCGCTGTGACCTCCGATACCGGCGAGATCTTCTGGGGCGAGCCCGGCACCAACGGTCAGCACGCCTTCTACCAGCTGCTGCACCAGGGCACCGTGGTGGTCCCGGCCGATTTCATCGCCTTTGCCAATACCGCCAACCCTGCGACCGACAGCGGTCAGGACGTGCACGAGCTGTTCCTGGGCAACTTCCTGGCCCAGACCAAGGCGCTCGCCTTTGGTAAGACGGCCGATGAGGTGCGTGCCGAGGGCACGCCCGAGCAGATCGTCCCGGCCCGCTGCTTTGAGGGCAACCGTCCGACGACCTCGATTTTTGGCGACACGCTGACCCCGTTCGCGCTTGGTGAGCTCATCGCCCTGTACGAGCACATCACGTTTGTCGAGGGCACGGTCTGGGGCATCGACTCCTACGACCAGTGGGGCGTCGAGCTGGGCAAGCAGCTTGCCAAGCAGATCACCCCGGCCTTCCACGACGACGCCGCCAAGGCCGAGCAGGACGCTTCGACTCAGGCGCTCATCGAGTTCTACCGCGCTCACCGCAAGTAGGATTCGCTGCGATAAGTAACGCATAGTAGACAAGGGCCCGTATCCGTTGGGATGCGGGCCCTTTGCTATTTGGATAGGATGGAATGTATCGGGAGGCGCCTCGACGGGCATCGCAATCGTCGAAGGCGCGCCGTTCATGTTTGGGACAATATGACATTTTCCCGTTGCAAACAGCGCCGCCGTGGGTGTTCTGTATGATGACTCAGACAAGGTTGTTCAATGACAGGGAGACATATATGGCAATCAAAGCCATCGCAATGGATATCGACGGTACGCTCACCAACGACCAAAAGGTCATCAGCCCGCGTACGCGCGAGAAACTGCTCGCGGCGCAGGAGTCGGGCATTAAGCTCGTCTTGGCTTCGGGCCGTCCCGCATGGGGGCTGCACGCCTTGGCGCAGGAGCTCGACCTTCAAAACCATGACGGTCTGCTAGTTGCCTTTAATGGCGCGCACGTGGTCGACGCTCAGACCGATGAGGTCCTTTTTGACCAGGCCATGCCGGCTGACGAACTGCACCGTCTGATTGATCATCTGCGCAATTTCGACGTGATTCCCATGATCTCGCTCGGTCGGGACCTGCACGTCGTTGACTCGTATCGCTGCATGATCACACTGCCGGACGGTTCGCAGAAGAATATCGTCAAGTATGAGCGCGATGCGTGCGACCTTAAGATCCGTGAGGTCGAGAGCTTGCATGAGGTCGTGGACGCTTGTCCCGTGGACAAGCTGCTGACGGCGGGCGATCCAGCCTACCTGCAGGCGCATTACGAGGAGATGTATGCGCCCTTTAAGCAGACGCTTTCGGGCATGTTTACGGCCGACTGGTATTTTGAGTACACGGCGCCCGGTATCGACAAGGCCCGCGCACTGGAGGGTGCCCTGCCCAAGCTCGGCATCGATGCCAGCGAGGTCGTTTCGTTTGGCGACGGCCAGAATGACAAGTCCATGATTGAGTGGGCGGGTACCGGTGTTGCCATGGGTAACGCCGTCGACGAGGTCAAGGCTGTGGCCCAGATGGTGACCGCCAATAACAACGAAGACGGTATCGCGGTGACGCTGGATAAGCTGCTGGGCTAGAATCGCCAATAATGCATAGTTTGGGCGCCTGCTTACAGGCGCCCTTTTGTTAGGGAGGGTGCCGTGTCCGCATTTCCGTTCGACGCCGTTATCTTTGACATGGACGGCGTCATTGTCGATACCGAGTATTACTACCTGGGCGAGACTGCCGCGTTTGCCAAGGAGCTTGGGCTTAACCTAACCCAAGAGGAGCTGAACGGGCAGGTCGGTACCTCGCATCAGTTCTTTCTCCGCATGCTGGTCGATTGGTTTGAGCGTGCCGGTAAGGGGCATTTTACTGGCGAGGAAGCGTTGGCCCGTTGGGATGAGTGGGCGCATAAACGTCCGCGCGACTATCAGACTTTGATTAACCCAGGCGCCGTGGATACGATTCGAGAGCTGCCGCGCCGCGGCGTTCGCGTGGCGCTTGCTAGCTCGTCGCCCATGGATAGCATCGAGGAAGTACTCAATGCGTGCGGGCTGTCGGATGCCTTTGAGTATGTGGTGAGCGGCGAGCAGTTTAAGGAGAGCAAGCCCGAGCCCGACATCTACCTGCATGCGCTTGACCTACTGGGGCTGCCCGCGAATCGCTGCTGCTGCGTTGAGGATTCGGTGCCTGGCATCACCGCTGGCAAGCGAGCCGGCCTGACGGTCGTTGCCAAGCGCGAGGAACGCTTTGGCTTTAGCCAAGATGCCGCGGATAAGATTATCGATCAGCTGCCGGAGCTGCTCACGCTTTCTTAGGAGCGCGGTAGTTGCGCGTTTTTCGGGTCTGATGAGTAAATAGCCAACATTTTGGTGCGACACCTAGCATACTTTAAGCTAATGCGGGCTTAAGGGCTTGTTGAATGCCCTTAAGCCCGTTTTAGAATTAATTGTGCTGGGAGAGGGTATATGCCACCGACTGAAGGGCCGACTGACGGTAAAGCAGCGATACCGCTGTACCAACAGGTCATTGATATCATTAAAAACGAAATCAACTCCGGCGCCTACAAGGCAGGCGCGCGGATACCCAACGAATTCGAATTGGCTGAGAGCTATAAAGTTGGCCGCGTTACCGTGCGACGCGCTATTGAGGAGCTCGTCCAGCAGGGCTATCTAACGAAGCGACAGGGGAAAGGCACGTTTGTCAATGCCCCCAAGCTCAAGCGCAAGATTCGCCAGAAGGATGACGTTCAGAGTTTTTCGGACGCATGCCGCGTTAACGGAATGGAACCGGGGGCGTGTGTCATTTCGAGAAAGATACTGCCGGCGGATTCCACCGAAGCACAGTTCTTTGGTGTTCCCGTTGGAACTGACTTGATTTGCGTTGAGCGCGTGCGCACTGCCGATGGCGTCCCTGTCATGCTCGAGAACAACATATATGTTTACGAGGACAACGCCTATCTATCAACGGCACCTCTATCTAACCAATCCATTTTTGAGTTCGTGCGCAACCGGACGGGCCGCACGCCCGCGTTTACCGACCCGTGCACGCTCGAGATCGCCTGCGCGTCGCCCGAGGTCGCTCGACTGTTGGCAGTTCCCGTTGGCGAACCCTTGTTTTATATGGAAGCCTTCTTTTTCGATGAGCAGCGGCGGCCGTTTATCATCGGTCGTCAGCGAATCGTTGGGTCTCGCTACGTTTTTGACATCTAGGACATTGCGAATGGAAGCGCCCGGTGGATCATCTCACCGGGCGTTTCCATACCGTTCACGGCGCAAACGCAACCGTTCAACCGCGTTGCGGCAATCAGTTTGAAATTATCTTGATGAAGGAAAAAGCTGCTGGTAATCTATAGAACGTCATAGAACGTTTGCATTGTGCAAACGTTGAAGCGAGATGCGATGCAGTCTCGAGTTCTTTGGAGGTATCTATGTCAGATACGAAGGCGAAGAAGACAAACAGACGTTTTAAGTTCAAATTACCGCATGTCTATACGATCATGTTCTTGCTGATCGTTGTCTTTGCGGTCCTGACTTGGATCGTTCCCTCTGGTCAGTATCAGCGCAAGACGATTTCGACAGCGGCGGGCGAGCGTGAAGTCGCCGTTGCCGGAACCTATGAACAGGTCGATAAGAACTACACCGATTCCGAGACCGGTGAGACCATCAATCTGGGCCAGGATATCTTCGCGGTCCTGCAAGCGCCCACCAAGGGTATCCAAGAGGCTGCCGACGTCGTTGCGTTCGTCTTATTGATTGGCGGATCGTTCGCAATCATCACCAAGACCAACGCTTTGAATGCCGGCATGAGCCGTGTGATTAAAAAGCTCAAGAACAAGGACATCCTCATCATTCCCATCACGATGACGTTGCTGTCCATTTGCGGCACTACGTTTGGTATGTCTGAGGAAGCCCTGCCGTTCTATGCCATCTTCATTCCCATCATGATGGGTATCGGTTATGACTCGATGACGGCATTCATCATCTGCTTCCTTGGCCCTAACCTGGGATATTGTGCCTCGACCATCGACCCGTTTAATGTTTTGATCGCCCAAGGCATCATTGGCATCGAGGGCAATCCGCAACTGTGGCTGCGCGCCGTTTCTTGGGTCATCTTCACTGCCGTCGGTATCGCATGGGCCATGCGCTACGCCATGCGCGTCAAGAAAAACCCCGAGTCGTCCATTACGTATGAGGACGATAAGCTCAAGCGTATCGAGTTTTCCGTGACCGATGCCTCCATTGAGGAAGAGTTCACTATCCGTCAGAAGCTCGTGCTTATCGATTTTGCTTGCGGTATGGGCATTATCGTCTGGGGTCTTGTTACCCAGGGCTGGTACATGAATGAGATTTCCGCCGTGTTCCTTGGCATGGGCTTGCTTGCCGGTATCCTGGGCGGTCTTGACCAGCAGACGATCGCTGAGGAGTTCGTTAAGGGTCTCGCCGACTTTGCGTACGCTGCCATCGTTATCGGTATCGCTCGCGGTATTCTGGTCATCGCCGAGGGCGGCATGATCATCGACACCATCCTCCAGGCGCTCGCTACTGCGCTCGCCGGTGCACCCGCCGCCGTCTACACCACGTTTATGTATATCGTCCTTGGCCTGCTCTCTTTGCTGGTTCCCTCGAGTTCTGGCCTGGCGGCGCTCACCATGCCTGTTATGGGCCCCCTGACCGAGCTTATGGGCCTCAATCCCGAGGCAGCCGTTACCGCGCTCCAGTTTGCTAATCAGACCATCAACACCATCAGTCCCGTGGCGGGCATGACGGTCGCTGGCCTTGCCGTGGCTAAGATTTCGTTTGGCCAATGGTGGAAGACCATTTGGAAGTTCTTCATTTTCATGGTCGTCTTTGGCCTGATCGTAACGGCAATCTCTGGCATGCTTCCGATGTAGGTGGTTGTGATGTCTGATCGTTTGACGGTCCTGACGTCTAAGAGCGTCTTTACTGGTACGGGGGACCTGCCGTTTGAAGGTTTCGTAGCGGTCCGTGGCAATCGAATTGAGGCTGTTGGCGCCAAGTGTGAGGTAGCTTCGTATTTGACCCAAGCGGACGAGGTAGTTGACCTGGGCGACCGCACCGTCATGCCTGGCCTGATCGATGTGCATACCTTCTATACGGGCTGGGCGCTGCGGACGTTGGGGTCTGATCTATCCGGCGTCGCCGATGCCAAAGAGGCCGTGTCGCTCTTGCGTGCATGGAAAGATGATCATCCGGATTGTGCGGCGGCTTTTGGCCACAACATGCCCGAAACGTTGGCATCGGATGCCGAGAACGCAAATACGGCAGCTGTGTTTGACGATTGTTTTGGCGATATCCCTGTCGTCTGCTTTACACCGGGTGCGGAGACCTGCGTTCTCAATGCTGCCGCCAGTGCGCGATACGGCTTTACACCCCAGGCGTGCTATGCCGAGAAGATCTGGCGCATGATGAGCGATTTCCTCGCGCTACCCGAGGTGCGCGCCGGGTATTCGGACTACATGAGCATGCTTAACGAGCGCGGCGTTACCGCCATCAAGGAGATGGCGTTTGATGACTACTACGGCTTTGCCGACGAAATGGCTCGCCGTGAGGAATCTGGTGAGCTGACGGTTCGTGTCTCTATGATGTCGCAGCCGGTGGGTGCCGGTGCAAATCTGGCATATGCCCGCGAGGCGCGAGAGCGCTTCCGGGGACCGTTCGTTCGTTTTTCTGGCTTCAACCGTATGACCGATCGCGGCGTATGGGCGGGGCTTGCCGAGATGATAGACCCCTATGAGGACACGGCCGATGCGGGAGCTGCCGGCAAGACGGTTGTCGAAGAGCCCGAGTGGGATCTGATTGAGAACGAGCTGCGTGCAATTGATGCTGACGGCTTCCGATATTCCTTGCATTGCCAGGGCGATGGCGCCGTTCGCCGCACCGTGGCGCTCTATGCCTCGCTGCCTCGAGACGAGCATGGACGGATGCTTCGCCGCCATGCGATTACCGATCTCGAGAACTCTGACCCGACCGATCTTGTCGAGTTTGGCAAGTTAGGTGGAATTTGCGAGGTCTATCCGCAGATTTTGACGCTGGACAGGCGCGAGGACTGCCTGTCGATGATGCGTCGACAAATTGGCGAGACGCGACTTTTGCATAGCTGGAATCGCCGCAGCATGGAAGATTCCGGATGCACAGTGTGCTGTGGCACGGATTTACCGCTGTTGATTCCGAGCTTGGGCGAGTCAATCTACAGTGCGTGCGGCGGATACTTCGACGACGGACTGCCCGTGAATGAGGTCAACGCGCTGACGCTTGTCGAGCTCTTGCGCGCTTGGACTGCCGGGGGCGCGTACGACCTGATGCGCGAAGACGAACTGGGTACGCTTGAGGTCGGCAAGCTTGCCGATATCTGCGTGCTCGATCGGGATGTGTTCGACCTCGATTATCGCGACGCACGCGATCTTTCGGTTGATATGACGATGTCGGACGGACAAATCGTGTTCGATCGAAATAAGGAGGCATAAGATGTCTGAATCCAAACCGACGCTGCGCCGCGAACAGATTGCGGGCATGAATATCCACTACATCATGTGGTCGCTCGATTACTTCCTTGATGTGCAGCAGCGTTTGGGCTTTGAGTCCATTGAGCTGTGGTGTGCGGAGCCGCATGTGACGCTCGACCACACGGGCTACTTTGAGGCTGAGGTCCTGGCGAAAAAGGCTGCAGACCGTGGGCTTAGGTATCGTACTCTGTGCCCCGAGAATGTTGTCTATCCTTGGCAGTACTGCGCACGCAAACCGCTGCATGAACAGCGCAGCCTGGCGTACTTTAAGCACGGCATTGAGCTTGCCGAGGTACTTGGGTGCGACCGTATGTCCGTCAACTCGGGCTGGGGCGACTGGGACGAGGACCGCGAGGAAGCCTGGAAGCGCAGCCGCGAGCACTTGTCCATTCTGGCGGAGTATGCCGGTGAGCACGGTCTGGTGCTTACGATGGAAAGCCTGCGTCCCGAGGAGAGCAACCTTGTAACGACGGTTTCCGATGCGAAGCGCATGATTGACGAGGTCGCGAGCCCGTACTTACAGCCCATGGTTGATACAACCGCGATGGGCGTTGCGGGCGAGACGCTCGAGGACTGGTTTGCCGCCTTTGGTGATGGGGCAATTCACGAGATGCACTTTATCGACGGTGACCCGTATGGCCATCTGGTGTGGGGCGATGGCAAGCACGATATGGACGCCTTCGTCGCCACGCTTAATGCCCATGGTTTCGATGGCATGCTGGGCCAGGAAATCACGGACGGGCGTTACTACGATGACCCGGCGGCGGCAGATGCCAAGAACATGGCCGCATTCGAGAAATATCTGATTGACTAAAACAACTATCGGCCACGCAGCCAACGTCATTGATTGCGGACCAAACAAGAAAGGAACTGGATATGAACGCACACGATCTGATCAAAGAGGCAATTGCCGAGAAGGGCAAGTTCGACAGCGTCTACTGGATTGCTTGCGGTGGCTCCATGATCGATTTGATCCCGGCTCATGAGCTTCTGCAGCGCGAGGCAACCACCTTCACTTCGTATATCTATACGGCTCGCGAGTTTGATATCATGCGCCCGCGCCGCTTGGGTGAGAAATCCCTGGTCATTGCTTGCAGCCACAGTGGCAACACCCCCGAGGTCGTCGAGGGCTGCGAGATTGCCCTTGCTGCCGGCGCTACGGTGATCGCCCAGACCGACAACGCTGGATCCAAGATTGACTCCGGCAAGTGGACCACGTGGGTCTACCCGTGGGGCGAGGGCGTGCCGCAGGCCGAGGTCCCCGCTGGCATTTCGCTGTCGCTTGCGGCCGAGCTGCTCGATCAGCAGGAGGGCTACGCCGATCTTGCCGATATGTATGCCGGTATCGCCGAGATGGATAAGATTCTTCCCCCGGCACGTGAGAAGGTAAATGCCGAGCTAGGTGATCGTTTTGCCAAGCTTTGCCAGGAGCACGAGTTCTTCTACATTCTGGGCAGCGGTCCCAACTTTAGCCAGACCTACGGTTTCGCTATCTGCTCTCTTATGGAGATGCAGTGGCAGCACTGCAGCTACATCCACTCTGCCGAGTACTTCCACGGCCCCTTCGAGGCTACTCAGGATGGCGTTTTTTACTTCCTGCAGATGGGCTCCAGCGAGTGCCGTGCTATGGACGAGCGCGCCCTTGCGTTCCTTAAGACGCATACCGATACGCTGATGGTGCTCGATGCCAAGGAGTACGGTATGGAAGCCGTGCCGGCGAGTGTCCGTGCCTATCTGGACCCGGTGCTGTTCTACGCCATGAACTGCGAGCTGCGTGCTGCACGCGGCAAGGTGTTTGATCACGATCCCGATTTCCGTCGCTATATGGGTGTTGTCGAGTACTAGAAGGGGCAAAGGCCATGGCATTTAACGTTAACGCGCTCGGATTTGGCGACAACGTCGTCGATCGCTACGAGCATATCCACACCATGTATCCCGGCGGCAATGCGGTGAACTTCGCCGTTTATGCCAAGAAATGCGGTGCCGCACGCTCTGCATACATGGGCATTTTTGGCAATGACGCCGCTGCCGAGCATGTCATTGCAAGCCTCGAGGATGAGGGTATCGAGCTTGACAAGTGCGAGCAGATGATTGGCGAGAACGGAGCGGCTCGCGTGACCGTCGTTGACGGTGACCGTGTCTTCCTCGGCTCCAACGAGGGCGGTATCCGTGGCGATGCGCGCTATGTTCTCGATCGCTTTGACCTTTCGTACATGGAGCAGTTCGATGTGGTTCATTCGGGCAACTATTGCTTCACCGAGCGCGAGCTGCCCAAGTTGAAGGCTGCGGGCGTCACGGTCTCTTTTGACTTTTCGGACGACTCCACCGACGAGTACTACGAGCAGATTGCGCCCTATGTCGATTTTGCTTTCTTTAGTGCGGCGGATGCCGCGAGTGAGGACGAGATTCGCGAGCGTCTGGCATGGGTGAAGGGTCTGGGTCCGCGTTTTGTGTCGGCTACGGCGGGCGCCGAGGGCTGCATCGCTTACGACGGCGAGCGTTATTACCGCCAGCTGGCTAAACCGGTAACGGACATGAAGGACACCATGGGGGCGGGCGACTCGTTCCTCACCTCGTTTTTGATGTGCTATCTCGATTCCGCCAAGCGTGGTGAGGGTGGCGCCGAGGCCATCGAGCGCGCGCTCGACTTTGCTGCCGGATTTGCCTCGACCGTGTGCGGCATGGAAGGTTCTTGGGGCCACGGAGCACCAATCGTCGAATAGCTTAAGAAAGCGTACGGCGGTCTGGCTATGAGGCCTTGGACAGCCGATGCAAAACAATAAGCGAAACGCGAAAAGGGGGCTCGCCATGTGGTGGGTCCCCTTTTGAACATTGGAGAAGACCATGGGTATTAAAGCGTGTGCGGCTGGTTTTTGCTGTGCGGACGTCTATCAAAACATCGGCGTGTTCTATCCGACTGGTAATGGCATTGACTGGGGTATCCATCTTGCACGAATGGGCGTTTCGGTATCCGCCGTGTCGGTTGTCGGCAAGGACGAGTACGGAGACAAGATGAGAGAGGCGCTGGCCGCCGAGGGGTTTGATATCTCTCATCTGCGGGTGGAGGATGGCGACACCTCGGTGATGCTCATGGCATTGAAAGACGGCGTCGATCGCGTGCATCTCGAGGCAATCGATGGCGTAATGGAGACATATCGTCCGAATGAAGATGACCGGGCGTTTATCCTAGAGCATGACATCATTCATACCGACCTGTTTGGCAATTGTTTGGACCTCCTGCCCGAGTGGCATGATGCGGGCAAGACGGTGGTTATGGACTTCTCGGTGTTCAGCCAGGATCCCGAATATGCCTGCGAGAATCATTTTCCCTACGTTGACTACGCATTTATGTCGTTTGAAGATGACACTCCGGAGCTGCGGGACTGGGTACGTCACGCGCAGGAATTGGGGCCGCGCGTTGCGGTTGCCACGCTTGGCGAGAAGGGAAGCATTGCCTATGACGGTGAGCGCTTCTATGAGTGCGGGATCGTGCCGGCGGAGAAGGTCGTTAATACCGTGGGTGCCGGCGACTCGTATATCGCCGGGTTTACCAAGGGCGTGATCGATGGCCTTGATATTCCGGCGTGTATGAAGGCAGGCGCTGAGCTGTCGTCCCGAGTGATTGGTTCGTTTGAGCCGTACTAGGGTCAAATGCCTGGAAAGGAGTACGAAATGGTTATCGACATGTTGGTCCATCCTATGCTCTACGGCGAGATCTGTACGCCGGGTGATGAGCCTGATGGATTCGGTTTTTGGTCACGAGAATTTGGTATGGGGCATATGGGCCCCATGGATTGGGATGAGCTTCAAGTCGAGATGGACGTCTGCGATGTGCAGAAGAGCGTGCTCATGCCGCTCGATGTAACCACGGCATGCGGAGGGCACTTTGGCACCAATGACCAGATTGCCATGCTGGTTGCCGCACATCCCGATCGTCTGTGGGGATTTGCGAGCGTAGACCCGCAGGTGAGCGGTGCCACAGACGAATTGGAGCGCGCCTTTACCGAGTTGGGGGCAAAGGGGCTTTGCCTGCATCCTGCAAAGCAGGGTTTTGCCCCCGATGATGCTGTGGCCGAGCCGCTTTACGAACTGTGCGAGCGCTATAACAAGCCGGTGGTTTTCCATGCCGGTATGTCTTGGGAGCCGGGCGCAGAGCTCTCGCGCAGTAACCCGCTTGCATTTGAGCACACAATCGCAACGCATCCAAATGTGCGTTTTAGTTTGACCCATTTTGGCTGGCCCTGGGCGCGCGAGACCGTGGCGATGCTGCTCAAGTATCCCAACTGCTACGTGGACACCTCTATCACTTACATCGATTCGCCCGAGGAGATGATGCA
Source organism: uncultured Collinsella sp. (assembly GCA_900546115.1). Taxonomy (GTDB): domain Bacteria; phylum Actinomycetota; class Coriobacteriia; order Coriobacteriales; family Coriobacteriaceae; genus Collinsella. The sequence continues at coordinate 36,957 of URBQ01000002.1, forward strand.
GCGTCTTTTCACGGTCGATATGGGGCCGCTGTGGTATGAGCGCGCGCTATCGCACCAAGTGATGTTCGCCAGCAATACGCCGCGCTTCCGTGCATTCAAACTCAAGCGGGCGCTCGATACCGTGCCCATGCGCGATGATGCGCGAGAAAGGCTCTACTGGGGCAATGCCCTGCGTTTTCTTGAAGGGGATGAGTGAACATGGTGACGCTCGAGACATTGAGCTATCTATCGACTGCTCCGGACCAGTTCATCGATATTACCGAGGACGTGCACGCTGCCATCGAACGCAGCTCGGTGACCAATGGCTTGGCGGCGATTATTTTGTCGCATACGACCTGCGGAATCGTGGTAAACGAGGGGCTGCCCTGCGTGGAGACGGATCTTATGGAGACGCTTGATCGCATCGCCCCACTCGATGCCCCCTATGCGCATGCACACTTCCTGCCGAGCTACGGAGCCACCGGTAACAACTCCTGTGGGCATATCAAGAGCATGATTTGTGGAAACAGTTGCTTCTTTCCCGTCCAAGATGGCCACATCGTGTGCGGAAGTGCCCAGAACATCTATCTTGCGGAGTTTGACGGTCCGCAGAAGCGAAAAGTGTACGTCGAGGTGCTGGGGGAGTAACGTCCCTGCAATAACCCTATGAAGGAGCACGTTATGTCGTTTCTAACTTCGATGTTCAAGAACGAAAAGCCGGTTATCGGAATGCTGCACCTGCGTCCTCTGCCGGGCGATCCGCTGTATTACCCGGGCGGAAGCGTATCGCAGGTCGTGGAAGCCGCCAAGCGCGATCTCGAGGCGTTGCAGCAGGGCGGTGTCGATGGCATTTTGATTACCAATGAGCTCTCGATGCCCTATGAGCAGCATGTTTCTCCCTCAACCCTTGCATCGATGGGCTATGTAATCGGGGCTCTGTCCCATGATCTGTCGACTCCTTGGGGAGCTGAGGCAATTTACGATGGTGATGCCACAATCGAGCTGTGCGCTGCCGTCGACGCGCAGTTCACGCGCTGCAATTTTTGCGGTGCCTGGGCCGGTGATCTCGGGCTGATTAACCGAGATTTCGCTCACACCATGCGTCGCAAGGCGGCGCTGCGCTTGGACGACCTCAAGCTTTTTCACTTCATCACGAGCGAGGGCGAGGTTTATCTCAACGACCGCACGACCGCGGACATTGCCGATTCACTTCTCTTTAATTGCCTACCGGATGCGATGGTCATCGGCGGTTCGGCTGCCGGTCGTGGCGCTTCGGGCGAGCTTGCCGACGAGGTCCGCGAGCGTGTTGGCGAAGTGCCCGTGGTATGTGGCACCGGTTGTCGCGAAAATACCGTGGCTGACGTATTTGCTCACTACGATGGCGCGTTTGTCGGCACGTGCTTAAAGCGCGACGGAAAGCTGGATGCCCCGATTGATGTTGAGCGAGTGGTTCGTTTTATGGCTGCCGCTCGTACGGCGCGAGGGGAGTAGGCACCTATGGCGCTCTATCTGGGTATTGATATTGGGACAAGCGCCTCTAAAGGCGTTTTAATCGATGATCGATGCAACATCGTTTGCCAAGCCTCTTGTGGACATGAGACGGACAACCCGTGTGATGGATGGTACCAGCATGATGCTGAGGCAGTTTGGTGGGGCGATTTTTGCCGCTTGTCGCGCGAGCTGGTGATGCGATCGGGGGTTAACGCGGCGCAGATCGGATGCGTGGGCCTTTCCGCATTGGGTTGCGACTGTGTGCCGGTCGATACCGAGTGCAACGCGCTGGCGCCCGCGATTTTGTATGGAGTCGATGCACGTTCGAAGCCGCAGATTGACGAGCTCCTTTCCGAATATGGGTCAGGTCGCGCACGCGAACTTTTCGGGCACGATCCCTGCTCATCAGATATTGCTCCTAAGATCTTATGGTTTAAGGAGAATATGCCCGAGGTGCACGAACGTGCCGCGAAGTTCCTGACGGCATCATCGTTTCTATGCGCAAAGTTGACGGGGCGTTTTACGGTGGACCGTTACTTGGCGGAGGATTTTCTTCCCCTATACGACCGCTACACTTGGAGGGTTGATGCTCGGGAATGTGCTCGTTTCTGCCGGCCTGACCAGATGGCGGAGGTAATGTCGGCTACCGATATTGCCGGGGCGATTACGCAGCGCGCGGCTGAGGCGACAGGGCTCGCGGCAGGGACACCTGTCTTAGTGGGAACGGGCGACTCTGGTGCCGAGGCCATTTCGACGGGTGTATTTCGTCCCGGCGATATGATGGTTCAGTTGGGGAGCACGGCGTATTTCATCTACCTAGCTGATCATATGGTCGATGATGCCCGCCTGTGGCCAGGGACGTTTATCATTCCCGGAACTTACGGGATCTGCGCGGGGACCAATACGGCGGGTGCACTCACATCGTGGCTGCGCCAAGAGCTGTATCGCGACGCCGTGGAGGCCGAGGGCCACGGTGGCCCCGATGCATATTCGGTCATGGCGCATGATGCCGCCGATGTGGCGCCGGGTGCCGATGGGCTCCTGTGCCTGCCGTACTTTGCGGGGGAGCGTACTCCGCTCAACGATCCCGAGGCACGTGGCGTCTTCTTTGGCCTGACCGGAAGGCATACGCGAGCCCATATGGTTCGCGCCGCCTTGGAAGGCGTCGCGTATACCGTTGCATCCCATGTCGACATTATCGAGCGAGAGCATGGACTGCCAATTGGGCGCATTATGCTTGTCGGAGGTGGAACCAAGAATCCAGTTTGGATGCAGGCTATCGCCGACGTATGCGGGCGCGAGGTCTCGGTTGCCAAGGTTACGGTGGGCGCATGCTTCGGTGATGCCATCATGGCAGCTCTCGCAGGTGGCGCCTATGCATCATGGGATGAACTCGCCCAAGTCCTTGGCGTTGCGCAAACAATCGTGCCCGATATGGCTGCCCACGAGTTATATGCGTCGCGTCGTCATATCTTTGACGAATTGTATGCACGCAACTGTGATCTCATGCACGAATTGGTGTAATGCTGCCGAATTGTACTGCCTTCCAATAGGGACTGCGTTGTGTGATTCGCATGTCCCTTGGCATTTTTTGCCCACAGGGGTTAGCGAAGGTCAAATACAGAGTGCGCATTTGCTAAAACTGCCGATTCGATGCGCTTTATGTCACAGTTTTTGAGTGAGGCGATGTGTTCCGAGGTCCTTGTGAGCGATCTGATGAGCGACTGCGCGCTTGTTTCTGTGTTTGGCTCGGCCGGCGCATCGGTCTCGAGCAGTAGACGGTCGAGTGGAATCTGTCGGGCATATTCACGTCCACGTTTAGACGCAAGCATGCGTTCGTTGACGGAAAAATTACAGCTCGCATTACGCGCGCGGACGAGTTCGTCCGAAGTGCCGCTAAACCAGTGGAAGATGATAACGGGGGAGTCGGAGTTTGGGATGAGTAGTCCATGCGATTCGAGGACGTCCAGTACGGCTCCCGCTGAACGAACGGCGTGAATTGATATCACGCGCCCGGTAAGAGGATGCTGCACGAGTGTATCGCAGAGCCGGTTAAGTGCCTGTATTTGTAGCAGCTCACTTCCAGCAAAGCGCGCGGAAAAGTCGAGTCCGACTTCGCCTATATAGCGCTCTTGGGCAGCAACTTCGCAAAGCAGATTGACTTCGGCAGGACCGCAGCGGCCGTCGGCGAGCCACCAGGGATGGAGGCCGGCGCCCGCGATAATGTTTGGGTGGCGGCTGGCCCGCTTTTTTGCTGCCGCGAAGTCGCGTGGGTCGACCCCGCAGTCAAAGAGCCCCAGACCCAACGCCGCCGACTCGCTGGCTGCAGCATCGGGGCTGAGCATCAAATCAAGATGACAATGCGTGTCAAAGAATCGCGGTTCCATCGCAGGACATCCTGCTAGTCCAGGCGCTGGCCATCGGAGCGTACACGTTCGGTGCCGCGCCCGCTGATCTGGCGGATAACCTCGCCAGCGATCATCTGGCCCATGATGGGCGGCATAAAGCTCGCGGTTCCCAGCTCGGTGCGCTCGTGGATGTTGGAAGGGTCGCGGGGCTGTGTCTTAACCGATTCCTCGCAGCTAAACAGTACGTGTAGGCGCTTGATTCCGCGCTTCTTGCATTCTTTGCGCATAATGCGGCTCATGGGGTCACGTACCGTATCGAAGATGTCGGCAAAGCGGAGGCACTCGGGATGGAGTTTGTTGGCCCCGCCCATGGAGCTAACCAAACGGATGTCATGGTCCTGAGCATATTTGGCAATGGTGAGCTTGGCCGAGATGGTGTCGATGGCGTCGACGACGTAGTTGAGCTTGCCGCCCGTCTGCTCCAAAACGCTCGCGAAGAAATCATCGATGTTGTCGCTCAGCAGATATTCAGTTCGCTTGATGACGGTGGTGGCGGGATTGATATCGTGGATCATGGCTTCCATAACATCGACCTTTCGCTTGCCGACGGTGCTGTGAAAGGCGATGGCCTGGCGATTGATATTGCTGGGCGCGATGGTGTCCTTGTCCAGAATCACAAAATGCCCGATGCCGCCGCGGGCAAGTGCCTCGCAGCAGCTAGAGCCCACGCCTCCGCAGCCGAGTATCAGCACCGTGGCGTTGGCGAGCTTGTCGAGTGCCTCGCGGCCCATGATGATCTCGAGCTTGGTGTCGCGTGTCTCGACGGGAGCTGCGGCTGCGGTTTCGGTCATAGATGTCCTCCGATGGGGAAGCGGATCGTGTTTGGGCTATCGCCATTATAGGGATTATCACGATTCCATTTGAGCCCTAGGGGCTTGTTGAAATGAGATCGGGATTCGCATAAGATGAAGCAGATGGCACCCGTTGCCGCGGGTTAGCCAACTCCGAAACACGTTTATGGCGTGAGAAGTGGCCGTCTTCGCATTACGCGGGGGCGGCTATTTCATTCGACCTCCAATGTGGATGCCGAGCTCCACGGCCGCGATTACAAGCAATAACAACGTCAGGACATCGTCAATACTCATAGTCCATCTCCTTCTTGGTAAGAGGGAGCTGACCCATCTGCTTCTTGGCCCATTGTATCTAAAAACGAACGAATGTTCTATACGTAGTATCAAATTAGATAATTAGACAAACATCTAAATAACGAGTATACTGTGCGCGTCGTGAGAGATAGTGAGAGGAGGTCCTATGCCGGGAGAGGGTTTTAAGGCGCTTGCCGATCCAACGCGACGGCGCATTTTGGAGTTGCTGCGCGAGGGCAATTGTACGGCCGGGGAGCTTGCCGAGCATTTTGACATCAGCAAGCCGTCGCTCAGCCATCATTTGGCGACGCTCAAAAACGCCGGGTTGGTGACCGACGAGCGCCATGGCCAAAACATCGTTTACAGCTTAAACACCACCGTCATGCAGGACTTGATTGGCTGGTTTATGGGCTTTACAGACACTGAAGGTGATGAGGATGAATAACGAAAACAAGGGCATTCACGCCACGGGGGTATCGCCGCGTGTATGGGCCATGCTTGTTGTGGTCTGCGCTATTAATGTCGCGGCGCACCTTATGGTGATGCCGAGCTTGCCTGCACAGATTCCCACGCACTGGGGAGCGAACGGCGCCGTCGACGGTTGGGGCCCTAGCTGGATGGCCTCCGCGCTCGGCGTGCTGCCTCTGGCACTTCTTGCAATGTTCTACGTGGTGCCACGCATTGACCCCAAAGGTGAGGCATATCGAACCTCGGGCAAGTTCTATCAGGGCTTCGTAATCGCCTTCACCTTGTTCATGTGTGCCATAAGCTGGTTGGGTGAGCTTACGGTCTGGGGCGTGGTGCCGGCGGTCGGTTCGGTCAACGTGCTGATTTCCGGTGCCATCGGTTTGCTGTTCATCGGCGTAGGCAACTACTTGCCGCGTGTGAAGCAGAACTATACGCTCGGTATCAAGACGCCCTGGGCGCTTGCCGATCCCGAGAACTGGCGCCGCACACAGCGCTTTGGCGGTGCTTGCTTTATGGTGCTGGGTGTTGGTTTGATTGTGATGGGCGTGGCGGGTAGCGTGCTTTCGAGTGAATTCGTCGCCGCGGTGATTGCGGTGCTGGCGTTTGGTTCGGTCGGAGCCGTCTACGTCTACTCGTATCTGCTGTGGCGTAAATCGCAGCGAGCCGTTCGCTAAGGTTGCGGAAAACTAGCGTACGCAGTTCATAGTGTGTTCTGGGGGACTTTTCCCAGGTAGTATTAGGGGCGTGGGCAACCATGCCCCTTTTTCGTTAAGTTTCAGAGCTGATTTCCTCATTTCGTTTCCACTAAAGCGAAACAAGAATAGGGAAACAGCAGGTAGAAAGGATAAAACAGGCAAATGGCGGAGTTTATCTACCAGATGTATCAGGCTCGCAAGGCCCATGGCGACAAGGTAATCCTTGACGACGTGACCCTGAGCTTCTACCCCGGTGCCAAGATCGGTGTCGTGGGCCCCAACGGCATGGGCAAGTCGACCCTGCTCAAGATCATGGCCGGTATCGAGGAGGTCTCAAACGGCGATGCCAGGCTCACCCCCGGCTACACCGTGGGTATCCTGCAGCAGGAACCGCCGCTCGACGACGACAAGACCGTTATCGAGAACGTGCGCATGGCGTTTGGCGATATGATCGCCAAGGTCGATCGCTTCAATAAGATCGGCGAGGAGATGTGCGACCCGGATTGCGACATGGACGCCCTCATGGCCGAGATGGGCAAGCTCCAGGACGAGATTGATACCGCCGACGGCTGGGATATCGATTCCAAGCTCGGCCAGGCCATGGACGCCTTGCAGCTGCCCGATTCCGACATGCCGGTTAACGTGCTCTCCGGCGGCGAGCGTCGTCGCGTGGCGCTGTGCAAACTGCTGCTCGAGGCTCCCGACCTGCTGCTGCTCGACGAGCCCACCAACCACTTGGACGCCGAGTCGATCCTGTGGCTCGAGCACTTCCTGCACAACTACCAGGGCGCGGTGCTTGCCGTCACGCACGATCGCTACTTCCTGGATAACGTTGCCGAGTGGATCTGCGAGGTCGACCGCGGCCACCTTTATCCCTACAAGGGCAACTACTCCACGTATCTGGAGACCAAGGCCGCGCGTATTGAGGCGCAGGGCAACCGCGATGCCAAGCTCGCCAAGCGCATGGAGGCCGAGCTCGAGTGGGTACGCAGCTCGCCCAAGGCTCGCCAGGCCAAGAACAAGGCCCGTCTGGCTCGCTACGAGGAGATGGAGGCCGAGGCCCGCGCAAGCCAGAAGCTCGACTGGACCGACATCCGCATCCCTGTGGGCCCGCGTCTGGGCAACAAGGTGCTCGAGGCCCATCACCTGCACAAGGAGTTCGATGGCCGCGTGCTCATCGATGACCTTTCGTTCACCCTGCCGCGCAACGGCATTGTGGGCGTTATCGGCCCCAACGGTGTCGGTAAGACCACGCTGTTCAAGACGATTGTGGGCCTGGAGCCGCTGACTTCGGGCGAGCTCGAGGTGGGCGAGACCGTCAAGATTTCTTACGTCGACCAGAACCGTTCCGGCATCGACCCCGACAAGAACCTGTGGGAGGTCGTCTCGGATGGCCTGGACCACATGATGGTCGGCGAGACCGAGGTTCCGAGCCGCGCTTATGTGGCGAGCTTTGGCTTTAAGGGCCAGGACCAGCAGAAGCGCGCTGGCGTACTCTCCGGTGGCGAGCGCAACCGTCTGAACTTGGCGCTTACGCTCAAGCAGGGCGGCAACCTGCTGCTCCTCGACGAGCCCACGAACGACCTCGACGTCGAGACGCTGTCCTCGCTTGAAGCGGCGCTGCTCGAGTTCCCGGGCTGCTCGGTGGTCATTAGCCACGACCGTATGTTCCTGGACCGCGTCGCCACGCACATCCTGGCGTGGGAGGGCACCGACGAGAATCCGGGCAACTGGTATTGGTTCGAGGGCAACTTCGAGGCCTATCAGGCCAACCGTATCGAGCGCCTGGGCGAGGACGCAGCCCAGCCGCATCGTATTCACCGCAAGCTGACGCGCGATTAGTAGCAAGTAGAAAGGCCGCCAGCAAGGGCGGCCTTTCTTGTAGCAATTGCACTGCAGCTATGCCCTGGCTGCTGGTTTGATTCATAATCAAAGTCATCTCTTTGGGATTAAAGCCCGTTTTTGCTATGAGTGATTTTCTAATTCCGTTTAAAACGTAAAGACGTATTGGGCTACAAGGACATAAGCAAATCGAATTGAAATATAACCAGTGCTGTAACGTTACAAAAAAGGTTATAGAATAGGAGTATCTTATAAGTCGCTCCTCTAGAAAGAAGAACATATGCTTTCGCGTCGTCGTTTTCTGCAACTTGTCGCGTCTTCAATTGTCGCCTTAGCCGCACGTCCGAAAGAGGTTTTTGCTTCGACGGGCAATATTGATGGTGAGCAGATACAATTTACTTCAGAAATTGCGCAAGAGCTTGCCGATAAATATATAAAGGGACTCCTCGGCTCTTCGTATACGCCCTCTGACCCTATTCCTTTTGTAGACGTTGATGGGTCCCCGCTTGGCTACATTGTTCCGGTTGTGACATTCAATAGAGCCGCGGGCTATTTGGTTTTAGATGCTTCAGATGATGAAATACTTACGGGATATCGTTTTGGAGACGGCTTAGTCAGCCCTATGGATCGGGGAGGAGATCTTGGTGTTGAGTCTTATTCTTTCAATAACCCAGTCGTAATGATCAATCCATTCGAATTCGGTGTGCAATCTTTGGACGGTTCAATAACAACAAATTGCGGAAGAACAATCCCGGCTGTTTCCATAGAAGGACGGCCTGTCGTTTTATCGAATAAACCTTCAAGCTGGAACGATGTCGTAATTTACGCAACTCAAATGCAGGATTACACAGTATCTGGATTTCGTTCCATTTCTCAGTTTATGTCATATGATGAAAGCGAGATTAAGAGGCTTACTGCCCACTATGCTTGTATGGTGACAGCTTTTTCGAACGTTGCGGAACTGTATGGCATTGCCAATTTATATAGCGACCCTTCGCAATATATGCAGATATGGAATTACACCAATACCCATGCTCTTTCCGATGAAGAACAGACTGTTCCCGGCGTTGTTTTGGGCGGAACGCCGATATCAACCTGTGCAACGGGGTTTACAAATTACTGCGCAAGCAGAGGAAGTACTCTTATCGCCCGCACTGTCTCCTCTCCGGCTATCGCGAGCATTCAAAATGAGATTAACTCTAATAGACCGAATGTTTTACATGCGAGTTTGTACAACGGATCAGCCCATTCTGTAACAGCGGAGGCTTACGCCACACTTACTGGTAAGAAAACTGGAGAGACAAGGCAGATGATTGGCATAGCGGACGGCTGGAATTCATCTTTATCCTTCCTGAAGTATGATCAGAGCTATTATGCGTGGACTTATGGAACGACTTTTTCGAAGTAGGGCGATTCGTCTAGCTCTGTCTTTGGTGCTGATGGCTTCATTGGTGGGCTGTTCAACAAAGGAAGAGATATCGCGCGGAGGTTCCGGAGAAGTGACTGCGACAGACTCAGGTTCATTAGAAATAGCTGGCGGGCATGCCGATGTGATGTTACAAGGAGAAGGCGTGCTTAGGTCGATTGATGCTGAAGACGCTGTCTGCTCAATAGAGGATTTGAAGACAGGTGAAACTGCATCGTACCGAGTTTCAGATAATGCTGCGAATATGATTGAGTCGATACCGACTGGAGCGCAGGTTTCTTTTAGATACTTTGCTCCGCAACTTGAGGATGAGCTTGCTTCTCTGGTGTCTATATGCGCCGATGACAACTAAAAGGCCTGAATTCAAACGGCCTCGGATGGTCAATTGGCTATCCGAGGCCGTTTTTTACTCGACCGGGGCTTCGACCTTGTCGATGGCCCAGGTGGCTCCGAGGCCGCCGGTGGTGTTGCGGCGAATGCGTACGGTGACTTCGTGGCGTTTGCCGGCCTGTGTGTAGCGCAGGGGGAAGCTCGCGCGGTTACGGCCAGCCTCGATGGTACCGCGCTCGCGAGCGATCCAGTAGTACTCGCCGACGATGCCGAGGGTGTCGGCGCCGTAGGGGAGATAAGTCGACAGCTGGTGCAGCAGCGGACTAGGGCAGAAGACCTCGGTCGCGAAATCGATGGGGAAGTCCCCGGGGATGGTCGGTGCTGCGGGAGCGGGGGCCGGTGCTGAATTGGGGACCGGAGTCGGTGCAGGTGTGGGAGCCTGGTCACAGGCGGGTGCGGATGCGGACTCAATGACAGGTGCAGACTCAGATGCCGCTTCTGGCTTAGCTATGGAATCTGTCGGTTCCACGGAGATGGACGTGTCTTCGGTCCCGGTTTTGGCACCGCCTGCAGCGTGTCCTCTGCCTCGACGTTCGGCTTGGCCTCGACCGGCGTGGATACCATGGTGGTGATGCCGGCGTTGGCGTTCTCGGGGTCATAGACAACCGTGAGCGAGATGGCGGGCTGCGGCGTCTCGGGTTCCGGCGTCGCCTCGGTAGCGTCTTGATTCGCGGGCTCGTCGGACTGGTCGTCCTCGGCGTTGTCGCCAAAGACATCGCTGTTTTGGAACGCAGGCGTCTCGGGTTGGCCGGCGGTTTCTTCGGCTTTTGACTTGGGAACCTCGTTGAGCTCAACGGCGGCTTCCTGCTCAGCCATGACTTCGGGCTCGGTCGTGGCAGCGATTTCAGTTTCGACCTCTGCCGTTACTTCAGCAGTGACTTCAGCCTCTACCTCGGGCTCGGGCTCCGGAGCGACTTCGGCCACGGACTCGGGCTCGGGACGCTTAACGTGCTTGGGACGCACGGCCTTCAGGTCCTTCTCGCCGCGCTTTTTCTTTTTGTAGGACTGCTTGGCGCCCTTGGCGGCCTTGGGCTTGTCCTCGCCCTTGGCAAGGGCAGCATCCCAGGCCTCATTGGCGATGACGGTGGCATACAGACGTCCGCCCTTAAAGACGGTCAGCTTAATGCAGTCGTCGAGTTCCTCGAGCAGCTCGCGCGTGGACTCGAAGCCCAGGTCATAAGCGGTCATATCGCCAGCGGCGAGTGTCTCCTCGACCTGTGTCATAAACGTTTGCTTGCCGCATCCAATCGCATCGCGCAGCAGGCGATACAGATAGATGTGGTTGCCCAGCGATAGCGTGGGCTTAACTATTGTCTTGCTCATGGCAAATCTCCTCTTTACACACCAAAGCATCTTACCATCGCGCAGGGCTTGCCACCTCGGCGCCCAAAGCAAACGGGCGCGACCGTTGCCGGTTCGCGCCCGTTATACAGGTCGGTTATCTGTGAGAGGCGATCGTGCTTAGTTGCCCGATGTCGTGCCTTGGCTCGAGCTGTCGGATGCCGTGCCGGATGCGGTTCCGCTCGAGCTGTTTGTGTTGCTGTTGTCGGTTGAGCCCGTGCCCGATGCATTGCCGCTCGTCTGGTCACCCGTGCTCTGCTGAGAGCCGTCGGTCGTTTGGCTGGAGTCGGTCGTTCCGGATTGTGTGCCGCCGCTGTTCGAAGAGGAATCGGTGCCTTGCGACTGATCAGGGGTGGTCGAGGAAGAATCGGTGGGTGCGGAGTTGGCCTGTGAGTCGTTCTGCTGGCTTTGCGATTGGCCGGCGCTGTCCGCGTCTTGCTCGGTCGTGCGCGACGAAAGGATTGGCTCGGGGCGCTCGCCCAGACCCTCACCGGCGGTGGTTATAAGGATGGCGCCGGCGCAGGCGATAACCGCGACGATGGCGATGGCGATCGAGAAGATGATGACCTTCTTTTGCGTCTGGCTGCGCTCTTCCGCCGCCTTGGCGCGCAGGCTGTTGGGGGCGACGCGCGCCGTGGTCGCGCGTCCCGCGACCTGACGCATCTCCTGCGTAGTCGCGGCGCCGCCCAGGTGCTCCTCGGCATTAAGCTCAACGGGCTCATAGGCGCCGGCGGGGTAGTCGACGGCGGCGTGCGTACCTTTGAGGGCTTCGGCGCTGGCAGAGATAAAGTGGCGGTAGACCTGCGAGGACACAACGGTGATGACCGAGCTCACGGCGGCACCAATTACTGAACCAGCGATACCAATCTTGGAGGCAAGCGCCACGCTCGTGGCGGCAGCTGCGGCGCCGGCGATGATCTGGGGAATGGAAATGTCATCGAACAGGCCCTTTTTGGGCGCGATGGCCATGGTCTGTCCGATGGAATGGTTCTCGTGCACGCCGTTGTTGAGCGATGCCGGCGTTATGACGCGCGTGCGCGGCGCGTCGGTGTACTTGGTTGTCATACGGGGTCCTCCCGGTGTAAATCTGCTTCGTTTCGTGTAGCCATCAGGGTACCCACCAGATGTGAATCATACGTGACATTTAACAGATACCATCAACTCATCAAGGGGGCCTGCTGTCTTTGGTGCAATAGCTTGATGCTAAACTGGATTTATGTTTGCGAGGTGGTTTACGTGATGTACCCGTATATGACATTCGAAGATGGAACCGAGGTCATTCATTCTGACCTGATTACAGATGGCGATATTGAAAAGGTTATCGTGCATTTTGAGCGACCGACGGCAGAGGGCTTCGACTCCGCTCGTTGTGAGTTGCCTTCCTGTTCGTGGACTGACTGGGAAGGGCATTTTACTCAGAGTGAAAAACGAGCTTTCGAAGAGTGTCTGAGCAAATAATTTAGATTAGTTCGAGTTTAGTTCGAATAAAGAAGCTGAATGCGATGACCTAAAGCGTATGCATTTTTAGTATTAGATGCGTATGAAATGGAGGATGTGAATGGATGAGCTAATAGACTTTAAAAAACGATTTCTCAAGAATGGCGAGCTGGTTTCAATTCCAAAAAAGGAAAGCTATAAAAGAATCATGCTGCTATGGGCCGTCTCTTTCTTTGAATTAAATACAAGTTATACGGAGCTTCAGGTTAATCGTGTGCTGTCACAGCTCTATCCTGATTATGCCGTGTTGAGGCGGTACTTGGTTGATTATGGATTCCTATTAAGGGATGAACGAGGCCTGAAATACGAGGTTAATCGTGATGTTCACGGTATTGAGAGCTAGCCGTCCGGTTCGGGTCCTATATATTGCTAGAGGGATAAGCGAAATAGGCAATTGGTGTGCGAATATTGCTTTGCCAATGCTGATTTACGAGGTAACTCACGATGTTTCTGCAACTGCTTTGATGGTCTGCTGCAGATTTGCCCCCTCTCTGTTTTCAGTTGCGCTCGCGCAGCTGCCTCAGAAGATGGGTATCGGGACACTGCAGGCCATGAGATTGGCAGACTTAATTCGCGCGGGATTATTCGTTTGCTATATTTTTGTTGATAGTAAATGGAGTATGTTTGCTATTACGTGCGCGGTATCGCTTTGCCGAACGGTAGAAATGCCCTGCTTTTACTCGTTGTTAAGAGCCAATACGAATAGTATCAATCGCGACGTAATTAATAATTCGTTTGGGTTCCTGCAGAATTTGATGATGGTTCTGGGGCCAGTTGCCGGCGGTTTTGTTGTCGCTCAATTTGGGGCGGAGGCTGTTCTTGCATTAGACGCGCTTTCTTTTGCCGCGTCGTTCTGGTTGCTGCGAGATGTTCCGTCGGTTATCGAGGTTAATGATAAAGAGGGAATAAGCAAAAATGAAAAAAACAGGACTGCATTTAGTGATCTTAGCGCGAAGCACTTGGCAATTGGTTTCCTATTAATCGATATTTCTAGTGGCGTGGCATTCGGCTCTCTGAATTCTCTTTTGCCAGCTATAGCGCAATTGCAATTTGACTCGTCATCGATACAATACGGATTCCTTCAGAGTAGTCTTACAATCGGACTGTTGTTCGGAAATACAATATATGGTCGTTTAATCAGTGGTTCCGATTGCGTTAAATCATATTGTTTTGTGACGTATCTTGCGCTCGGTGCGTATCTGGCGTTTGGCTATCGCTATGCGTCTGGGATATCGTTTATTTTCCTTTTTATCGTCGGTGCCGGAAACGCCATTCAAGATGTGCTTCTCATAACATCGCTGCAGGATTTGGCGAGAGACGGATCTGAATCGATAAGCCTGTTTTCAATTAGGGAGTCTTTGCAATCGGTTGCTGTTGTTATTTCAACACTTCTTGTTTCGCTGTTCACGAGCATCGCGATGTTCTCAATTCTCGTTACAGGACTTGGTGTATTTTCAATTATGATGGTAGTTGTGTTTCAATTGAATTATTTGCGAAAGATGTGACGTTGATATGCCTAAAACGCTTTTAGTATTTCCCCCAGGATGGAGTCCAGTGGGGCCGTATCTTGCCTTGCCTGTTTTGAAGTCATATCTTCAAGAGGTTGAACAATACAAAGTTGACATTGTTGACTTAAACGTGGAATTTTACGATGACCTCCTATCTTTTAGACATGTCGAAGAGTGCTGTAAAAGGTATCGGGAATCAAAGGATTCGTTTAGTTCGAATGTTCAATTAACAATCGAGTTGATACAAAAGTCGGCACTTAATGTTGACGAGGCAAAAGATATTTTCAGATCGAAGAGATACTTTAATCTAAAAGAAAGACAATATGCTGAAAACATTTTTAGAAATGCACTCTATATCATAAATCACGTCTCATATGGAGTTAAATACACGTTCAACTCCATAGATCTGCCCTATGATTATTATTCGACACCAGAAATAATGAAATCGCTTGCGGATACCTTGCATAATCCGTTTATTTCCTTCTATGAAACTGCCTTTCTTAAGCGTATTCAGAGGGAAAAATTCGAGTTTATTGGGATTTCGGTGAGCGGCTGTTTCCAATTGATTTCTGCAGTTACGTTAGCGAAACTGATTAAGGAAGAATGTCCATCTGTTAAACACGTCTCATTGGGCGGCAATTACATTACTCGTTTAGCAGATGACTGCATGAAAGAATGGCATCCCTTTTTTGAATACATTGATTCGATAATGATGTATGACGGCGAAGAGCCGCTTGCACGTCTTCTTGAGGCTCTTGACTCTGGTGATGACAATCTCGACTGTGTTCCAAACCTTTGCCATGCTAAAGGTGGAAAGATATATAAAAACCATCGGATTGAGCAAACATTTATCAACGATACAGTTCCCGATTTCGATGGCTTCGCCCTTTCTAAATACTTCATGCCTGAGTTAATATTGCCGGTTTATTCCTCTAGGCAGTGTTTTAATCATTGCGCCTTCTGCACCATTCCCGGTGCTACCGGTGGTTGTTACCGAAAGATGCCTATATCGAGAGTATTTGAAATAATGTGTCGGTTAAATGAAAAATACGGCACGAGAGTTTTCTCTTTTGTGGATGAAACATTCGAAGGCAAAAGAATGGAGCAACTCGCGGATGAAATAAACGCATCGGGAAAAACGTTTTTCTGGCATGGAGAAACGAGGTTCTCTCCAACCCTAAGTACAGAAGTTTTTAACAAGATATACCAAAGTGGATGTAGGCAGATTCAGTTTGGCCTCGAGTCATACAACCAAAGAGTTCTTGATCTAATGAAGAAGAACACGAGAGTTGATTGGATTGATCGCAATGTCCATGATTGTCTCAATGCGGGTATTCCTGTTCATCTATTTTTTATGATTGGCTTTCCGACCGAAACTAAAGAAGAGGCTCTGAACACCTTAGCTTATACAGAGAATGTTTTGAATTATTCAAAACAGGTATGTGGTGTTCCATATTCCACGAGAGGATTTACGAATTTTGGTCTCGTTATGGGGTCGGATGTTTGGAATCATCCCGATAAGTATGGTGTCTCTGTAATGCCGAAGTCCCAATATGAGGATTTGCGCCTCGAAGTGGATTATGTTTCAGGCACTGGTTTAACTTTAAATGAAGCAAAATCCTTATCTGATGAGCATCATATTGATTTTTATATGCAAGAGGTCATAAACGGTAGCGACACAATTGACTTGCCCCAGCGGCTTCATATTTCAGAGGTGACCTGGATCCTAGATTCTATTCACGCTGTCAGGTATAAGGGACATTTGACCAAAGTAAAGCGACGGCTAACTAGTCTAAATCCAGCTGATCGAATCTGGCTGGATTCCAAGACCTCTGTCGTGCTCGTTGAGCCATTTGCCTACTTCTATAATTCTGAATACCATCATGTCTATGCTGTTTCCCAGTTGGTATACCTTAAGTTGGCCCGTTTATTGGAGGCCGATTGTAGCATTTCTCTTATTCTTGATCAGGGCGACCTCGAGCTGACAAGGGCGATAGAAGAACTGTTGCATTATGGATTGCTGAATACAAATATCGATGCCGATTATGTAATGCACGATAACGGTTTTCAATTGGTTAAAAGTTCGTTTGTTAAAGAAGTCGGACGCTCAAAAGAGGGGTTAAGAGTACTGCTGAGTTGTGCCACCCATAGAATGTGTGCGGTTAATGATTTTTCGTTCGCTTTGCTTTCGTTGTTTGAAAAGCCGATTACTAAGAACGAGGTGCGCGACATTTTGAAAAAAGAGGGACTATCGACAAACGAGGAGCAATTAAACAAGTTGGTTGATAATTGCATGAAAGCAGATATACTACAATTGATTAGATAGAGGAGGTTTCTGCATGGACGTTATTAACAAAGATCTCTTGGAGCAACTGAAAGAGTCTCAGGAAGAGGGCGTCGTGGTAGAAGTGTTCGACTTTGAGGACTACATGGATAAATTCTGCCATTAGTTTCGGAATTAACTTGCCTCGCTTAAAGGAGAAGTCGATTATCGATTTCTCCTTTTTTAATTAAAGATATTTTTGGAATACATGCTCTTAGCACAGGTTGGCGTCTCAGTAAACTGAGAGGTTGCTTTGGCTAGTTAGAGATATGTGAACGTCCGTTAGACTGAATCTCAGGGTAGAAGGGGCCTCCAGTGTCCAGATCAACAAGGCAATGCTGCGTTTCGGCTAATAAGAACGATGGCTTTTTGCGTGTGGCGGCGGCGTCGCCGTGGATTCGCGTGGCCGATGTCGAGGGCAATGCCGAGGTTGCGCTGGCGGCTGTTCGCGAGGCTACCGAGCGCGGCGTTCGCGCGCTGGCGCTGCCCGAGCTTAACCTGACCGGCTATACCGCGGCCGACCTGTTCCATAACCGCACACTGCTGCATGCCTGCGAGGCGGCGCTTGAGTTTATCCTCGATGAAACCCGTGAGCTGCCGATCGTCTTTACCGTCGGCCTTCCCGTTGCGGTGGCCGAAAACATCTACAACTGCGCGGCCGTGTGCTGTGCGGGCGAGCTTTTGGGCCTTACGGCTAAGAAATATTTGCCCAACTACGGTGAGTTTTATGAGCGCCGCTGGTTTGCTCCGGCGCCTGCGGATCCCGTGTGGGTTGAATTTGCCGGTCAGGGTCCGGTCCCGCTGGGTTCGGGGCTTGTCTACCGTTGCTGTGACGAGGGCGCCGAGGACCTGGTGCTGGGCGTTGAGGTCTGCGAGGACCTGTGGGTGCCGGCGCCCCCTTCGACCGAGATGGCGCTTGCCGGTGCGACGGTGATTCTCAACCCGTCGGCTTCGGACGAGATTATCGGTAAGGCAGACTATCGCCGCAGCCTCATCTCCAATCAGAGTGCGCGCCTGTACTGTGCCTATGCGTATGCAGACGCGAGCGAGGGCGAGTCCACGACCGATATGGTCTTTGCGGGCGAGAACCTCGTCTACGAAAACGGCTCCAAGCTCGCCGCGACCAAGCTGCTTACCTGCGACATGGCCATCGCCGACGTCGATCTTGACCGCCTAGTTGCCGAGCGCCGTCGTTCGACGACGTGGACGCGCGCGGACGATGCGCCGGAGGCCACGGCCGTTGAGTTTTCGTTTGAGGGCGTGTTGGCCGAAGAGCCTGTCCTGCGCGATGCCTGCGATATCGACCGCGTTTTCCCGCGCGCGCCCTTTGTACCGGCCGACCATGGTGACCTGGCCGAGCGTTGCGAGACCATCCTCGACCTGCAGACCGCGGGCCTCAAGACCCGTCTTGCCCATACGGGTACCAAGGCGGCTGTCATCGGTCTTTCAGGCGGTCTGGACTCCACGCTGGCGCTGCTTGTGACCGTGCGTGCCTTCGATGCGCTGGGGCTGCCGCGCACGGGTATCACGGCGGTTTCCATGCCTGGCTTTGGCACGACGCATCGCACTAAGTCGAATGCCGAGTCGCTCGCTCGCGACCTGGGCGTGAGCTTCCGCGAGGTTTCGATCCACGCGGCTGTGGAGCAGCACTTCAAGGACATTGAGCACGATCCGACCGTGCAGGACGTGACCTACGAGAACAGCCAGGCCCGCGAGCGTACGCAGATTCTGATGGATCTGGCCAACCAGGCTGGCGGTTTTGTCATCGGCACGGGCGACCTGTCGGAGCTGGCGCTCGGCTGGGCTACCTATAACGGCGACCACATGAGCATGTACGCCGTCAACGCGAGCGTGCCCAAGACGCTTGTGCGCCATCTGGTGCGCTATGCGGCCGATGTCTTTGGCGGGCGTATTGCCGAGGTCTTGCTCGATATCCTCGATACGCCGGTGTCCCCCGAGCTCCTGCCGCCCACGGGCGACGGCGAGATTGCGCAGAAGACTGAGGACCTGGTGGGCCCGTACGAGCTGCACGACTACTTCCTCTACTACCTGCTGCGTTTTGGCTTTGAGCCGGGCAAGATCTACCGCATGGCGCTCAAGAGCTTCGAGGGCGTCTACGACGTCAAGACCATTCACACGTGGCTACGCACGTTCTACCGTCGCTTCTTTGCCCAGCAGTTTAAGCGCAGCTGCCTGCCCGATGGCCCCAAGGTGGGCTCGGTCACGCTCAGCCCGCGCGGCGATTGGCGCATGCCGAGTGACGCCAGCTCGCGCCTGTGGCTCGCCCAGATTGACGCGCTCAATCCGATGGACTAAGGTTGCCAAATTGAACCAAAACAGCGGGTGCAAGCGTTACACTTTTGCAATCTGATGGCCCGTATCGCGCGGCGCTCTTGTCGGAGCGCCGCGTTTTTCATATCGAAAGGTGGCACCATGCAGGCATCGCAGCGTCTCGACCGCTTTGGCGCGGAGGTCTTCGCCTCGCTCAACAACAAACTGCTTGCGCTGAAGGCTCAGGGCAAGACCATTTACAACATGAGCGTGGGCACGCCCGACTTTAAGCCGTACGACCACGTGGTCGAGGCGCTCACGCAAGCGGCCCAGGACCCCGAGATGTGGAAGTATGCCCTGCGCGACCTGCCCGAACTCAAGCAAGCCGTGTGCGATTACTATGAGCGCCGCTTTGGCGTTTCGGGCATTACGCCGTCTATGGTGCAGTCGTGCAACGGCACGCAGGAGGGCGTGGGCCATTTGGGCCTGGCCCTGCTCGATCCGGGTGACACCATTTTGGTTCCCGATCCGTGCTACCCGGTCTTTGAGGCGGGCGCCAAGATTGCCGATGCCAAGCTCGAGTACTATCCGTTGGTCGCCGAGCATAATTACCTGCCCTATGTGGCGGGCATCGATCCCGAGGTGGCCGATCGTGCCAAGTATATGATCGTGTCGTTGCCCGCCAACCCGGTCGGCTCGGTGGGCACGCCCGAGGTCTACGAGGAGATCATCGCTTTCGCCCGCGAGCACGACCTGCTCATCGTCCATGACAACGCGTACTCCGACATCGTGTTCGACGGCGAGCCGGGCGGAAGCTTCTTGCAGTATCCTGGTGCGCTTGAGGTGGGCGTGGAGTTCTTCTCGCTTTCCAAGTCGTTTAACGTTACCGGTGCGCGTATCGGCTTTTTGGTCGGCCGCGAGGACGTGGTCTCTGCCTTTGCCAAGCTGCGCGGCCAGATCGACTTTGGTATGTTCTTCCCGATCCAGAAGGCTGCTATCGCCTGCCTGAACGGTCCGCGCGATGAGGTCGAGGCGCAGCGTCTGAAGTACCAGGAGCGCCGCGATGCCCTGTGCGACGGTCTTGAGGGCTTGGGCTGGGAGCGTCCCAACGCGCATGGCTCTATGTTTGTGTGGGCCAAGCTTCCCGGTGGTCGCACCGATTCCATGGCGTTTTGCGAGGAGCTTATGGAGAAGGCCGGCGTTGTGGTGACGCCGGGCGCGAGCTTTGGTCCTTCGGGTGAGGGGCATGTGCGCATGGCGCTGGTCCTGCCGCCCGATCAGATCGCTTTGGCTGTCGAGGCCATTCGCGAGGCGGGCCTGTATTAGAAAGCTATTCCGCTCGTCAATAGCTCGAAACCGATTTCGTGCAGTTATTTTACGAATCCTGCAAACAATTTCGGTAAACGGTCGATTTTTGGCTGCGAATAGGAGCATAATCAAAGTCCCGATTGGATGTATTGGGATTACGGCAAGCCGCTCGGGTCGTTCCCGGGCGGCTTGTTTGTGGAGAGAGATGGGAGTTTCTAATGGTTAACGAGAAGAAGGTCGCTATTGTCGGCTGCGGTTTCGTTGGTTCGTCTTCGGCGTTCGCGCTGATGCAGAGTGGTCTGTTCTCCGAGATGGTCCTCATCGACGTGGACAAGAACCGCGCCGAGGGTGAGGCCCTGGATATCGCGCACGGCATGACGTTTGCCGAGCCGATGAAGATCTACGCCGGCGATTATTCCGATGTCGCCGACGCCGCCATGATCGTCGTCACCGCTGGCGCTGCCCAGAAGCCCGGTGAGACTCGCCTGGACCTGGTCAACAAGAACGTCAACATCTTTAAGTCCATCATTCCCGAAATTAAGAAGTCTGGCTTCGACGGCATTCTGCTCATTGTCTCCAACCCGGTCGATGTTCTGACCTATGCCGCCATCAAGATGTCCGGCCTGCCCGAGGGCCATGTCATCGGCTCCGGCACCGTGCTCGACACTGGCCGTCTGCAGCAGATGCTTGGTGCCCACGTCGAGGTTGACCCGCGCGATGTCCAGGCCTATGTCATGGGTGAGCACGGCGACTCTGAGTTTGTCGCTTGGTCCAGCGCCCAGGTTGCCGGCGTGCCGCTGAACACTTTCTGCGAGCTTCACGGTCATCTGGAGCATGAGGCTGCCGAGAAGCGCATCGCCGAGGACGTCAAGAACTCCGCCTACACCATCATCGAGAAGAAGCACGCCACCTACTATGGCGTCGCCATGGCCGTCAAGCGCATCTGCACCGCCGTCATGCGCGATGAGCAGACCGTTCTGCCCGTCTCCTCGCTCATGGTGGGCGAGTATGGCCTGTCCGATCTTGCCATCTCCATGCCGACGGTCGTTGGCCGCGACGGCGTCGTCTGTCGCGTCCCCGTGCCGCTGAACGATGACGAGCAACATGAGCTCACCGCCTCCGCCAAGGCCCTCAAGGATATCATCGACAGCGTCGACTTCTCCTGCTAAATCAAGCTCGCTAGAGCGAAAAGCTACAATGAAGGCGTCCGGGTCCACACGGCCCGGGCGCCTTTTTGGTGCAAAGTAACCTGACCCCAATGCACCATAGTTGACGGGAGGGCCATGTCGGATTCGCCTAATTTTTTGACCTATGCCCAGACGGCGTTTGACCCGTTTGAGGAACGGCCGTTCTGCGCGGTGGATAGCCTCGTCTTTGCGTGGTTGTCCTATTTGCGTTTGCCGGGTGATATGGCGGAGCTGACGAACTGGCAGGGCCTAGACGTACGCGAGCTGCTGCGTGCCGAGTGCTACCGGGACATGATTGACGACTTGTGGGACCCGGAGGGGAGCAAGGCCTTGCTGGAGGCCGTGGCAGCAAGTCCTCGCTACCGTGGCGTGCACGTTTGCGGCTATCGTGCCGTGAGCGATGTGGTGGCGACAGAGCAGTTTGCAGCCATGGCGTTCCGGTTTCCGGCGGGGTTTAGCTATCTTTCCTTCCGGGGGACCGACAGCACGATTGTGGGCTGGAAAGAGGACTTTAACATGGCGTTCCGGTATCCTGTGCCGGCCCAGGAATCCGCGGCGCGTTATGTGGACGAGGCGGCGGATGCGATTGACGGGCCGCTTTTGTGCGGAGGTCATTCCAAGGGTGGAAACCTTGCGGTGTACGGTGCGGCGATGTGCTCCGATGTCGCCCGTGCGCGAATCGAACAGGCGTATTCCCATGATGGTCCGGGTTTCGTCGAGGAGTTTCTGAACGGCAACGCCTTTGCCGATCTTTCCGGTCGAATCGACAAGACGCTACCTCGGTCGTCGATCTTTGGCATGATGTTCGAGACGCAGGAGGACTATGCCATCGTTGAGAGCACCGAGTTCAGCCTGCTGCAGCACAATCCCTTTAGCTGGGTGGTTGATGGTCGCGACTTCGTGTACTGTGAGCGCCTGTCCGCCGGTGCTCGATACGTTGATGGCTCCATTCGCGAGATGCTGCTTGCAGTTTCGCCTAGCGAGCGCGAGCGTTTTGTAGATGCGTTGTTCTCCGTGTTTGAGGCTACGGGTGCTGAGCGGTTTGCGGATATCGCTGGGAATCTGCGCGAGAGCCTGCCCGTGATGCTCCAGGCTGCGCAAGGGTTTGACAAGGATACGCGACGCTTTGTCTCGCAGACCATCGTGGCAATTCTTAAGTGTGCGCTGCTGCCCAAACGTCCCGAGTTCAGCGTGCCTTCTAGTGGTAAGAGCCTGGCAGAACAGCTCGAGGTATGGCAGTCCGAGCTCCTGCGCTAGCCATTGGTGCAAAGCAACCTGTCCCCGATGCACCAATCTTCGATGCGCCTGGGGCGGGCTCGACCGCTATACTGGTTCGTGCTCAATTCAATCTAGAACGGAATGCCGTATATGAAAATCAATCATGCGATTCTGCATATCCTGGACTTTGACTCTGCCGTCAACGTTATGAGCCAGCGCGAGCTCGATATCGAGAGCCGTACCGTGCGCAACTTCGTGACCACGCATCTGCGCCGCGCACGTACCTCGGCCGACAATAAACGCGCCGCGTTTGCCGAGAACTCTGCGTTTGGCGGCGAGCTCAAGGGCTATTTCTTTGGCGAGCGCGAGTTCGTGGACCTGTCGCAGCAGATTGCGGAGTTTATCTCCTCCGAGCTCACCAAAGCCGAGAAAGCCGAGTCCACCGACGTGCTCGTGGCCGATTTTGACGACGATGAGGATGCCCGCTGGTTTGCCGTGATGCTGCTGGGCTCCAAGCAGGCTTTTATGCACGAAGTGGGCCGCGAGGAGGGGGAGGTGCGCAACGACATCGCGCGCCACTACGCCATTCTGCCGAATCCCTCGCAAAAGGTGCCGAGCTATGCCATCGTGCGCGCGAGCACCATGGAGATCGGCTACGTGGACAAGAAGCGCAAGATTGCCGGCGAGGACCGTATGCTTATCCCCGATGGCCTGCTGCAGTGCGACACGGGCGTATCGGGCAAGGAGGTCATCGACACCGTGACGCGTGTGGTTGAGGAAGTCGCCGAGGAGCACGGCGCCAACACGGCCGTGGCGCTCGCCAAGGTTAAAGCCGCTGTGGCCGAGAAGGTCGAGGATGACGAGGAGCTTCCGCCCTGGGATATCGTCGATGAGGTCTTTGAGGACGAGCCGGTCATCAAGGAAAGTGTGCGCGCGGCACTGACCGAGGAGAAGGTTCCCGAGCGCGTTCCCGTGGAGCGCAAACAGGTCGAGCGCGCGGCGGTGCGCAATCATAAGATTCGTACCGATACGGGCATCGAGATCAGCTTCCCGGCCGAGATGGGTTCGAACTCCGAGTACATCGAGTTTGTCAACGAGCCCAACGGCCTCATTTCCATCGAGCTCAAAAACATCGGCAGCATCGAGAATCGATAAGTTGCGTTACGCCTGCAGCGAGAAAGCGAAGGCCGAAGCCCTTTGGGTCTTCGGCCTTTTTGCTTGGAGCTCAATTGAGTTGCAGACTGAGCATAAGTCAGCGAAAGCGCCCCTAAGCGAGCAAGGTGACGTGAAAGAGGAGGGAAGCGTACTTTGGTACGCGACCGACGATTGAACGTCAGATTGCCGCTTAGGGGCGTTTGTAGCGTCGACCGTTCCGTCGTTCGTTAGAACGACGGAACCAAAGGTGCAGCGTCGAGCCGTTACGCGGGTTGGTAAACCCGCGTAACTATTAAAGTTGACGTAAGCCCTCTTCCAGGCCGGTCTTGCTGTCGGTCTTCTCGTCGCGCATCTTGATGACGCGGGCGGGGACACCGGCCACGACGGCGCCGGCGGGGACGTCCTCGACGCACACGGCGCCGGCGGCAACGACGGCGCCCTTGCCTACGTGCACGCCCTCCAGGACCACGGCGTTGGCGCCGATCATGACATCGTCCTCGATGATGACGGGCGTGGCGCTGGCGGGCTCTACGACGCCTGCCAACACGGTGCCGGCACCGATGTGGCAGTTCTTACCCACGGTGGCGCGGCCGCCCAGCACGGCGCCCATATCGATCATGGAGCCTTCGCCGATGACGGAGCCGATGTTGATGATGGCACCCATCATGATGACGGCGCGATCGCCGATCTCGACGCGGTCGCGGATGATTGCGCCCGGCTCGATGCGGGCGTTGATGCCCTTGAGGTCGAGCATGGGCACGGCGGAGTTGCGGCAGTCGTTCTCTACGTCGTAGTAGTCGATGGAATCGGCATTGGCGACCAGGATGGTCTTAAGCTCATCCCAGTCACCAAAGACGGTCTTGCCGCGACGACCGCCGTAGACGTGCGCATTGCCCCACTGGACCTTCATGCCCGGCTTTTCGCGCACGTACAGTTTGACGGGCGTTTTCTTGGGCGCGGTGGCGATGTAGTTGATAATCTCCTGTGCATCCATCTCGGCTGCGTTACTCATATGCTGTTTCTCCTTTTCGTGGATACGGTTGATACCTGGTTAGGCAAACATGACCTGGTCGAAGGTGTAGAAGCCGGGGTCGCGGGTGATGAGCTTCTGGGCGGCGGCCAGGGCGCCGTTGACAAAGATCTGGCGGCTCGTGGCACGGTGTGTGAGCGTGACCTCCTCGTCCTGGCCAAAGAAACTCACCTCGTGCACGCCGGCGACAGTGCCACCGCGCAGCGAGTGCATGCCGATCTCCTTGGGGTCGCGTGCACCGCACATGCCCTCGCGGCCATAGACGGGGTGGTAACCTGCCTCGGGCTCGGCTTCGACGACGGCGTCGAGCAGCAGCTTCGCGGTGCCGCTGGGGGCGTCGGCCTTTTGGTTGTGGTGCGTCTCGACAATCTCGCAGTCAAAGCCGGGCAGCTCACGCGTGGCCTGTGCCACCAGATGACGCAGGGCCGCGATGCCGATGGAGTAATTGCCGGAGTGCATGACGCGGGCGTTCTGACCCAGCTCGCGCAGGCGATCCATCTGCTCGGGCGTGTAGCCCGTGGTGCCCGAGACCAACGCCGCGCCCGTGCGCTCGACATAGGCGACGACAGCATTGAAGGTCGCAACGTTCGAGAAGTCGATGATGACGTCGGCTGCTGGGGCGTTCTCGAGCTCGGACAAGTCGAAGCCGGTCTGGGCGACGATATCAAAAACGGGCTGACCGGCGGCGTCGACAACGCCCTCGGCGGTGGTGCGGATGAGCGAGCCCATGCGGCCCGTTCCCATAATGACGGTCTTAATCAAGCAGACCAGCTCCCCTCAGAGCATCGGTAAGTGCAGCGCGTGTGTCGTTGGCCATGGGGCACAGCGGCATGCGGTAGTTTGCCTCGATCATACCCATCTGAGCGAGCGCTTCTTTAACGGGGATGGGATTGACCTCGCTAAAGAGGGCGTTGATGAGCGGCTGACCGGCAATCTGGATATCGCGGGCGCGCTCCACGTCGCCGTCCAGATAGGCACGGCACATGTCATGCACGAGCTGCGGCTGAACATCGGCCCACACGCTGATGGTGCCCGAGGCGCCCAGGCTCATGAGCGGCACGGTGAGTGCGTCCTCGCCCGAGTACATGCGGAAGTCGTCGGACAGCAGGTGTGCGATCTTGGCGGCATAGGCGACGTTGCCCGAGGCTTCCTTAATACCCATGATATTGGGGTGCGCGGCCAGGCGCTCCACATTGCGCTCGCTGATGCCGCAGCCGCAGCGGCCGGGGATGTTGTAGAGGATGCAAGGGATGTCCACGGCATCGGCGACGGTCTTAAAGTGCTGGTAGATGCCCTCTTCATTGGACTTGTTGTAGTAGGGGGTAATGAGCAGCAGACCGTCGGCGCCCAGGCCTTGGTAAGTGAGCGACTTGGTGAGCATGGTTTGCGTGGAGTTGGAGCCCGAGCCGGCGATGACGGGGACGCGTCCTGCAACATGCTTGACCACGGCGGCGACAACGGAGTTGTCCTCGTCATCGGTCATTGTGGCGCTCTCGCCGGTGGTGCCCAGGGTAAGGATGGCGTCGGTGCCGTTTTGCAGGTGGAAATCGATAAGGCGCTCGAGTGCGTCAAAGTCGACGCTGCCGTCCTTTTTAAACGGCGTAACAAGGGCGACGATTGAGCCCTCGAGGTTGCGGATATCCATGTTCTTCTCCTTCGCTTCCGCGATCTGGATGCGCTTATTCCATTGGGCGGCGACGGCCAAGCGCTCGTCCTGAGCGCGATGGCGAGCACTTTCGGCGCGCGACTTGGCCAGCAGCTCTCGGCCGCACGGCAGCACATCGAGTGTGGCAAAATAATCGCCCGGGCGCTCGGCGCGGCGGATGAGGTCGGCCGAGCCGTCGGGGCGCAGCAGCACCTCGGCGGAGCGCAGGCGTCCGTTGTAGTTGTAGCCCATGGAGTAGCCATGCGCGCCGGTATCGTGGATCACGAGTACATCACCCATGTCGATCTGCGGTAGCTCGCGGTCGATGGCGAACTTGTCATTGTTCTCGCACAGATTGCCCGTAATGTCGTACGTGTTTGTGACAGGCGCCGCGGTCTTGTCGGAGCCACCCGGCTGGCCCATCACTGTAATGTGGTGGTAGGCGCCATACATGGCAGGGCGGATCAGATCGACGGCGCTTGCGTCGACACCGATATAGTCCTTGTAGATCTGCTTTTCGTGGATGGCCTTGGTGACCAGGCAGCCGTAGGGGCCCATCATAAAGCGGCCCATCTCGGTGCAGATGGCCACATCGCCCATGTCGGCGGGAACCAGGATCTCGTCGTATGCCGCGTGCACTCCCTCGCCGATGGCGTGAATGTCGTTGGCCTGCTGCTCTGGCAGGTAGGGGATGCCGACGCCGCCGGATAGATTGATGAAGGCGACGTGTGCGCCGGTCTCGCGCTCCAGGCGCACGGCAAGCTCAAAGAGGATGCGCGCGAGCTTGGGGTAGTAGTCGTTGGTGACGGTGTTGCTGGCAAGGAATGCGTGGATGCCAAAGTCCTCGGCGCCCTTGGCCTTGAGCGTGCGAAAGGCCTCGAAGAGCTGCTCGGTGGTCATGCCGTACTTGGAGTCGCCCGGGTTGTCCATGATGCCGTTGGAGAGCTGGAACAAGCCGCCCGGATTAAAGCGGCAACTGACTGTCTTGGGGATGGGCCCCGCGACACGCTCAAAGAACTCGATATGGCTGATGTCGTCAAAGTTGACGATGGCGCCCAGCTTGTCGGCGAGTTCAAAGTCGGCCGCCGGCGTGTCGTTGGACGAGAACATGATGTCGTGTCCCGTGATACCCAGCGAGCGGGCGATCATGAGCTCGGTATAGCTCGAGCAATCGCAGCCGCAGCCGTATTCGTTGAGAATGGAGATGAGCGCCGGGTTGGGGTTGGCCTTGACGGCAAAGTATTCCTTAAAGCCCGGGTTCCATGCAAAGGCGTCGCGCACTTCTTGCATGTTGCGGCGGATGCCTGCCTCGTCGTATAGATGAAACGGCGTGGGGAATTGCTCGACGATATGCTCGAGCGTCTCCTTGTCCACAAACGGCTGCTTGGCCGCATATGCCTCGTTGGGGGTCAATGCCATGTCCCGTAAACCTCGCTATCCAGACGGCGCCATCTGCGCATCGAATCCGCATAGCGTGGACCCAATGTCCGGATAGCGCTCCCGCATTGCTGCAGACAGTCCTGTGGGTGTTTCCTACAGGCCCACCAGGTTGTTCGTGCCCGAAAAACCCAGTTCGGCGGGTTTCGCCTCCCCACGGGGTCAAAGCCTGCCGGCTCGCCCGCGGTTCTTCGTGCCCGCGCCTCTATCAAGTGGTAAAGACCCTACCACGTTGCACTTTACCAAACAAGAGTATTCGTATATAACGTTTAAAAAATGCAAGGATATGCTGGAAATAAGGGTGTGGCAATCTTGCGGCACAATAGATGGCAACCGACGCGCACCCATGAAAGGAACCTCTATGACCGAGCTCCAAGAACTCCGCCGCTATCGGCGCGACTTGCACAGGATCCCGGAGCTCGACTTCGATCTTCCGCAGACGATCGCCTATATCGAGGGTGTGTTGGCGCCGCTCGCCTGCGAGGTGGCCCATCCGTGTCCCAGCTGCGTCTGCGCTTTCTTCGACGCTGGCGTTGGTGCCGCGCATGCCACGGCGATTCGCGCCGACATGGATGCGCTGCCCATTGTGGAGGCGACGGGCGCGGCTTTCGCCTCGTCTCATCCCGGCAAGATGCACGCTTGCGGGCACGATGGGCACATGGCCATGGCGCTTGTCGCAGCGACGTATGTCGACCGTGCGATTCGCGAGCGGCCGGGTGCCATTAAGCGTAACGTGCTCTTTGTGTTCCAGCCTGCCGAGGAGACGACCGGTGGTGCCAAGACAGTATGCGAGAGCGGTGTGTTCGAGCGCTATGGTGCCGACCGTATCTTTGGCTTTCACGTGTGGCCCGACCTTCCCGCCGGCACGCTGGCGAGCTGTCCCGGTCCGCTGCTGGCGCGTTCGAGCGAGACGCATATCCATATTCACGGTGCGAGTATCCATATTGCTAAGACTTATGGTGTGCCGGTTGAGGAGTCACACGATGCCGCGTTGGCGGCAGCGAAGTTTTTGGTTACCGAGCGCGAGCTGATGGACGAACTGGGCACCGGCGAGCCCTGTATCGGCAAGTTTGGCCTGCTGCAGGCCGGTACCGTCTGCAACGCGGTGGCGGGGGAGGCCCATGTGGCCGGCAGCTTGCGTGTGTTTACGGACGGCATGTTCGACCGTGCACGCGAGGGTGTGCGCCGCGTGCTTGATGAGGCATGCACTGCAACGGGCTGCACGTACGATCTCGACTTTGCCGAGGGCTATCCGCCGGTCGACAACGATCCCGAGTTGTTTGATCGAATCGCGCCTGCTCTGCCCGAGTTACAGCTCGTGGACGAGCCGCTGCTGATTGCCGAGGATTTCGCGTTCTATCAACGCCATCTGCCGGGCGTATTTTTCCTGCTGGGCACGGGTATGCCAGAGGACCAAGACAACCCGAGTGATTCGGATGGCTGCCCCGCCTATGCCACAAGCGCTCTGCATACCGATAGCATGCTCTTCGACGAGGAAATCCTACTCAAAGGCCTCGATGTCTACAAACGATTGCTTTTGCTTGACTAAGGCGTGAAGGACTATTTGTTCTAGAAAATACGAACAAACGTACGATATAATAGAGATGTAAGTCTATAGAAACGTTTGACGTTACTAACGTAAGGCGATACTATGATTGCATCGTATAAAGATGAGGATACCGAACGCTTTGCCATGGGTGTGCGGGTCAGGAAGTTCGTGCCCTTTGAGCGTGTTGCGTTGAGGAAGATTCGCCAACTGCAGGTTTGTGCTTCGCTTGATGATCTTCGCGTTCCACCGGGCAACCGCCTGGAAGCTTTGAAGGGCGATCGTGCCGGGCAATATAGCATCCGTGTTAACGAGCGCTATCGGGTCTGTTTTGAGTGGAGACAGGAGATGGCTTGGAATGTCGAAATCGTCGATTATCACAAGTGATGAGACTTCGGCCGATTTGCTGTCGCCGGTGACTCCTGGTGAGCTTCTCAAAGAGGAGTTTCTTGTTCCCATGGGCATTTCTCAATATCGCCTTGCGAAAGAGACCGGGATTCCTGCTCAGCGTATCGGGCAGATTGTCTTGGGAAAACGTCGCGTGACGGCCGACACCGACCTCCGTCTTTGCCGTTATTTTGGCCTGACGGATGGTTATTGGCTGCGTGCTCAGGTGGCGTTTGACCTTGAGGCCGAGAAAAGGCGGATCGAACCGGAACTCGATAAGATCGTTCCTGTTCAGCGGGCCATCGCACTGTAGTGTTCAAAGATGATGGGGGCGACGATGAGGCGACGCCGACAGTCTGCCGTATATAGCCCGGGTGGATGCGGGTGTGGCTTGCTACTGCTCCCGGTTATTGCTGTGAGCATTGGCGTGATGTTTGCGCTTGCCGGGGTGGCAGCAGCGGCACTCGTGTTGCTGATTGTGGCCATTGGCGTGACGGTCTGGCTGTGCCGTTCTCGCGAGCAACGTCGTGCCGATGGTAAGACCAATGTTGGATGGACTATCTTTTTAGTCGTCGCCTACCTATTGAGCATCAGCTATTTAGTTTTCTTTATCCTGTTGCTTGTGAGCACCTTTACCGGGGAATCCGTCACGGTGGGTTGATGCGCTGCTAGCAGACGGTCACGCAAAGTGCGTTTGCTCGGCGTCTGGATAGCTGCATTGGCCGTTTACCGCAACCTTAGCTCTCAGCTAATGAATTCAAGTTCAATCCTTTCTACGATGTGCTGTGTGCCGGCGCGGTAGCCGGATCGTAGGAAGGATGAATAATGGCAAAAGAGGGA
This sequence comes from uncultured Collinsella sp., assembly GCA_900546115.1. Classification (GTDB taxonomy): domain Bacteria; phylum Actinomycetota; class Coriobacteriia; order Coriobacteriales; family Coriobacteriaceae; genus Collinsella. The sequence goes on from URBQ01000002.1 coordinate 67,434, forward strand.
AAGAAGCCGATCGGCAAGATTGTCCTAGGCGTCATCGTGGTGCTGGTTATCGTCGGTGCCGTGGGCTCTATGGGTGGCAATTCAACCGATTCGTCTGCGAGCGATTCGGCAAAACCTGCCGAGGCGACACAGCAGGCTGAGGAGCAAAAAGAACCGCAAGAACCGTATACCATTGCTGACGAGGCTGAAGACACCTCCAGTCAGTTTGCCTATAAGATCACGGGCACGCTGACCAATAACACGGACAAGGAAAAGAGCTACATTCAGATTGAGTATGTTCTGTATGATGCCGATGGCAACCAGGTTGGAACGGCTCTTGCAAACACCAATCATCTGAAGGCGGGCGGCTCCTGGAAGTTCGAGGCGCTGGGTACGGTGTCTCCCGACCAGGTTGCTAGCTGGGAGCGTTCGGACGTAAGCGGTTTCTAGCATGTTGCATGCACTGGGGGAGGTGAAGTCGTATGCCCGATAAAAAGCTGACTGAGGAGTTGCTCAATGAGCTTCTCGATGCACCGAACATCGATGGCTATATCAGGGAGCACGACTTTGCCGCCCCGTCGCTTTCGGACTACCTGAAGCAGCTGATGCAGGAAAAGGGCTTGGAGCGCTCTCGCGTGGTTCGTATGGCCGATCTCAATGAGACCTTTGGCTATCAGATCTTTACTGGTGCGCGTCACCCGAGTCGCAATAAGGTGCTGCAGATTGCCTTTGCGATGGCGCTGACGCTCAAAGAGACCAACCGTGCGCTGACGGCTGCCGGGGTGAGCGTCCTCAACTGCAAGGATCGCCGTGACGCGATTATCATCTTTTGCGTCGATCGCGGGTGCAGCCTCCAAAAGGTCAACGAGGAGCTGTATCGCTTTGGCGAGGAGACGGTGAGTTAGCGGCTGATATCTGAGCCGGCGGAGCTGCCGAACAACGATGCAAACGAACGGGGCGCGGATGCCATGGGGTGTCTGCGCCCTGCGCTATGATGGAGGCTATGGATACTCAGACCCCAACATATCCCGATGACGAGCTGACCGCAGCGCTTGCCGAGCACCTGGCGTCGCTCGATCGCGACGACAGCTATCGCGTGGAGCGTGTACTTAAGCGCTCGTCCGTTGAAACAACTGAGCTCGTGTACTTTGAAGGAACCGGCGGTGGTTCGCTCGGCCCCTTTGTCCGTAAACGCATCGATGCTTCGGCTCAAATCGGCGGGGCATACGAGCGTCTGTTTGCCGCCCAGCGGGCGGGCGGGCGTTTTGAGCACCTGCCCAGAATCGTCGATTGCCGTCGTGTGGGCGACGAGCTTAACGTGGTTATGGAATATATCGAAGGAGAGACGCTCGGGGTGCTGGTGGACCGTCTGGGAGCCACCCCCGATTATGCACGTGAATTGTATCCTGCCCTTTGCGACGCCGTGGGCGAGCTCCACGCCGGTTTTGCAATGGCGGGGGAGACGTCGGCGCCGGTGATCCATCGCGACCTCAAGCCATCGAATATCATCGTGACAGGTGCGAGCCGTACGCTCGATGAGGGCCTGACGTTTTCATCGCTGGTGATTATCGACTTGGGGATCGCGCGCGTATGGCGCGATGGCGCCGATGCCGACACCGTCAAGTTTGGCACGCGACCCTATGCGCCGCCCGAGCAGTATGGGTTTGGGCAGACGAGTGTGCGCAGCGACGTCTACGCACTTGGCGCCCTGTTGTTCTTCTGCTTGACGGGAATCGACCCTAAACCAGGGCTCGACATGCGCGAGCAATGCGAGGCGCGTGGCATTCCCACTCCACTTGCCGATGTCATCTGCATGTCGATGGCGCTCGACCCGGCTAAGCGTTTTGCGAGTGCGGAAGCGTTGGGACGGGCTACGCGCGCGGCATACGATCTGAGTCGCCCCGTGCGGCCTCCTGCGCCTGCGCCTGTCCGTACTCCAGACTCGGAGACGGTGTTGACGCCCCAAGGGCTCCAGAACCCCGCAGGGCTTCCTAGGCCTGCCGCCTCTGTTGCATGCGGTCTGCTCTCTCGCGTTCCGGAGTCTCTGGGGCGCATTTGGAATACGCTTGTCTGCTTCTCGCTACTTGTGTTCTTTGCCGGAAGTCACTTTGCCGTCTTTCACCCCACGGGAGCAAACCAAAGCTACCCGACGTGGCTTCTCATAATCGAGTATTTTTTCTTTGTCGATGGCCTTATGGTGCTTATGCATTTTGCGCTGCTCGATAAGCGCCGTCTTCGTCGGCGATTCGTACTGCTCGACAGCTATCGCGGCAAGAAACTCGCGAAACTCTGGCTCAAGGCATTGGGTGTGCTGCTCCTATGCATGATCGTCATAGTCGCGGTTGCCAATGCGACCGGCGTCGTCGATACCTCCGCTACCTAAAAGAAAAGGGCCCCATTGGGGCCCTTTGCAGTTGCGCTTAGATGCGGTTCATCTGAGCGGCGACTTTGTTATACCAGTCCTGCCACGTGGGCGGGCAGTACTTTTTGGCCGCTGCCGGAGTAAGGGTGGAGCCGTAGTTGGCACCCAGATAGGCAACGTGAGCGGAGATGCCCTCGCTCCAGCTGCCAAAGCTGCGCCAACCGCCGCCACGGGCGCTCCAGCCCCAGGCGTTGTAAGAATTGGCGCAATAAGCACCCTTGGTGCTCTCGATACAGGCGATGGCGGGGGACCAACGGGGGTCGACACCGGTATTCCAGGCGGCGACGGCAAAGTTATAGCCCTGGCCTGCCATGGGGGAGCCGGCAAGATAATTGTCGATGCGGCTCGTCCACTCATTAATGAACGAATCGTAATCGGAACTACCGGTATTGGAGTTGTTCACCGTGGTGTCTATGGTGGTGTTGGTGTTGGTGGCCTGGCTGCTGGAATTGCCGCCGCTTACGCCCTCGCCCGAGAGCTTCTCGGCGGCAGCGGCCTTATCGGCCTCAAGCTTGGCAAGCTCGGCGGCATTTTCCTGCTCGGCTTTTGCCTGTGCCTCGCTGCGGAGCTGCTGGGCCTGCGCCAGCGCATCCTCGGCGTTTTTCTGCTCTGCCTCAAGCTGTGACTTGGCCTGCTGGAGCTCGGCCTTGTTCTGCTCGAGTTCGGTTTGCATATTATTGAGCTCTTCGATCTCGTTGACGCTCGAGCTCGTGATCTGGTTGGTGTATTTGCAGGTCGTGATGAACTCACCCAGGCTCTGCGCATTGACCAGGAAGCTCACGATGGGATTGGTGCCCTTCTGATACTTGTACAGATCGCGCATGGCGGAGCTTGCCTTGGCCTGCTGCTCGGGAAGCTTAGCCTCGATTTCCTCGATGCTTGCCTCGTTGGAGTCAATCTGCTTTTGCAGGTCATCGAGTTTGGTGCGGGCGTCGTTGTAGGCGCTCGTGGCGGCTTCGATCTTCTGCTGGGCTGCGGAAAGCTGGTCCTGCGTTGCCTGCGAGGCGGCATACGCCGCAACGGGGGAGAGCATCGGCGTGGCCGTCAGCGCAACGGCGAGCGCGGCGCTCGTGATGATACGAGCCGGCTTCGACGCAATGAGCGCTGCGGTGCGATGATTCGAATGCTGCATCCAGTCCCTCTGCAATCAATCGTAGGTTATGGTTCGAACGGTATTCTACTACTGCTTTCGACCTCAACTTGAACCTTAAAGGTTCCAAAGGGTCAAGTTGAACTTGAGGCTTTGGCTTTGACCTGCAGTTATGATGAATTGTTGAGAAACCATAGAGTTCAACTTTAACGTTACGGGGGCCTGTTTGCGGACGGGCTTTCGGTCGTGAAAGCTATCTCAACAGGGGGTTTGCGGCTACAAGGCCCCATCGCGGTGAGTGCGGCTTTATGCTGGACGATCACGTCGATTGCCATAGATACGGTGGAGCTTTGGGCGCCGGCGGCTTGGCACGCTAGAATAAATCAGTTGCGCAAAGACCGCCCGTTGTGTGGGCAGTTCATGATAGGAAGTTTCCATGGCATTGCAGTTTACAGAGCGCGAGTTCATTCCCGTGCTGCTCGGAGGCGACATCAACGCCTATTCGGTGGCGCGCGCCTTCTACGAAGAGTACCAGGTCAAGAGTCTGGTCTTTGGCAAGTACCAGACGGGTCCCGCTTACCGCAGCCAGATTATCGACTACACGCCCAACGTGGATATCGACACCATGCCCGTGATGCTCAAAACCGTCAACGGCATTGCCCAAGCGCATGCCGACAAGACGATTGTCCTTGTGGGCTGTGGCGATAACTATGTTGCCCTCGTGGCTCAGGCCAAGGATGCCCATGAGCTGGCGGATAACATCGTCGCGCCTTACGCTCCCTACAGCATGCTTGAGCAGTGTCAGAAGAAGGAGATCTTCTACGAGCTGTGCGAGAAGCACGGCGTGCCCTATCCGCATACCTTTACCTTCACCATGGCGATGCTGAATGCCCAAGGCGAGGCACCTGCCGAAGTGCTCGACCAGATCGATTTTCCTTACCCGATGATCCTGAAGCCTTCCGACGGCATCATGTGGTGGCAGCATGAGTTCGAGGGTCAGAAGAAGGCTTATGAGATTGCCGACCGCGCCGAGCTGGAGCAGGTTATCCGCGATTCCTATGCCAGTGGCTACACCGATGACCTGATTTTGCAGGATCGCGTGCCCGGCAACGACGAGTACATGCGCGTGCTCACCAGCTATTCTGACCGCAACGGCAAGGTTCGCATGATGTGCCTTGGTCACGTGCTGCTCGAGGAGCATCAGCCCCATGGCGTCGGTAATCACGCCTGCATCATCACCGAGCCCAATGATGAGCTTATGAGTGGCGTGCACAAGCTGCTCGAGGACCTTCACTTTGTGGGCTATTCCAACTTTGACGTCAAGTATGACGAGCGCGATGGCTCGTTTAAGTTCTTTGACTTTAACACCCGTCAGGGCCGCAGCAACTACTACGTAACCAACAGCGGCTTTAACGTTGCCAAGTACGTGGTGGATGAGTACGTCTATAACCGCCCGTTTGAGCCGGAGTTTGTGACGGCGAAGGACGAGGCGCTGTGGATGGTCGTTCCCATGGGCGTCGTCGACAAGTACGTCAAGGCTCCCGAGCTGCGCGCGAAGGTGCATCGTCTTGCCAAGGAGGGCAAGGGCGCCGATCCCTCGTTTATGAAGGGAGACTTTGTCTTTAACCGCTGGTTGCGCATGTGGCACACCAAACTGCGTCACTATAAGCTGTTCAAGACGTATTACAAGTAGACGAGCGTGGCGCCCGTCCGGTATGTATCGGGCGGGCGCGGGTATGATACGCGCAATTGCGTGGGCGTCACCAAGGAGGCGGCGATGGAAAAGCTGGGAGTTATCGGCGGCATGGGCGCCGAGGCCACGTCGTATTACTACGACCAGGTAGTACGCCATACGGCGGCTACGTGCGACCAGGAGCATATCGACATGGTGGTGCTTTCCAAGTCGACCATGCCCGACCGCACGCTGGCCATCAAGACCGGTGAGCATACCGAGCTGCTGGCGACCATGAAGGAGTGTGCCCAAGCACTCGAGTCGCTGGGCTGCGCGCACATAGCGATTCCCTGTAACACATCGCACTACTTCTACGATCAGATTCAGTCGTTTACGAAGGTGCCGATTATCCACATGCCGCGCGAGTCGGTGCGCTATGCTCTGGCCGGCGCGGTGATGGGGGAGTGCGAGTTCGACCCCAACCTGAGTGTGCCGTCCGAGCCGGTGCGCAAGATTGGCATCATGGGCACCGACGGCACCGTGGGCGCAGACGTCTATGGGCGCGAATGTGAGACTGCGGGCGTTGAGGTCGTCTATCCCAGCGAAAAGCGTCAGACCGACGTGATGTCGCTCATTTACGACGATGTGAAGGCCGGGCGCGAACCCGATATGGATAAGTTCGACCGCGTGATGTGGGAGTTCGCCCGTAGCGGCTGCGACCGCGTCATCCTGGCCTGCACGGAGCTTTCGGTGCTGCAGAAGTATCGCGAGATGCCCGAGATCACCCTCGATGCGATGGATGTCCTGGTACGCGAGTCCATCATCCGCAGCGGCGCCCTCTACCGCCTCTAGTTCTCCGCCTGCCAAAAAGGGACAGGTTTATTTTGGTAGGTTTTATCTGGGAAAACAGTAAGGCCTCGGCTCGTTTGGTGCGAGCCGAGGCCTTTTGCATTTGCCGGTTGCTGCCAGCGATTGCTAGAACAGGAAACCGATGGCGATAAGGGCGATGCTGACGATAAGTACGGCGATATCCAGGCTTTTGATGGGGTAGCGCTTATACGAACTCGCACGCGTGCGCAGGTAGAAGCCGCGCTGCTCGGCAGCAAGTGCGGTGGCATCGGTCTTGCCCACACTCGAAATAAGCAGTGGCACGCACAGCGGCAGCATGAGTTTGAGTTTCTTGACGGGATTCTTAGTGTCGTATTCGACACCGCGTGCAGTCTGCGCCTCCATGATGGCGTTCATTTCCTGGCCAAATACCGGCACAAAGCGCAGTGCCGTGGTAAAGGTGAAGGCATAGCGATATGGCACGTGCAGCACCTCGACGCAGGCGTTGGCGAGGTCGTTGAGCTTGGTCACCATAAGCATGAGGATGAGTGGCAGCGCCACGCCCAACAGGCGTAGGCAGGCCTTCGATCCGGTAATGAGGCCCGTGTCGGTGATAAAGCCCCACACCACGTTGCCGTCGCGCATAAAGGCCAGCTGAAGCACCAGCATGATAAGCGCGAGCGGAATCAGCAGCTTGAGTAGTGAGAGCAGACGGTCGACGACGCCGGCGTAGGCGCCCAGTGCAAGGGTGAGCGCCAAAAAGCCCAACAGCGCCACGTAGGTATCGGACAGGAAGATGCCGATGATGATGGCGGCGGCAAGGCCCAGTTTGACGACCGGGTTCAAGCGGTGCAGCAGTGTATCGCCCGGCATATAGTCGATGACGTTAACCACGGTGGACCATCTCCTCGGTAATGCGAACGATATCGGTGACCTCGCTCACCTGTGCAAAGGCGGGAGAGACGGAGGATGCCAGGCGACGAGAAAGCTCTATGACCTGGGGTGGCTCAACGTAGGCTCGCTGCATGAGCTCGATGTTCGAGAATAGCTCGTGCGTGCGGCCGCGCTCGAGGATGCGGCCGTCGGCCATCACCACGATGCGCTCGGCAAAGTCGGATACGACTTCCATGTCGTGGCAGACCATGATGACGGCGCAGCCGCGCTCGGCCATGGTGCGCACGGTTTCCATGACGGTCATGCACTCACGGTAGTCAAGGCCGCTCGTGGGCTCGTCGAGCACCACGATTTTGGGCTCTACGACCACGACGGAGGCGAGTGCCACCATCTGGCGCTGACCGCGCGAGAGCGAGAAGGGCGCCTCGTCGGCCGGCAAGCCAAAGCGATCGACGACGAGCTGGGCGCGACGCAGCGCCTCGGCACGGTCGATGCCGGCAAGCTCCAGGCCAAAGGCGACCTCGTCGAGCACGGTGTCCTTGCAGATCTGGCGGTCGGGGTTTTGGAAGAGGGTTGCGACTTCGCGGGCGATGCGGCTCGTGGGAACGGCTGCGGTATCCAGTCCCGTGACGCGCACGCTGCCCGAGGCGGGCTTAAGCAGGCCCGTGAGCAGCTTGGTGAGCGTGGTCTTGCCGGCACCGTTCTGGCCGACGATGCCCACGAGCTCGCCGGGATAGAGCGTCAGGTTGAGGTCGTGTACGGCGGCGCCGCCATTGGGATAGGCAAACTCAACATGGTCGAAGGTGAGTACGGGTTCGGCGTCCTTGGCATGAGGGCGCAACGACGGTGCATGCGGGGAGCCGGCGGGCGCCTGGGTTTCGCTGGCCGCGCGTGCGGGGTCGACGATGCCCGAAATCAGGCGCTCGGCCTCATCGACATCCAAGCAAGGGGTACCGCTTACCAGGCCATCGGCCTCGAGGCTATTGAAGATACGCGTGACGCGAGGGCAGTCGACGCCGATGGCACGGAGCTCGTCGGTATGCGCGAAGACCTCGTGTGGTTCGCCCTGCAGCGCGATTTCGCCATGGTTGAGCACGAGCACGCGGTTGCAGTACTCCGAGAGCAGGGCGACCTTTTGCTCAACGACGACGATGGTGATTCCAAGTGCGCGGTTTGCCTCACGCAGCGTCTCGAAGACCAGCGTGGAGCTGGCAGGGTCGAGTGCCGCGGTGGGCTCGTCGAGAACCAAGACGCGCGGACGCATAGCGAGAATGGCGGCGATGGCTACCTTTTGCTTCTGTCCGCCCGAGAGGGTGGCAATCTCGCGGTCGCGCAGGTCGCTGATGCCGACGGTCTCGAGCGTTTCGCTCACGCGCTGCTCGATCTGGTCATGGGGGACGCCAAAGTTCTCGAGGCCAAAGAGCATCTCGTCCTCGACGACCGAGGCGACCATTTGCGTGTCGATATCCTGCAGCACGCTGCCGACGATTTGCGACACGTCGGTCAACGAGACCTCGCAGGTGTCGTGGCCGTCAACCATGACGGACCCAAAGAACGTGCCGGTGTAGTGGTGGGGCACGGCGCCCGACAGGCAGGCGGCAAGCGTGGACTTGCCGGCGCCCGAGGGCCCGATGATGCCGATGAAATCTCCCTTGTTCACGCTGAGTGAGATGTGGCTGAGCGCCTGCTCGGTCTGCGTGCCATAGGAGAACGAGACATCGTCGACGTTGATGATCGTTTCCATGGATACCTTTCATAGTCATCGGGGACGTTCTTTAATGACTAGTCGTTTAAGAACGTCCCCAAGAGCTAGTTGTTTGGGACAGTCTTTGTTGGTGGAGTGCGGAGACGGCTTTACGAGGGGCCCCAGGTTGGCGCGAAAGAGGAGCGAAGCGTACTTGGGTACGCGAGCGACGAATGAACGCCAAGATGGGGTGGCTCATAAAGCCGAGCGGGTTAGTTGAGCTTCAGGGCCTTCTGAATGGGCAGATAGAGGACGCCGACCAGAATGGCGTTAAAGACGGCGGTCATGGCGACGACGGGCAGCATGGCGGCGGCGAGCTCGCCGACCACGCCAAGCATGGCCATCTTGATAACCATGAAGATGACGCCGGAGACAAAGGTGGTCACGAAGGTAGCGACGATGGCGACGGCAGGCTTGACCTGACCGTTCTTGCCGGCGGCGTTGACGATGCCGGCCATGAGCATGGCGGCGATGCCCTCGGCGGCAAAATCGACGAACGGCGAAGTGGTGGTGATCTGGATCACGGCAGCCGAGATGAGGCCAATGACGAGCGCCTGGCCGATGTTGGGGCGAACGACCAGGATGGTGAGGCAGAAGGCCGAGATGATGAACTCGGGGCTGATCATGCCGCCCGAGATGCCCGAGATTGCCTTGCCGACGGTGAAGTTGAGGATGAAGCCGGCGGCGAGCAGGATGGCGAGCAGGACGAGGGCGCGGACATCGAGTTTGCCACGGTCGGCGGTCTGGACGGTGCGGGGCTGGGTGGCGGTGGTGTTCTGAGACATGGTGAAAATCCTTTCGGAAGGGGATTGCAAGAGAAAAGCGGAGGCGCGTGATGCGAATGCGATCGGGCTCGAGATAGAAAAAGGCCCCCGGTCGAAACCGGAGGCCTTCCAATCACCTAGAGCGCAAAAACAGGCGTGAGGGACTCACTGTCGACCGATCGTATTCGCATCACGCCACCACCAGTTGTTGAGAGATTTCATCGTGTTCTTCATGTTGGTGGCTCCTTTCGTGATGCCGTGGCGCGGTCGCACCTAGTTGCTGTTGCGCTGCACTATAGCACAGCGAAGTGTGTGCGGGGAAATCTTTTTTAAAAAGATTTCAGGCGGGTTTCCCGTGGGTTTCCCGTCGGCCAAAAAGGCGGGTTAAGCGGGCTAGGCTGCCATTGCTGCCTCGCCCGCTCAGCTAAGACGTTACTCCTTATTGCGCCGGTAGAGGAAGTAACCGCCTGCAGAGATGACGGCAACGCCAGCGATGGCGAATGCGGCCACCATGCGGCCATCAAAACGATCGCCAGTGGTGGGCAGGCCGCCCTTGGTGTTCGTCTTGTTGGTGGTTACTGTGGTCGTGGTGTCGGACTTGCCAGGCTTCTCGGGCTTGGTGGTGGGCTGCTCGGGCTTAGCGGGCTGCTCGGGCTTAGCGGGCTGCTCGGGGGTACCGGGCTGCTCAGGAGTACCAGGCTGCTCGGGGGTGCCAGGCTGATCCGGGGTTACCGGGTCGGTGGCAAGAGCGTCCTTGGCGTAGGTGATGGACACCTTGAGGCCGTTGGTCTCGGTGTTCAGGTCGCTCGGGGTGAAGGGCGTGCTGAAATCCTCAGCCTTCAGATAAGCGCGCATCTCCTGGAGCAGGGCCTTGCACTTGACGTAGGTGTTCTCAGTGGCAGCCTTGCCGGCCTTGTTTGCCAGGGCGGTGCGGCCCTCAGTGGTGGTCTCGGCCTGCATAGCAGCATCGACCTCAAGGTTCTGTTCGATGAGCTCGTTCTGGAGAGCGTCGAGGTAGGCGCGAACGCCGGTGCCGAGCTGCTCGCGGTGCTCGTAGCAGAGGGAACTAATGTCCATGAGGACGTAGTTGATGGAGTTCTCGGGCTCCTCGTTGTTCACGATGTCCGTCTCTTCGCAGTGATCGTAGGAGACATCCTGATTGCTGAAGTAGGGGCTGACCTCGGTGAGCAGTGCAGAGTACAGAGGAATAGCGACGGAGTAGGCGGCGCGGGAGAGCATCTCCCACTGAATGGTCGCGATCTCGGGGTCCATGTCCTGACGGATCTGGAAGAGGTTGGTCTCGGTGCTTCTTTCGGTGCCGATGGCGTAGACACCGTCGGTGTTGGCGTTGAGGCCGGGGACATTTTCGCCGCGGTTGCCAAATGCACGGATCATCTCAAAGGTGTTCCAGTCGGACTTGCCGGGCTGGAAGAACAGGGGCTGGATCTCGCTGACCATGGCCCCGATTTGGTCGGGGCCTTTTTTCGGTTTAACCGTGACGATGTCGTAATCCGCGCCCTTGGTCAACGGGGCCATGAAGTAATCGCGGCCCTGGACATAGCGAGTCCACTGATGAACGCCGGAATCGGCGACGCTTTTGCCATAGGTCTTGGCAACGTCGAACTTGCCGTCGGTGTACTCGGCGAAGCCATTTTTCTCGGGCATGGTCTGGATGCCCTCGGAGTGGAGGCAGTTCTCGGTGTCATCAAGGTTGACATCGTAATTGAGTCCGCCGATGTTGGGGTTGAGTGAGGCGACGTCATCGGCGAGCTTCATGGCGATCCACTGGTGGCCGGAAAGTGCGGCAAACAGCCAAGTCTCGTTGCTGTCGGCGATGATAATCTGATCGTTGCCGTTGGCGCCCTGCTCGTCGATGATCTTGCCGAGGAGCTCGACACCCTCACGTGCTTTGGCACTTTCGCCTAAGATAACGCTGCCGTAGCTATACTCGCCAATGCCAGTGTCGGTCAGGGGGTCTGCCTTGGCGGCTTTATCGTTCATGTTGGTGGTCAGCGTTGCGGAGCAGGACACGCCCTTCTCATTGATGCCTGCCTCAGAGTAGGCATCATAGCGCCCGTGCCACTGCGAAGGATGATCGCGCACGTAGCTATAACGATATGTAGTCTTGGTCGACCTGTATGAGAAGCCGGACTCGTCTGAGCCGTAGGTATACCCGGGGGCATGCGACGGCTCAATGCCAAAGTGCTTGAGGTAGCGCGGGCCAAAGTCCTCGGCGCGACCATAGTACGTGTTGTTGTCGGCCGTAAGGTTTTTGCCCATGTACATTTGCGTGCAGGCGAGCGCAGATGTCGGCATGGACATGATGGTCGCAGCTCCAAAGGCGAGGCCTATGCCTAGCTTCTTGAGCGCGTTGACGGGGCGAGTTTTCCTCATTTTCCCTCCCAGCGTGCGAAAGCCCTCTGTCGCCAGAGGGCTTCAGCCAATAAAGACACCTCATTAGCGTAACGAACTGGAAACAATATTCATCTATGAAAGAAACTTACTCGATAAGCGTGATGAAATATGCGATGAGCGGTTAATCGTACTCAGTTTGCAGCTTTACTTTAATAAAGACGCCCTGTAATTACTGTAGCCGAATAAAGTAGCTGGGAATGCCCGAAATGAAAATCCCCCGCTGTTTGACGAATGCATAAACAGCGGGAGAGGCCATAACTGGATGAATATCATACCAATGTGGATTTACTTCTTTCGGCGGTGAATCACGTTGATGGCGTAACCGACGAGCATGGCCAAGACGATGACAATAAAGCCGATCAGGGGATTGTCGTTCATGGGGTCCTCCTATTTTCCGAGCGGTGAGAATTCGTCGACGATGAGGTCGAGGCATTGCGGAAGCGCGCGGGCTCCAAAGACGCCCGAATTGCTGGAGATAATCTCGCCATCGAACTGCATGCCCAGCGACGGGGTGCAGGTGATCTTGGCTTCCTTGGTCTGGATGATCTTGAACTGCGGGCGCCCGAGTACCTTGCCGGCGGGGTCAAGCGCAGCGGTGATCACAGTAGGCAGCAGCTGCACGGTGCGCACGGGTTCTATGACCGCAATGTCGACCATGCCATCGTTCATGCGGCAGTCGGGGAACAGGTTGATGTCGTTTTGGATGACCGAGGTGTTGCCGGCCATGCAGCAGATGCCGTCGAGCTCCTCGACAATGCCGTCATGCTCAATCGTAAAGTGCGCCACCGTGGGGTTGGGCGTGGCGAGCGCAGAGAGGAAGTAGGCGATCTCGCCGATGTCGTTTTTGGTGGGAGCGGCCTTCATCATGATCTCGGCGTCGAAGCCCGAGCCGGCGATGATGATAAAGCCGTGGCGCTTCTCGTTGCCGTCCTCGTCGAGCCAAAAGAGCTCGCCCATGTCGACTTTGACCGTGCGACCGGCACGGCAGGCCTTGGCGAGCGCCGCCGCCTCAGGGGCATTGCCGATGTTGTTGAAGAACAGGCAGGCCGTACCGGAGGGGAAGATGAGCGTGGGGACACCGCATCCGCGCATCTGATCGAGCACGTTGGAGACGGTGCCGTCGCCGCCCGAAACGACCACGCGATCAAACTCGCGCACGTCTGCCACGGCGTCCTCGGGCTCCATGCCATCGCCGATAAAGCGCATCACGACCTCGTCGCCGCCTTGCGCGAGGGCGTGCGTGAATGCGTAGATTTCATCTGAGCTGGGGCCCGATGCCGGGTTGTGGATGATAAGGCAGCGCATACTTACGTTCCCGTTCTGTGACTAACCGAGTATAGTTGTAAGGCAATGCCGATATCCTACCCGTGTTTTTCGGGCCTAACCTTATTCGATGGGTTGATATGTACATTTCCACACATCAGGCTCTACTCGACTTTTGCCAGCGCGCCCGTGAGTTTGACGCGATTGCCGTCGATACCGAGTTTTTGCGCGAGCGCACGTTCCATCCGCGCCTGTGTTTGGTTCAGATTGCCACCCCTGCCGAGAGCGTCGCGGTCGACCCTCTGGTGATCGACGACCTGTCGCCGCTGGCCGAGCTTATGGCCGACGAGAGCGTGACCAAAGTCTTCCACGCCTGCTCGCAGGATATGGAGGTTATGCTCCATACCGTGGGCGTGCTGCCGCGTCCGATTTTTGACACGCAGGTGGCCGCCGCCTTTTTGGGCGAACGCCAGCAGATTTCCTACGGCGCGCTCGTGCAGACGTTTTGCGGCGTCTCGCTGCCCAAGACCGAGTCGCTGACCGACTGGTCGCGTCGCCCGCTGACCGACAAACAGATCGAGTACGCGATCGATGACGTCAAGTACCTGATCGTCGCCTTTACCGAGATGATGAGCCGCCTGCGCGAGCTGGGCCGCGTGGACTGGGTGCTCGACGAGCTGCGCCCGCTGGCTGACGAGTCGCACTATCGCGCCGATCGCCACGAGGCGTTCCGTAAGGTCAAACGCATCAATTCGTGCAGCCGTCACCAGTTGGGCATCGCGCGCGAGCTCGCCGCCTGGCGCGAGGACCGCGCCGAGCGCCGCAACATCCCGCGCAAGTGGGTCATGTCCGACGATACGCTGCTGGCGCTCGTTAAGCGCAATCCCGTGCGCGTTGAGGAGTTCCGTAGCATTCGCGGTACCGACCAGTTGGGGGAGCGCGACGTGGACGGCGCGCTCATGGCCATCAAGCGCGGTGCGAGCTGCCCGCACGATCGCCTGCCGCTCATGGTGCGCGGGCATCGCCAGATTTCGCCGGAGCTTGAGAGCGTGACGGACCTGATGTATGCGCTTATTCGCTTGGTTGCCGAGCGCTCGGGGGTGGCGACCTCGGTCATTGCCTCGCGCGATGACCTGGCCGATTACATCGAGCATCCTGAGCAAAGCCCCCTGCGCGAAGGCTGGCGTTTTGAGCTTGTGGGTTCGCGCCTGGACGATCTGCTTTCCGGCAATATGGGGCTCACCGTGAAGGACGGAAAGATTGAGTTGTTATAGGGAAGCCTAGTCTGCTGAGTGGGTAGAATGCCTCCAACGTGTAACTCGATTCGGAGGAATTCGTATGCCCTACTACTATGGATACGGCTTTGGCATCGACCCGCTGTACCTGCTGGTTGTGCTTGTCTGCACGGTGCTTGGCCTTGCCGCACAGAACTATATCAATTCGACGTACAAGACGTGGTCCAAGGTTCGCTCGGACGGCGACACGGGCGCTGCGGTCGCGCGCCGCATGCTCGACGCCAACGGCTGCAATGCCGTGGGTATCAAGGGCGTCGCTGGTGAGCTTACCGACCACTACAACCCGCAGGACAACAATCTGTATCTGTCGGATTCCAACCGTTCGGGCGGCTCGGTCGCAAGCGTTGCTGTCGCTTGTCACGAGGCAGGCCATGCCGCTCAGCGTCAAAGCGGCTATACCATGATGAAGGTACGCACCGCCCTCGTGCCGGTCGTCAACTTTACCCAGAACACTTGGACCATCGTGCTGCTCATGGGCCTGTTTATGAACATCGCGGGACTCACGACCCTCGCGCTGATCTTCTTCTCGTTTAGCGTGCTGTTCCAGTTCGTTACGCTGCCGGTCGAGATTGACGCCAGTCGGCGCGCCGTGGCGTATATTGAGCAGTCGGGTATGAGCTCCAAGCAGGTCAACGGTGCCAAGAAGGTCTTGACGGCAGCCGCGCTTACCTACGTGGCGGCGGCACTCACCTCGATTATTCAGCTGCTCTATCTTATGGCTCGCTACAACAGAAACTCCAACCGATAACAAATTGGGTCGCTGGGCGCCGCGGGGATTTGT
Source organism: uncultured Collinsella sp. (assembly GCA_900546115.1). Classification (GTDB taxonomy): domain Bacteria; phylum Actinomycetota; class Coriobacteriia; order Coriobacteriales; family Coriobacteriaceae; genus Collinsella. The sequence goes on from URBQ01000002.1 coordinate 82,581, forward strand.
GTCCCCGCGGCGCTGTACTATGTGTTGGACTTGAATTTGCGCAGGGCCAGAGCCTTTGTGCACGATAACGAAAGGAGGTTGCGTGGCAGGTTGGAATCTAACCGGCAATAGCGTTTCCGCCGAGTTCGACGGTTCGGACGAGCAGGAGCGTAAAGAGCTCAGCGTGAGCCAGGCGGTAGAGATCGCCGCCGGTGCGCTCGATGCTATTCCGCAACTGATCGTCCTGGGCGAGGTCACGGGTTTCCGTGGTCCCAATGCCCGAAGTGGCCACTGCTACTTCCAGATTAAAGACGACTCGGCCGCCGTCGACTGCATCATCTGGAAGGGCGCCTATCTCAAGCGTACCTTCGATCTGCGTGACGGCATGCAGGTGAGCTTTAAGGGCAGCTTCAATCTCTATAAGGCCACGGGCCGCATGAGCTTTGTCGCTCGCTCGTTTTCGCTGGCGGGGGAGGGTCTGCTGCGTCAACAGGTGGCGCAGTTGGCCGAAAAGCTACGCCGCGAGGGCCTGATGGACGAGTCCCGCAAACGCCGCATTCCGGTGTTTTGCTCACGCGTGGCGGCCGTCACCTCGCTTTCCGGTGCGGTAATCGACGACGTCAAGCGTACGCTGCGCCGTCGCAACCCGCTCGTCGAGCTTGTTTGCGTGGGCGCCAAGGTCCAAGGCGAGGGTGCGCCGGCCGAGCTCATTGAGGGCTTGCGCCGCGCCGCTTCCATTACGCCGGCGCCCGACTGTATTTTGCTGGTGCGCGGCGGCGGCTCCTTTGAGGACCTCATGACCTTTAATGACGAGGAGCTTGCCCGCGCGGTGGCGGCTTGTCCTGTGCCCGTGGTGACCGGCATTGGCCATGAGCCCGATACCTCGATTTGCGACATGGTGAGCGACCGACGCGCCTCCACGCCCACGGCGGCGGCAGAATCGGTGGCGCCGGCTATGACGGAGTTGGCCGATGTGCTCGAGGCGCGCCATCAGCGTCTGGGTGCCGCGATGGCATCGATGATTGGGTCGGCCCAGGTCGACCTGGAGATGCTCGATCAGCGCGGTCGCCGTGCCTGGGATACCTATACGGCTCGCTTGGGTGATGCGCTCGATGCCGCTGCGTGTCGCCCGTGCCTCAACGACCCCACATTTATGGTCGAGCGTCGCGAATCGGAGCTTGCACTGACTGCCGATCGCCTGTCGGGCGCCATAGTACGCTCAGTCGGGGTCTTCCGCTCCAACTTCGAGCGTCTGCCCGAGCGTCTGGTTGCAAGCACCTCAGGGCTCGACGGCAAACGCCATGCGCTCACGCTTACGAGTTCCCGTCTGGAGCATCAGGGGCGCACGATGCTCAGCAAACCAGCGTCCGACCTGGGCCGTGCAGCGGCTTCGCTCGATGCCCTGTCGCCGCTTAAGGTACTTGCCCGCGGCTATTCCATCGCGTACAGCGACGATGGTGTGGCTATAAGTGCCCAGACCTTTAAGCCGGGCGACGCCATCCGCGTGCGCATGGCGGACGGTAACGTGTCGGCAACCGTCAACGCGGTCGAGTAGACCGCGTTTCGCAGTGATAGACCCTTAGGAAAGGAAACAGATATGGCAGAGAAGACCCCGGTAGAGCAGCTTACGTACAAGCAGGCCTCGCAGGAGCTGGAGCTCATCATCCGCAGCCTGGAGTCGGGCGATATGGAGCTCGAGGAGTCGCTCGAGAGCTACACCCGCGGCGTCGAGCTCCTCAAGAGCCTGCGCACCCGCCTGTCCGATGCCGAGCAGAAGGTCTCGGTGCTCCTTAAGGACGTCGACGGCAACGACGTGCTCGCCGACGGCGAAGCCGCCAACACGGACGACAACCTCTCGTTCTAAGCATCTCGACCAAATATAATTACCTTGGTCTGTGAGAAAGGAACCAGCTATGTGTGATTGCATCTTCTGTAAAATTGCCAACCACGAGATCCCCTCGACCGTTGTCTATGAGGACGACCAGGTCATCGCCTTCGATGACCTCAACCCCCAGGCGCCGGTCCACACGCTCGTGATCCCCAAGAAGCACTACAGCGACATCGCCGACAACGTGCCTGCCGAGACCATGGGCGCCATGGCTCACGCCATCCAAGAGGTCGCCAAGGCCAAGGGTCTGGAGGACGGTTTCCGCGTCATCTCCAACAAGGGCGTCAACGCCGGCCAGACCGTCATGCACTTCCACATGCACGTCCTCGGCGGCAAAAACCTGGGCGAGAACCTCATCTGAGGGCGCTTGGTCCGTCGACTTGGCTGCCTTTGGAGTAATCTATGCAGCTTTCTCAACTCGAATACCTTCAAGCGGTGGCGAACTATGGCGGCGTGCGCAAAGCAGCTCGCGCCGTTCATGTGAGTCCGCAGGCCGTTTCGTCGGCAATCAAAAAGTTGGAATCTGAGTATCAGATTGTTTTGCTTGACCGATCGGCGGGGGAGGCTGTTTTGTCTCCGGCGGGCAGAGAATTTGCGCGTCGTGCACGCGTGATCCTGGCACAAGTCGACGATCTCAAAAAGTACGCTCAATCGAGGGGCGACGGCGTCTCCCCCGATGGCCACTTTCGTCTTTACGCCCCCTGTCTTCATGGGCGGGGGCGCCTTTTTGCCGAAAACTGGTATGACTCGTTTGAACGCTCGCACCCTCAGATTCATCTTGATGTGTGGCATCAGCCAACGGCAACATGCTTTGAATCACTTATACTTGGAATTTCGGACGCGGCTATCTCGTTTGAGGAACCACGGGACAGCGTCCTTTCTTCAAAATATTTGGGTGAAAAGGAGCTCAAGGTTCTTTCATGCCCAGCGGGTCATCAATCTGTTGACGCTATGACCATTCGTGAGTTACTGGGCGGCAGGCTTGCTGTTCCCATTAATTTATCACCCTGTCTCAATGCGATTAACCAATGCCCTGAAGCCCAGCTCGTCAATTTTCGCTTCCGTGATGTTGAATACGGAAGCAGGGCTCAGACTGAGTTTCTTCAAGGCGGGGGATTGATATTGAGTTTGTCTGGGTCCTCTCTCGCATCGGATGGGTCAGAAGTGAGTGAGTGCTCCATTGAAGGTTCGCGTGATGTAACCTTGCCTATCTACTTTTGCTATCGGCAGAATTCCTGGACTGATCGACACCAGACGGTTTTTCTGCACCTATTGCGTCACCTTGCTTCGTGAGATTAATTGGCTTCGAGACGTCAAGTGATTATTGACGCCTTGTAACACACAACTGACAGCTTTGCCCTCATGCTTTTCCAAGATTCCGATTTAGATTGCTGACTCTTGGAGGGCGGAGTATGAAAAATCGTACGACTTTGCTTTATATGATGTTCGTTTTCCTGTCGAACTTCAGCACCATCTTGTATTTCCTAACTGTCTACCTTGAGTTCGTCGGGCTTTCGATGGTAGCGATTTCTAGCATGATGATTGCATATCAAGTGAGCAAATTCATTCTTGAGGTTCCTACTGGTTATATTGCTGACAGGTTTGGACGAAAGACAAGCGGTCTCGTTGGCGTCGTGGGGATGCTTGGATACTACGCCGCCCTGCTTCTCGTCCGTTCCCCTCTGCTTTTAATCGGTGCGTTCGCTCTCAAAGGTTTTGCCGTTGCATGTCTGAGTGGATCCATAGAAGCGATTTACATCAACAGCATCTCTCAGGACCAGCTCGTAAGACTTAATGTCGTTGAGCGATTTGTTTTCTATGCCTCTTATGCCATCTCCGCTTGCGTGGGCGGTTTCATTTCGTCTGTCGGTGCATATCTCATTGGTCTTTCGGCAGATATCATCGCAATGGTGTTGACGTTGGTTGTTGTTGTCTGCATTCCTGAGATGCGAAGAGAGGGCACTGCGGCGACACCTGGGCATGGAATGAGCCCGAAGATGATCGGTGCTGCTATTACGGGTAATGGCGTTCTTCGGTCATCGTTCATCATGGACTGTTCTCAGGCATTTGCCTTCGTCGCCCTGGAAGATTTTTTCTCACTGTTGCTTGCAGGCCGCGGAATGAATGCCGTCGCTTCGGGCGTGACCATTGCGGTCCAGCTCCTTGCCTCCGCCTCCATAGGGTTTATTGTGCCCAGCGCGATTGCTCGTGTCGACAAGGGCCGTTTTGCGCGTATTTGCGGCATCATTCGCTTAGTATTGACAGCTTTGTTTTTGATCCCCCTTACTCCGGTTAATTTGCTGCCCGTGTTCTATGTGCTGCAGACGGTTGCGTACTCGTTGTTTGCCCCAATCAAATACTCAATTTTTCAAAATGCTGCCGATTCTTCGATGCGCTGTTCACTGATTTCGGTTCAAAGCCAGATGGTGGCGGTGGGTGCCGTTCTTTTCTATCTGCTCAACGCTGTGTTGAGTAGCGTTGCGGGCATTCGAGTCGTATTGCTTGTTGCGCTCGGGATTTCTTCCCCGGTGTATATCCCCGCGCTATTTCGTCTTACAAGTCAAAGGCCGTGAGTATTTGGGCATCGATAACTTATATATCAACGCAATAAACCCGAGCGCGAGGGCGTTTGGGTTTATTATTGAAGCGTATGTAACCTGGCGGCGCCACACCGCCTGTTAGTAGGGAGACACATGAACGTTCTGGTCGTCAACGCAGGATCTTCGACCCTTAAGTATCAGGTCATCGATACCAAGTCCCACAAGGTGTCCGCAAAGGGCTCCTGCGAGCGCGTCTGCTTTACCGGCGGCACCTTCACCCACGCTGCCAACGGCTCCAAGAAGGTGACCGAGAACATCGAGTTCCCCGACCACAAGGTCGCCATCGAGGTCGTCCTGAAGGACCTCGAGGCCAACGGCGTCAAGATCGAGGGCATCGGCCACCGCATCGTTCAGGGTGGCTGGTACTTTGGCGATTCCTCCCTCGTCGACGAGGACGTCCTCGCCAAGATCCGTGAGGTCGCCCCGCTCGCCCCGCTGCACAACAACCCCGAGGCCAACGTTATCGAGTACTGCCTGGAGCAGTATCCCGACCTGCCCAACGTTACGGTCTATGACACCGCTTTCCACTTCAACATGCCCGAGGTCGCCAAGACCTACGCCCTGCCCAAGGACGTCTGCGACAAGCTGCACATCCGTAAGTACGGCGCCCACGGCACCAGCTACCGCTACATCTCCAAGAAGGTTGCCGAGATGACCAGCGGCGAGGCTCGCAAGGTCGTCGTGTGCCACATCGGTTCCGGCGCCTCCCTGTGCGCCATCGAGGACGGTAAGTGCATGGACACCACCATGGGCCTCACCCCGCTCGACGGCGTCATGATGGGCACCCGCTGCGGCTCCATCGACCCGGCTACCGTGTGCTACCTGCAGCGCGAGGGCGGCTACACCTTCGACGAGGTCGACGAGATGATGAACAAGAAGTCCGGTCTTTTGGCTGTGACCGGCGGTAAGACCAACGACTGCCGCAACGTCGAGGAGCTTGCCGCCGCTGGCGACCCCGAGGCTCAGCTCGCCTTCGACATGTTCGTCTACAAGATTGCCGCCAAGGCTGCCGAGATGGCCACTTCCATGTGCGGCATGGACACGCTGGTCTTCACCGCCGGCATCGGTGAGCACGCTCCGGCCGTTCGCGCCGGCGTTGCCGACCGTCTGGCCTTTATGGGCGTCAAGATGGACCATGCCCGTAACGCCCTGCGTGGCGACGGCGCTTGGTGCCTGTCTGCCAAGGATTCCAAGGTCAAGATCTTCGTCATCCCCACGGACGAGGAGTTCATGATCGCTTCTGACGTCGAGCGCATCGTCAACGGCAGGTAATTGCAAGAGGGGAGGGGCTGGACGACCAAGTGCCGTTCAGTCCCTCTTTTGCACTCGTTGGGCGATATGCTGATAGCTATTTATCAAGATATGATAACTTCTTATTAAAATGCGGTCGCCTTAAGGGGTCTGCGTCGACCGTATTGCACTGCAAAGGAGTCTCATGAACGTACTTGTTGTCAACGCCGGCAGCTCAAGCCTTAAATATCAGTTTTTGGATACCGATACCCGCGAGGTTTTCGCCAAAGGCAACTGCGAGCGTATCGGATCGGACATGGGCATCTTTGGCCACTCCGAGAACGGTGGCGCCAAGCAGACCGAGGAGGTCCCCTTTCCCGATCATCGCTGTGCCATTGCACGCGTGCTCGAGGAGCTCGAGAAGACCGACTTTACAATTGATGGCATTGGGCATCGCATCGTTCAGGGCGGCTGGCACTTCGATGATTCCGCGGTCGTCGACGACGAGGTCATGGCCAAGATCCTCGAGGTGGCACCGCTTGCCCCGCTGCACAACTACGGCGAGGCGGCGGCGATTGAGTATTGTCGCGAGAAGTATCCGGAGCTGCCCAACGTGGCCGTCTTCGACACCTCGTTCCACATGACCATGCCCGAGGTTGCCTACACCTACGCTCTGCCCAAGGACGTGTGCGACAAGTATCACGTGCGCAAGTACGGAGCCCACGGTACGAGCCACCGCTATGAGTGGATGATGGCCAAGGAGATCCTGGGCTCGTGCTGCCACCGTCTGCTTTCGTGCCATCTGGGCAACGGTGCTTCGCTCGCCGCCATCGAGGACGGCGTGTGCCGCGACACCACGATGGGCCTCACGCCGCTCGACGGCCTGATGATGGGAACCCGCTGCGGCTCCATCGACCCGGCTACCGTGTGCTACCTGCAGCGCGAGGGCGGCTACAGCTACCAGGAAGTCGATGACATGATGAACAGGCAGTCTGGCCTGCTTGCCATCTCGGGTATCTCCAACGACGCCCGCGACATCCGTACGCGCGCCTCCGAGGGCGACGAGCGCTGCCTGCTCGCCTTCGATATGTTCGCCTATAAGGCTATGCAGCAGGCTGGTTCCATGATCGCCTCTATGGCGGGCGTCGATACCATCACCTTTACCGCCGGCATCGGCGAGAACGACTGGTCGATCCGCAAGGCCTTCTGCGACTGCTTTGAGTGGCTGGGCGTGCGCATCGACAACAACAAGAACCGCGAGGCCGTGGGCAACGGCCCGCAGGTCATCAGCGCCGCCGGTTCCGCTGTCACGGTCATGGTCATCCCTACCGATGAGGAATACATGATCGCCCACGACGTCGAGCGCCTGACCAAGAACAACTAACGCGCGCATTTGCAAGTAAACGAAAGGCCTCCAGAGCAACAGCTCCGGAGGCCTTTTTACTAGCATACGGAAATTCCAGTCCCAAAGTGATCATCGCCGGCAACGCCTGCGCTTTCAGCAACGGCACCCATTCGTTCAGATCATCAGCCCCAGCTCGTAGCCAAGCCGCCGTCCACCCCAGATACCCTGACTGCTACGTAGCGGTAGAAGGCCATACGGGCTAACCCCTGAAAACATTCCGCAGACCAGAAACGCCCCCGTTCGTAGCTCCGGAGGAGCAGAACGGGGGCGTTTCATTGGTCGAGGACGTTTTCAGGGGTTAGCCCGTACGGCCTTCGGACGAGTACGTACGCTACTCAGCCATCTGAGCCTGGACGGCGGTGATGGCCACGACACCCACGATGTCGTCGACAGAGCAGCCGCGCGAAAGGTCGTTAACCGGCTTGGCGATGCCCTGCAGGATGGGGCCGTAGGCGTCGGCGCCGGCGAAGCGTTGGACCAGCTTGTAGCCGATGTTACCGGCCTCGAGGTCGGGGAACACCAGCACGTTGGCCTTACCGGCGACGGAGGAGCCGGGAGCCTTGAGCTGGGCGACGGTGGGGACGATGGCGGCATCGAGCTGCAGGTCGCCGTCGATGGCGAGCTCGGGAGCCTTCTCGTGGCAGAACTTCACGGCCTCCTGGACCTTCTTGGCGACCTCGCCGCCGGCGGAGCCCATGGTGGAGTAGGAGAGCATGGCCACGTGCGGCTCAACGTTGCCCATGAAGGTGGACCAGGAGTGAGCGGAGGCGATGGCGATCTCGGAGAGCTCATCGGAGGACGGGTTGATGTTGAGACCGCAGTCGGCGAAGATCAGCGTGCCGTCGGTGCCGAACTGCGGGGTGTCGGTGCACATAACGAAGAAGGCCGAGACCAGCTTGGTGCCCGGGGCGGTCTTGAGGATCTGCAGCGCGGGGCGCAGCGTGTCGGCGGTGGAGTGGCAGGCGCCGGAGACCAGGCCGTCGGCGTCGCCCATCTTGACCATCATGGTGCCAAAGTAGGTAGCATCCATCACCTGGGCGCGAGCCTGTTCGATGGTGACGCCTTTCTTGGCGCGGAGCTCGGCAAACTTCTGCGCGTACTCCTCGTGCTTCTCGGCATTACGCGGGTCGATGACGGTAGCGCCGGGAACGTTGATCTCGTCGGGGTTGCCCAGGATGACGATCTTTGCCAGGCCCTCCTCGATGATCTTGTTTGCCGCGACGATGGTACGCGGATCCTCGCCCTCGGGCAGGACGATCGTCTTAAGGTCGGCCTTGGCGGCAGACTTCATACGGTTCAGGAAATCGCTCATGATACTCCTTACAAGCGTTTCGCTAAGCTCCAGGCCCTCGGCTGTACACGAATAAACCCGCTGCTAGTGGGTTTACCTTTCAATAATGTACGCCGCGGTGCTTGAGCTTTCCTTGTGTGGCAAGCTCATTATAGGACGCATTAGCGCTATAATCGCTCTGATAAATATGTCTCGACGTATGTTCGAGAAAAAGCCCAGTTAAAAAGCGTGTGGCTTTTGACAAGGAGTATCGATGCAGATTACCTCAGGCCTGCCTGAAGGCTTTAATGCCGGTGCGTACGACATGATCGTTGTCGGCGCCGGTTATGCCGGTGCCGTTTGCGCCCGCCGTCTTGCCGAAACTATCGGCTATCGTGTTGCCGTTTTGGAACGTCGCGGCCACATCGCGGGTAATGCCTACGACTGCACTGACGAGGCCGGAATCCTGGTCCACGAGTACGGTCCGCACATCTATCACACTTTTAATGAGCGCGTCCATAACTTCCTGTCGCGCTTTACCAAGTGGACGGACTACCAGCACAAGGTGCTCGCCAACATCAACGGCACCCTCATGCCCGTACCCTTTAACCATGCGAGCCTCAAGCTCGCCTTTGGCGATGAGCGCGGCGAGGAGCTGTATCAGAAGCTCGTGGAGACCTTTGGCAAGGACGTCAAGGTGCCCATTATGGAGCTGCGCAAGAAGAACGACCCGGATCTTGCCGAGGTCGCCGATTATGTCTATGAGAACGTCTTTTTGCATTACACCATGAAGCAGTGGGGCCAGACGCCCGACCAGATCGACCCCTCGATCACCGGCCGCGTTCCCGTCTTTGTGGGCGATGACGATCGCTACTTCCCGCAGGCTCCTTTCCAGGGCATGCCGCAGGACGGCTATACCGCGCTGTTCGAGCATATGCTCGATCACGATCTGATCGACGTATTCTGTGACGTAGACGCCCGTGACCTCTTTGAAATCGACGAGACCACCGTCAAGATCGACGGCAAGGTCTATGGCGGCGAGATCGTCTACACCGGTCCGCTCGACGAGCTATTCAACCTCGACCTGGGCGCGCTGCCGTACCGCACGCTCGATATGAAGTTCGAGACGCTCGATATGGACCAGTTCCAGCCCGTGGGCACCGTCAACTACACCACGAGCGAGGACTATACGCGCATCACCGAGTTCAAGAACATGACTGGTCAGGTCCTGCCCGGCAAGACCACCATCATGAAGGAGTACTCCAAGGCCTATACGCCCGGCTCGGGCGAGACGCCGTACTACGCTATTCTGGAGCCCGAGAACCGTGAGCTCTATGAGCGCTACCTTGAGCGCGTCCAGAACCTGACGAACTTCCACCCGGTGGGTCGTCTGGCCGAGTATCGTTACTACGATATGGACGCCGTGACCAATTCTGCCCTCGATCTTTCGGATGAGATTATCGCCTGCCATGCATAAAGTCATAACATTCGGTATTCCCTCGTATAACGCCGCCAAGGATATGGACCATTGCATCACCTCCATCTTGGAGGGGAGCAATTACGCCACCGATATCGAGATTATCGTGGTGGACGACGGCTCCAAGGACGAGACGGCCGCCAAGGCCGACGAGTGGGAGGCCCGTTATCCTGGAATCATCCGCGCGGTGCACCAGGAGAATGGCGGCCACGGTATCGCCGTCCTCTCGGGCCTGCGTGAGGCGCATGGTACGTACTATAAGGTCGTTGACTCGGACGACTGGCTCGACGGTGCGGCGCTTTCGACCATGCTGTCGATTCTGCGTGGCTTTGAGGAGCGCGACCAGCGCGTCGACCTGTTTATCTCGAACTACGTGTACGAGAAGGTTTACGAGGGCACGCATACCGCTATTGGCTACAAGTTTGCCCTGCCGCGCAAAAAGATTTTCTCTTGGGACCAGATCGGACACTTCCGTCCCGATCAGAACCTGCTCATGCACAGCCTGTGCTATCGCACCGACGTACTGCGCGAGTCCAATCTGCCTATGCCGGCACACACGTTCTACGTGGATAATATCTACGCATACGTGCCGCTGCCGCGCTGCAAGACCATGTACTACGCCGACATCGACCTCTATCGCTACTTTATCGGTCGCGAGGGCCAGAGCGTCAACGAGGCTACGATGGTCAAGCGCCTGGGTCAGCAGTTCCGCATAACGCGCATCATGATGGAATCGTTCCACCTGTACCAGGACGTTGAGTCCTCGCGTCTGCGTTCGTACATGATGGGCTACTTCACCATGATGATGGCTATTTGCTCGGTGCTCACCAAGCTTTCCGAGGAAGATTGTGCCGATGAGCGCCTGAAGACGCTGTGGAAGGACCTGAAGGAGTACGACGAGCGCATGTATCGTCGCGCTCGCTACGGCGTGGTCGGATTCTTTACCAACCTGCATGGACGGGCCGGAGACAAAACCACACTCGGCCTATACCATCTTGCCTCAAAGATCTTCAAATTCAACTAGCTGCTGAGTAATCGCTGCTGATAGGTTGACTGGGCCCCTTGGCCTTTAGTTTGATACAAGTTCCGCACGAGCCGGAAAGCACTTAATGTGCTTTCCGTGCGAGCAGGACTGTTCGCAGTA
>URBQ01000003.1 GCA_900546115.1 uncultured Collinsella sp.
CACGCAAAGGAAAGCACTTAATGTGCTTTCCGTCTTGCGCAGGACTGTAGAGCAGCAAACTTAACCGCCCCGCCCGGCAGGCGAGCGGACAGCGAACGACATCTGTCCAACAATTCGTGCGAAACACAATGAAAAACCGTTTGATGTGAGTTAATATAAACAACGTCGTGAATCTGACTCCTGCCACATGCATGACAGGGGTTAAACACAAAAAAGGAGTCAACTATGGTTTCTGAGAAGGCTACCCTCGTTAATCCTCAGGGTCTGCACATGCGTCCGGCTGGTCTGTTCGCCTCCACCATGGGCAAGTACGCCTGTGACGTGACGGTCGTCACCCCCGAGAAGGAGGTCAACGGCAAGTCCCCGATGGCCCTCATGGCTGCTGGTATCCCCTGCGGCACCGAGGTCGAGGTCAAGTGCGACGGCGCCGACGAGGCCGAGGCTCTGGCTGCTGCCATCGAGCTCATCAAGAGCGGTCTTGGCGAGTAGAACTCAAACGGGTCGCATGTTGAACAATTAAGTTCATACTTGGGGGCGCAGTGACCTGTATCAAGGTAGCTGCGCTCTTTTGTCATGGATATGGCAAAACGCTTTATCACATGGCACGGAGAGAGGAATGGGAATGTATCAGGGAGTCAACGCATCCGAGGGCATCGGAATCGGCACCGTTATGGTCGCCGTCGATCCCGACTTGACGTTTGAGCCGCACGAGGTTGCTGATTCGGCAGCAGAGAAGGAGCGCTATCAGACCGCTCTTTCGGTCTTCTGCGAGAAGACCCAGGCTCAGGCCGACCACATGAAGGAGACGGTGGGCGAGGCCGAGGCCGAGATCATGAGCGGACACATTGTCCTGGCTCAGGATCCGGGCATGACCGACGCCATCAACGCCGCCATTGACGGCGGCACCTGCGCCGAGCAGGCGCTCATGGACACCTCGACCATGTTCGAGAACATGTTCCTGTCCATGGACGATGAGATGTTCCGTCTGCGCGCGGCCGACATCGCCGACATCCGCACCGGTATTCTGGCCGAGCTGCTGGGCAAGGAGGTCGTCGACCTTTCCGTCCTGCCTGAGAACACCGTCGTTGTCGTGCACGACCTCACGCCGTCCATGACCGCCACGATCGATAAGGCGCACGTTGCCGGTATCGTCACCGAGACTGGTGGCCGCACGTCGCACTCCGCAATCATTGCGCGCGCCCTCGAGATCCCTGCTGTCCTTTCGGTTTCCAACAGCTGCACCGCACTGCGCAATGGCATGACCGTTGTCGTCGACGGTGGCAAGGGTATCGTCGAGGCCGATCCCGATGAGGAGACGCTCGCCGCTTACACTGCCAAGGCCGAGGCTTTCGCTGCCGAGAAGGCGGCTCTCGAGGCCTTCCGCGGCAAGCCGTCCGTGACTGCCGACGGCATCAAGAAGATCATTGCCTGCAATATCGGCAACCCCGATGACGTGCCCAACGCGCTCGATCACGACGCCGAGGCTATCGGCCTGTTCCGTTCCGAGTTCCTGTTCATGGACTCTGCTGAGCTTCCTTCCGAGGAGGAGCAGTTCAACGCCTACCGTAAGGTCGCCAGCGCGCTCAAGGGCGCTCCGGTCATCATCCGCACGCTCGATGTGGGTGGCGACAAGGAGATTCCGTACCTGCACATGGTCAAGGAAGAGAACCCCTTCATGGGCTTCCGCGCCGTGCGTTACTGCCTGGCCAACCCCGACCAGTACAAGGTCCAGCTCCGCGCCCTGCTGCGCGCCAGCGCCTTCGGTGACGTCAAGATTATGATCCCGCTCGTCACCTGCGTCGAGGAAGTCTTGGCTGTCAAGGAGCTCGTCGAGCAGTGCAAGACCGAGCTGACCGAAGAGGGTCGCAAGTTCAACGAGAACATCGAGGTCGGCATCATGGTCGAGACGCCTGCAGCCTCGCTGCTCGCTGACCGCCTGGCCGAGGTCGCCGACTTCTTCTCCATCGGCACCAACGACCTGATCGGCTACACCATGTGCGCCGACCGTGGCAACGACACCATCTCCAACCTGTACCAGGTTTACTATCCCGCCGTGCTCCGCTCGCTCAAGAACATCATCGAGAGCGGCGTGAAGGCCGGCATCATGGTCGGTATGTGCGGCGAGGCCGCTGCCGATCCGTTGCTCGAGCCGCTGCTGATCAGCTGGGGCCTGGAGGAGTTCTCGATGAGCGCTCCGTCCATCCTGCGCGCCCGCAAGACCATCAGCCAGTGGACCAAGGCCGAGTGTGACGAGCTCGCCGAGAAGGCGCTCGCCTGCAACACCGCCGCCGAGGTCAAGGCACTGCTCGAGTCTGCTGCTCGCTAATTTGGTATCAGAGGTAACCGCGTGGTTGGAATGGGCCGGCCACGCGGCCCTCACATATACAGGGGGTACTGTAAATGTTCTACACGCTAACCGCTAACCCGGCTGTCGACATGACGGTTTCGAGCTCTCCGCTCGAGCCCGACGAGAACGTCCGCACCGGCTCGGCCAGCTACACGGCTAACGGCAAGGGCCTCGACGTGTCCTTCGCCTTTAAGAAGATGGGCGTCGACACCGTCGCGCTCGGTTTCTTCGCCGGCTTCACGGGCAAGTTCATCGTCGAGGAGGTCATGAACCTGGGTTGCCTCTGCCGCCCGGTCTGGACCGACGGTATCACGCGCATCAACACCTACGTCAACGATGGCCAGCACGAGTACGGCATCCTGAACCCCGGTGCTCCGATCACGCCGCAGCATCAGGAGGAGCTCTACAACATCCTGGACACCGCGGGCGACCTTGAGTGCCTGATCGTCTCCGGCTCCGTGCCTCCCAAAGCTACGCCCGACTTCCTGGCTCAGGTCATGGAGCACGCTCAGGCCCGTGGCGCCGACGTCGTCCTGGACCTGTCCTCCGACAAGCTCAAGGAGCTCGCTCACAAGAAGCCGCTGCTCATTAAGCCGAACCATCACGAGATGAAGGCTATCTTCGGCGTGCCGGTCGACACCGACGACGAGGTCCGCGTTGCCATGAAGCTGGCTCACGAGGCCGGCGTCCAGAACGTGCTGCTCACCCGTGGTAGCCGCGGTGACGCTTACTTCTCCAACGGCGAGGACATCTGGTATGCCAAGCGTGAGTTCAACATCAAGCTTGTCTCTTCCGTCTGCGCCGGCGACTGCACCCTCGCTGCGTTCCTGCACAAGTGGTACAGGGATCGCGACAACGTCGAGGAGGCCATGAAGCTCGCTATGGCCACCGGCGCCAACGTTGCTGAGTCCGTCGGCATCGGCGACTTTGGTCACGTCGACGAGTACAGCAAGCGCGTTGCCGTTCGCAAGCTCGATCGCAAGTAAGCGAAACACGACAAACTCGTGCGCATACGGCGTCCCGGTTTCGACCGGGGCGCCGTTTTTTGTCCCACTCGAACCTCGGAGCCGCGCTTCACGCGTTCCACACCGTTCACCGAGTTGTTGTAGCCTTTTGCCGAAGCGTGGAATATACTTTCATTAACACGTTGCTTCGTGAAAGGAACATTCATGATTTACACGCTTACTGCAAATCCCGCTATTGACTACAACATCTCCTGCGATGGCTTGTCCGCCAACACCGTTACCCGCACCCGTAACGCTGTCTACACCCCCAACGGCAAGGGTCTCAACGTTTCGTTTACGCTCGACCACTACGGCGTCGACACCACGATCCTGGGCTTCTTCGCCGGCTTCTCGGGTGAGTATATCGTTAAGGGCGCCGAGGCCCTGGGCGTGCCCGTCAAGCCCGTGTGGACTGACGGCATCACGCGTGTTAACGTGTTCCTCAACGCCGGTCCCGACACCGAGTACAACATGGTCAACGCCGGTGCCGCCATCAACGAAGCCAACGAGCAGGAGATGTTTGAGCTTATCGATTCGCTCGATGACATGACCTGCCTGGTTATCAGCGGCTCGCTGCCCCCCAACACCTCCGAGAGCTTCCTGGCAGAGGTCCTGCGTCGCGTGAAGGCGAAGGGCGCCGAGTTCGTGCTCGATATCTCGAGCCATCAGCTGGCCGACCTCATTGCTATGGAGCCGTTGCTCATTAAGCCTAACGACGACGAGCTGCTCGACATCTTTGGCATTAAGGTGAGCGGTGGCGACGACGAGTCCGTCAAGGGCGCCATGGCCGAGCTGCACGCCAAGTGCGCTAAGAATGTACTGCTGACGCTCGGCGGCGACGGCGCGTACTTCTCCAACGGCGAGCACATCTGGTTTGCCAACCGCACCTTCGACGTCAAGCTGCTGTCGACCGTCTGCGCGGGCGACTCCTCGCTGGCCGCCTTCCTGTCCGTGTGGCACGACGCCCCCGAGCGCGTCGAGGATGCCCTGCGCCTCTCGATGGCCACCGGCGCCAACGTGGTCGAGTGCCCGGGTCTGGGCGATTTTGCCAAGGTCGATGAGTATCAGAAGGGTATTGCAATCCGTCAGGTTTGCTAGTTCCGGCACCTTGCCTGAATAGTTCAATTATTTCGCATCCGTCTTAGACCAGGACGGATGCGTTTTTGTTTATCGGACTTGCGTGTGCAGTGGAGGCTGTTTCTTGCTAGACTTCTTGCAGACGCAATCGATAGCCAATTTGATAGTCGCAGGAGGCCATAGGCATGTGCAATGTTTCGCTCAACGGTACGCAGCCGACCGATGCCTCTATCCGTGTCCTGCGTGCGCTTGAGGCAGCAGGTCTTGAGGCTTGGTACGTGGGCGGTTGGGTACGTGATGCCCTGATGGGACGCCCCAGCCACGATGTTGACATGTGCTGCAGCGGCCTGTGGCAGGAGTCCAAAGCGGCGCTCGAGGCCGCCGGCATCGCGGTTGTGGAGTCGGGCATTAAATTTGGCGGAATCACGGCTATTTCCGATGGCGAGCGTATCGAGGTCACCACGTACCGTCTGGATGGCTTCTATACCGATGGGCGACATCCCCAGAGTGTGGAGCGTGCCGCCTCGCTTGAGGACGATCTGGCGCGTCGTGACTTTACCGTTAACGCTATGGCCTGGCATCCCGAGCGTGGTCTTGTCGACCGCTACGATGGTCAGGGCGACCTAGACCGCAAGCTCATCCGCGCCGTTGGAGATCCCAAGCGTCGTTTTAACGAGGATGCCCTGCGCATGTTGCGCGCGGTGCGTTTTGCCTGCCGTCTGGATTTTATGATCGAGCCTAAGACTGAACAGGCGCTTGCCGAGTGCGCGCCGCTGCTCGATGCCGTGGCGCGCGAGCGCGTGGGCATTGAGCTCGAGGGTATCCTTTCGACCGGCCACGGGGGAGACGCCATGCTGCGCTACCCCGAGCTCATCTGCGCCGCCGTGCCCGAGTTGGCAGCGGGTCGCGGGTTTGATCAGCGCAGCGTCTATCATGCGTTTAACGTTTACGAGCATATCGCCCGTGTGCTGACGGTGGCGGGGGAGTTGGCGCTGTGCGACGGCTTTACACCCTCAATGAGCCTAATGTGGGCGGCGTTTTTGCACGACGTTTCCAAGCCCGATTGCTTTACGGTCGACCATGCGGGCAGCGGCCACTTTTACGGTCACCCCGAGCTCGGGGCCAAGAAGGCGCGCGCCATCATGGATCGCTTGGCGCTTTCGCACGACTTGGTCCGCGACGTGTGCCTGCTCATTAAGTACCACGACAAGCCGCTGCGCCCCGAGCGCTCCTGCTTGCTCAATATGATGCGCTTGCTTTCGGGCGAGGGCGTCGATACGCCGCGCCTGATGGACGAGCTTATGGACCTTAAGCGTGCCGACACGCTGGGCAAGGCGCCGTCGTGCTTCTATTACGTCGAGACGATCGAAGAGATGCGCTCACTCGCCCATGATTTGTTGGAGGCGGGGGAGCCCTATTCGCTCAAGATGCTTGCTATCAACGGCGGCGACTTGATTCGTGCCGGTGTGAAGCCGGGGCCCGAGCTAGGCCAGCTACTCAACGCCGCCCTCGAAGCCGTTATCGAGGACAACATCCCCAACGATCGCGAAACCCTTTTGGTTCATCTCAACTTGAATTAGCTAATTAGTTGACCTGCGCGTTCCATAACCTGTCGACAATTTTTCGGCAATTTGGAATTTCTTCTTGCGCTGATGTTTTTTGTCCCGTAATATATTTCCTCGCAGCACGGCAGTGCAGATGTCATGTGGCCCGTTCGTCTAGCGGTTTAGGACGCCGCCCTCTCAAGGCGGAGATCACCAGTTCGAATCTGGTACGGGCTACCACGCATCTGATACCCGGTCTTTCCACGGAAGGCCGGGTTTTTTATTATCAAACAACTGTCTGTCATTCCCGTTTGAACAAGAGCTTTGCGTTCTGCTTATGGCCCTTACGGGTACAATAACCAAGATATTTTGACTGTTAGAAGGAGTCTCATGACGGAGTCCTCTCAGCATACGTCCAAGCCCCAGGTCGAGGTTGAGGCCTCGGGCGGCGATGACAATAAGAGCGCACGCCGCGGCGCAATCTTTATCGGCGTTGTGCTGGTGGGTTATATCGTCTATCTGGTGGTAACCGGGCAGATGGGGCAGTTCTGGGCTGCTATGTCGAGCGTCCAGGCGCCCTGGCTCGTTGTCGCGTGTCTTTGCATGTTCATGTATCTGTTCTTTGGCATTGTGGCCTATGCGATCGCCGTCTGGCTCGACCCCAATTCACCCGTCGGCATTCGCGATCTGATCTCGGTCGAGGCGAGTGGCATTTTCTTTGGCAACCTGACGCCCATGATGATGGGCTCTACGCCTGCCCAGATCTACCGCTTGACCAAAGCGGGCCAAAATGTCGGCGAGGCCGGAGCCACGCAATTCACGCGCTTTATCGTGTATCAGTTTGGCCTCGTTGCCTGGGGCGCTATCCTACTGCTTACTCGCATGCCGTTTTTTGCCGAGCGCTATGGCGACATGACGCTGCTGTGTGTCTTTAGCTTTGGTGGGCACTGCTGCATCTTGCTTGGCATCTTCGCCGTCGCGCTCATGCCTAAGACCGTCACGCGCGTCGCCCATTGCATCATCAATTGGCTTGAGCGCATTGGTGTCTCGGCCACTAAGATCGAGGGATGGCGCACGTTTGTCGATGGCGAGATCTACTCCTTCTCCGAGAAGTTCAAGCTTTCAGCCGGCCACTTTTCGTCCATGCTGCTCACGGTGGTCATCACCATGTTGCAGCTCGCGTTTTTCTACCTCGTGCCGTATTTCCTGATGCTTGCCTTTGGCCACCACGAGGTCGACTTTTTCTCGGTCATGGCCGCGAGCGCCTTTGTCCAGCTGCTGAGCTCTGCGGTCCCCTTGCCCGGTGGAACTGGTGGCGCCGAGGGCGGCTTTGCATTGTTCTTGGGTCATTTCTTTGGGTCGGCATCGACCGCCGGCTATCTGCTGTGGCGCCTCATTACGTTTATTGCGCCGACCATTTTGGCTGCGCCCCTGTTGGGCCTTAAGAGCGCCCACAACGAGAGCATCCATGCGCGCTGGGATCGCGTGATGCGCAAACTCGGCCGCACGCCTCAGACGCCCTCTGCGCCCACTAAGCCGCACCCCACGAATGCTGTTACCGTTGATCCCAAGAAGCACGCTCAGAAGGCTTCTGGGACCGCTAAGCCGGCTCATAAAGCCTATGTGCGCCAGACAGGCGACGGTATTCGCGTATCTCCGTCGGCACTCAATAAGAAGAAGCACCCTAAGTCGCAGTAGGGCAGTCGTGCGTTCTTCATATTGCCGGGCTTTTTTGTGCCGGATGGGGGATAATCCTCTTACGTAGATTATCTCTCATCTGTTGATGAATGCCCGCATATCGAAGGGACACGCCCATGGCCACCAGCAAACCGCGTATTGATCGCCGCATCGTTCGCAGCCGCAATGCCATCCTTTCCGCTTTCGAGCGCCTGCTCATGGAAAAGCCGCTGGCAGACATTACGGTGAGTGCCATCGCGCGCGAGGCCAATGTCGACCGCAAGACCTTTTACGTTCACTTTGGTACGGTCGACGGCCTGCTCGATGCCATTGCCGTCGATGTGGTGGAGATGATTGTCGACTCGGTCGAGAAAACGCTTGCTTCAATGGACGGTGACACCAACGAGCGCGCCCTGGGAGCGGCGGCGACCTTCTTTAAAACCGTTAACGAGGCGTTATGCAACAACCTGGTGCTCAATCGTCAGCTGATCGAGAACATTCCGCTCGATGATTTTATGGCTCGTCTTCGTGCACCTCTCGAGCACGAGATTGCCGAGCGCAATCTGCTGCCCCAAGGCCTTAAGGATGAGATGTTCGACTACTATCTGGCGTTTTTGCTGTCAGGCATTATCGGTATCTATCGCACGTGGGCGCTGTCTGACGGCTCGGTTCCTATTGAGCGCGTCTCTGAGGTCGCCAACGACCTGACTCTCAATGGCCTGTCGAGTCTGGAATCTCGCTTGGATTAGGCCTAATTGGGCTCGTCGGCGTGGAAATTCCTGTTCATGAAGTTCTCCGGCGCCTTGTAGACCTCGCCGCGTAGGAGCTGTAGCCTGAGGATCCTTAAAAGAAAGTCCAGTTTATCCTTCCCACTCCAATTGGGAATCCTCCGATGCGCCTTCGCACGCTTGCATGACCTCGATACCATGCGATCGTGCGAACTCGACGAGCTCTACGTTGCGGGCGTTTATGGTGCCGAAGGCGGCGGGGCACACGATAAGACGCGCGCAGTGGACGAGGAGCTCTTTGGCGCGGGCTATGGTTTTATCCCCGATCGGCTCGAAGGCGCGCTCGGCCACGCATTCCGCCGCTAGGTCGCGCGCAAGCTCGCAGTCGATGTCCCCTTCGTGCAGAACGCCCGCGTAGAACGCCTTGCCCTGCCGGATGAGCTGGCGAAACACAGCCGACCCCGTACCTGCGCCGGCGATGACGAACGTGTGCGCATCGCCGTGCGGGCGTCCAATTTCCACGCTGCCGAAGCGCTCGTTGAAGGTGCCATGTTGAAGGCCGTAGAGCTCGCCAATCGTCTCGCGCGTGAATATGTCCTCGGGTGCGCCGGCGCGGAAGACCCGGCCGTCCTTCACGCAAATCACCTTGTCGGCGCTTTTCTGCGCGAGCTCGAGTTCGTGGATGGACATGATGACAGCCACATTCCGCGATTTCGCAAGGTGGCGAAGTATTCGCAGCAGGTCGATCTGGTAGCGGATATCGAGATACGACGTGGGCTCGTCGAGCACGAGCACACGCGGATCCTGTGCGATGGCGCGTGCGAGCATGACGCGCTGGCGTTGCCCGTCGCTTATCTGCATGAAGTCGCACTCGGCGAGCTCTTCCATATGTGCGGTTTTCATGGCCTCGTCGACCCGACTATGGTCGTTAGGCGAGAGTGCGCCCATTCGCCCGGTGTAGGGATGTCTTCCCGCCTCTACGATATCGCGGCAGGTGAGGAGCTCGGTCCGGGGGCGATCTGTCAGCATAACGGCAAGGTTCTTTGCAAACTCCGCCGTCTTCCATCGGGAAATCTCCCGCCCGTCGAGCTCGACCGCGCCGGCAAGCGGTGCCAGATGGCGTGTGATGGTTTTCAAGATGGTCGACTTGCCCGAGCCGTTCGGCCCGATGAGCGCCACGACATCGCCCGGGCGAACCTCCAGATCGACGCCTTCGACTACGACCTTCTTGTCGTAGCCCGCCGACAGGTCGCTTATGCGGAAAAGCGGCGCTCCGTCAGCCTGCGTTTCGACCGGAGTTTCGAGGTTCGGCTCCGCTCGGAGGAGGCGTTCCTCGCGCAGTTCCGCACGAGCCGAAAGTGCCTTCTGGCGCTTTCGTGCGAGCTCAGGACTGTCTAAGCATGGAATGTCCCCTCCGAGCGTTTTGGGCCGCGGCGCGAATTCTCCCATCTACCTCACCCGCTTCTTCAACATGAGCGCGATAACCACCGGCGCGCCGAAGATGGCGGTGACAGCGCTGATGGAAAGTTCGACGGGAGAGAACAGTGTGCGCGCGATCAAATCGCAGCCCGCGCAGAAGATGGCGCCTCCCAAGAAGCACGCAGGAATCACGCGGATGGGCTTCGACGACTTTAGCACCGACTTCACGAGATGCGGAACCGCAATGCCTACGAACGACACCGGACCAGCGAACGCGGTCACGCAGGCGGAGAGCATGCTCGCTAGAAGGACGAGCGCCACGCGGAAGCGTGCGACGTTCACGCCGACGCTTTTCGCGTAGGCTTCTCCCAGCTGGAAGGCGGAAAGGGGCTTCGATATCGCGAATACGCATGCGCTTACGGTGATCACCACGACCGTGATGACCGCGACGTCGTCCCAGCTCGAACCCGAGAAGCTACCCAAAGACCAGTTGTGCAGGTTCACGATGGACTGGTCGTCGGCGAAGGCGATGAGGAAGTTCGTCGCCGCCGAGCAGATGTATCCCACCATGACGCCCGCCACGATGAGCATGGCCATGGAACTTATGCGCCGTGCGATGAGGAGCACGAAGCCGATGGTGGTAAGCGAGCCCAGAAACGCTGCGGCCACCATGGCCGGCGAGGACATGGCCTGGTTTGCGCCCAGAAGTACGATCATCGTAAGCGCGACGACGAACTTTGCGCCCGAGGAGACGCCCAAGATGAACGGGTCGGCGATGGGGTTGTTGAAAAACGTCTGCAGCAGGAACCCGGAAAGCGAAAGTGCCCCGCCGAGAAGCACGGCTGAAAGCACGCGCGGCAGGCGAATCTCCCAGATGACCTGGCTTTCCATGGAATTGGCCGCGCCGCCCGAAAGGATGCCGGGGATGTGGTCTGCGGGCACGAGCACGCTCCCGATGCACAGGTTAGCCCCGACGAGCACGATGAGGGCAACAGCGAGCAGCGCCGTCACGACGCGACACCGTGCGGCGCGCCCCGATTCGTCGTATGCCATGGAAAGTCGGCTTCTCATGGTGCTAGCCGAGCTTCCTCAGATAATGGAAGTCGCTCGCGTCATCGCCGGTGAACGCCCCGTGCAGCTCGTCGATAATGTCGGCTGTAGAAGTCATCTGCTGGTACATGTCGGTGCTTGTGACCCAGACGTTGCCGTTCTTCACGGCTTTGAACTGCGACAATAGCGCGTTTTTGCCTACGAAGTCGTTCAAGGTGGCAACCGATTCGTCGATGGTGCCGTTGTAGACGATGATGTCGGCATCCTTCGCCGTCGCGTAGAAGCGCTCCATTTCGAGCGTTACTGACGAACCTGACGTCGACGCCGTCTGCGCGTCATCGAGCGCATAGCTGCCGCCTGCAAGCTCGATCATCTGCGCCACGTAGTCGCCCGCCCGCCGCGTGACGGCGGCCCCGTTCGAGTTAATGTAGAAATACGCCACGGTTTTACCTGACGACGCGAGCCCCGACGTTTGCTCGACGCGGGCCTTCTGCTCGTTGAACAGGTGCGCGGCCTCGTCTTCCTTGTCGAACAGGACGCCGAAAAGCTTAATCCACTCGACGCGCCCGAGTGCTTCGGGCTCGCTCGACGACTGTTCGGTGAGCACGACGAGCCCGAGCTTCTGCAGCTTTTCCTTCACATCGGGCGTGTGGTTGATCATGGTGTTCTCGATGGCGAGCGTACAGCCCGAGGCCGATATTCGCTCGTAGTCGGGCGCGCTGTACTTGCCGCCGTAGGCGATCGCCCCACTTTCGAGTGCGCTTTTGAAGCCCACGACCGAGCAGTCGTCGGCCTTCGTGCCCGACATGATGATATTGTCGTTCGCATCGAGCGCGTCGACTAGGCACATCGTCGCCGACGACACGAGGTACACCTTGTTGGCGGGGCGCCTTATGACCGCGATGTCGGAGCTCAACCCATCAGGTACCTTCGCATCTTGCGGCACCACGAGGAAACGTTCTCCATTCGAAACGCAGATAAGCCGCAGACCGCCTTCGAACTCGTCGACAGTGAAGTGCTCGGCGTATTCAAGCTGAAGCGCCCCCGTCGGCTCCCAGCCGCAGCCCAAATCGGCGTTGTGGAAGTCGGCCGCGGCGCTTGAAGCCGTTCCTGCAGGGGAGCCGCCGCTTGCATCGTCGCCCGATTTCTCCTTCATGGTGGATGAGTCGAAGTGGAGCGTGTAGTCGATGGTGTGCGGCGTCGACATGGCGACGGTCTCGGCCGACACGGCAATGTCCTCGTCGAGCGTGACGGGTATCTCGAACGTGGAGTTGCCGCCGTCGTTTACGGGCGCGTAGTCCACGCCGTCGACGGTCATCTTGTCGTAGTTCGAACTCGACCAGGTGATGGTCGCGGTGTAGGTGTCGCCATCCTTCACAATTGTGGTGGGTGAGGCGATGCTTGCGCGCCCTGACCCGCCGGAAAGCGAGACGCTCACAGTGTATTCCTGAGAGCCCGCCGTGCCACCGGTCGCGTTCGGGCTCGCACTGCACCCCGCGAAGGGAAGCGCGAGCAGGGCGACGAGAACGCAGGCGATCGCGCGCGCCGCGATGCTGTGGCGCTTCCTGTTTTCCCCCTTGGGAAGAATCGACCGCATGGCGTTACTTCAGTGCGTCGGCGCGCAGATCGACGCCGGCGGATTCGAACACGAGCGTGCGGTCGTACCACCGCTCCCTTTTAATGCTCCACGCGGCGCAGGCGGTGTCCTCGTCGAGCGCTTCAACGGGCACGTCGTAGGTGTACTTGCCTTCCGCGTTTTCCACATAGGGGATGAAGTCGGCCTCGCTCGCGGCGGCAGCCTCGTCGCCCGTGCCCATGAAGAGTTTGCCGTAGCCCGTGCCGGAAAGCGTCATCACGCAGTGCATGGAGCCGTTTTCCACGATGAGCTGTGCGTCCACAATCCTGAACATGTTTGAGCTGGAATCTACGGTGATCGGATAGGTGCCGTCGGCCACCTTGTCGGCGGTGATGGGGGCAGCGCTTGTGCCCTCGGGCGCATCTGCCGCCTGTTCGGTCCTTTCCTGGGAATCGGCATCGCTTGCCTTTGCGCTGTCGCTTGAATTTCCGGCGCAGCCGGCGAGCGAGAACGCGAGAAGCGCCGCCGACAGGGCGAAGACGAGGGTTTTCTTCAACATGGAGGGGTTCCTTTCAATCGCTTCGACCGCCCGCGCCGTGCGGTGGTCGGGCGGGATGCGAATGCAACGGGCATGCGCCGTCGGTCGGGGAAGGCGCATGCCCGTTGCACGGGGACGCGACCGGCGCCCCCGTGCGCGGCGAGTTTAGAGCTTGGCGATGGCGTCGTCCACGTGTGAGACGTAGATGTCGTCGACCGCGACGTTCTGTCCCAGACCCTGGAGCAGGCACGTCACTTCGAAGCCGGCGGCCACGAACTTCGCAGCCCAGCTGTCGGGGTCGGTCTCGTCTGCCATGTCGTTGTTCGCGTGGTCGCCCGCGACCACCATGAACGGCGCGAGCACGGCCTTCTTGTACCCTGCGGCGCTCGCGGCGGCGATAACATCCTCGCAGGTCGGTTCAGCCTCGACGGTGCCGACGAAGAACTGTGTCAAGCCCTCGTTCTTGAACACTTCCTGCATCTTGGCATAGTCGGCGTTGGAATCGGCTTCGGTGCCGTGGCCCATGAGGCACAGCGCCGTCTTGCCGTCGTCGAAGGACGCCATGTTCTCCTTAATGGCTGCGGCCACCTTCTTGTAGTCGTCGTCGGAGGTGAGCAACGGGTCGCCGAGCGAGATCTTGTCGAACTTGTCGGCGTACTTGTCGAGCTCGTCTTTCACGTCGGTGTATTCCAGGCCACCCATGAGATGCGTCGGCTGCACGACGATTTCCTTCACGCCGTCTTTCACGCAGCGGTCGAGCGCCTCGGTCATGTTGTCGATCGTGATGCCGTCGCGCTTCTTCAGCTTGTCGATGATGATCTGCGCGGTGAAGGCGCGGCGGATGTCGTAGTCCTGCCAGTACTTCTCGCGGATAGCGTCTTCGATGGCGCCGATGGTGATGTGGCGCGAGTCGTTGTAGCTCGTGCCGAAGCTCGTGACGAGGATGACCGGCTTCACGGCCTTCTCCTTTTCGCTCGATTTCTCGGAACTTGCGGAGGTGCTGGAGCAGCCCGCGAGCGTGATTCCGGCGAGCGCGACGGCTCCGGTTGCTGCGGCGCCCATGAAGCTGCGGCGTGACATCTGGTCGGACATGGTTTTTCCTTTCCTCGGTTTGCCGGTCCCCCGGCGACAGTTGCTTGTCGGCACAAGCGAAAGAAAAGCGCACCCCTCGGGGTTCACAAGGAGCTAACGCCACGGCGATGCCGTGAGGAAAAGGCGAAGCAGTCTGGCTTGGGGCGCGAGGCGGTTCGCCCGCGCGTCCTATACAGTAATGTCCCTTGCCCAGGATTCCCACCTGGTTCCCTCCGCAAGCCAGCGCGGGCTGTGCGGGCGCCGCGCCGGTCATTTCCTTTTATCCGATTGTCATATGCTCGTTGCCGAATCTTTTACTATGATAGTGGGCACTTGTGAACGTGTCAAAGCCAGGGCGGGCGGCATTGCGCCTCCTGCCTGCGTATTTGCGCCGATTGCCGCTGCGGGCGCCGTGTTTTGCCCGCTGCGCGAAGGGCGGCGTAAACGGTTGCGATGAGAAACGGGAAGGGAAGGCTCGGATGATTCATATCGTTGGCGCGGGCTCGGGCGCCGCCGACCTTATCACGCTGCGCGGGGCGCGTCTTCTGCGCGCGGCCGACGTGGTCGTTTGGGCGGGGAGCCTTGTGAACCCTGAGCTGCTCGCCGAGTGCAAGGAATCCTGCGTCGTCTACGACAGCGCGCACATGACCTTGGAGGAAGTGCTCGACGTGATGTGCGCGGCGGATGCGCGGGGCGAGGAAGTGGTGCGCCTGCACACGGGCGACCCGTGCCTGTACGGCGCCATTCAGGAGCAGATGGACGCACTCGACGCGCGCGGCGTGGACTACGAGGTGGTGCCCGGCGTGTCGAGCTTTTGCGGTGCCGCGGCGGCGCTTCGCCAGGAATACACGCTGCCGGGAATCAGCCAGTCGGTCGTGATCACGCGGCTTTCCGGGCGCACCCCCATGCCCGCGGGCGAGGGCATGCGCACCATGGCGGAAAGCGGCTCGACTATGGTCATCTTCCTGAGCTCGGGTATGCTCGCCGAGCTTTCCGCTGAGCTTTTGGCCGCGGGCCGCAGCTCCGACGAGCCGGCGGCGCTCGTGTATAAGGCAACCTGGCCTGAGGAGCGCGTGGTGCGATGCACAGTGGGCACACTCGCCGATGCGGGCGCGCGAGAGGGCATCGACCGCACGGCGCTCGTGGTGGTGGGCCGCGTGCTCGGAGCTCGCGGCGGGCTTGCGCACATCGGCGCGCAAGCGGAGTCGTACGAGCGCAGCAAGCTTTACGACCCTTCGTTTGCCACAGGGTATCGAAAGGCGAGCAGCTAGCGTGGCCTTCGAGCACTACATATATACCGGGACGACCCGCCTGCGCTGCGGCTACACCACGGGGAGCTGCGCCGCGCTCGCGGCGAAGGCGGCCTGTGAGATGCTCTTGTCACGAAAGCCCGTCGGCCGCGTGTCGATCGTCACCCCCGGCGGGCTGCCCGTCGAGGCGAACGTGGTAGACGCATGTATCGGCGAGGGGTGCGCCCAGTGCGCCGTGCGAAAGGACGCAGGCGACGATGCCGATGTGACCGACGGCGTACTCGTGTACGCGCGCGTGGAACATGCGGGGTCGGGCACGGGCGCTGCGGGCAGCAAGGGCGTGCCCGCGCGCGAATCGGAAGTTTCCGTCGATGGCGGCGTGGGCGTGGGGCGCGTGACGTTGCCCGGGCTCGAGCAGCCGGTGGGGGCGGCCGCCATCAACGCGACGCCGCGCGCGATGATCACTTCGGCGGTGCGCGAGGTGTGCGCCGCGCACGGCTTTTCTGGAAATATTGCTGTGACGATTTCGGTACCCGAGGGTGTTGCCCTTGCCGAAAAGACCTTCAACCCGCACCTGGGGATAGAGGACGGCATCTCCATCCTGGGCACGACGGGCATCGTCGAGCCGCGCAGCCTCGCTGCCTTGCGCGACAGCATCGAGCTCGAGATCCGGCAGCATGCGGCTATGGGGCGGCGCGGAGTCGTGCTCACGCCCGGCAACTACGGCGCGCAGTTCATCTCGGGGCATTTCCACCTAAACGGTGCGCCGGTGGTCTTCATCTCCAACTTTGTGGGCGATGCGATTGATTGCTGCGTTCGCGAGGGATTTACCAATGTCCTTCTTGTGGGACACATCGGCAAGCTGGTGAAGGTCGCGGGCGGCATCATGGACACCCATTCGCGTACCGCCGACTGCCGCGCGGAGATTCTGGCCGCCCACGCGGCCTTGGCCGGCGCGGGCGCGAAGACCGTGCGCGAGATCATGTCGTCGGTCACGACCACGGCGGCGCTCGAGGTAATCGAGGCCGCCGGCGTGGGGGACGCTGCGCGCGCCTCGCTCGCTGCGGCAATCGAGGACAGGTTGCGCCGCCGCGCGGCGGGCGCATGCGACATCGCCGCGGTCGTGTTCGACGCCGAGCGCTGTGAGCTTTTCCGCACGTCGGGCGCCGATGCAGTTATCGGGGAATTGGGGGCGACGTATGAGTAAAGGCGTGCTGTACGGGGTGGGCACGGGGCCTGGCGACCCCGAGCTGCTCACGATCAAGGCCGTCCGCACAATCGAATCGTGTCCGGTCATCGCCGCACCGCAGACGGCGGACGGGGTCATGGTCGCGCTCGACATCGTGCGCGGCGCCGTCGACCTTACAGGCAAGACGGTGATCCCCGTGCGATTCTCGATGACGCGCGACGCCGAGCGCCGCGCGGCCGAGCATGCCTCGCTTGTTCGCGAGCTTGTCGCGCACCTGGATGCGGCCCGCGACGTCGCGCTGCTGAACCTGGGGGACCCAAGCATCTACGCCACCTTCCAGCGCATAGCGCCCGACGTGCGCGCCCGCGGGTTCGAGGCGCGCGCCATTCCCGGCGTGCCGAGCTTCTGCGCGGTCGCCGCAGCGCTCGAGCGCGACCTCACGCCCGAGATGTCGTCGCCTCTGCACATCGTGTCCGGCGGCTACGACGACGTGCGCCGCGCAATCGGCTGGCCGGGGACGAAGGTGGTCATGAAGGCGCGCCGCTCGCTTGCGGACACGAAGCGCATCCTTCGCGAGGAGGGCGCCTTCGACGGTTCCGAGCTCGTAGAGGACTGTGGGCTTCCGGGCGAGCGCGTGTACCGCTCGCTCGACGATGTGCCCGATCGGGGCAGCTACTTCTCGACGATGGTGGTGCGCTAGATGAGGGTTTCCTGCATAGCGTTCACTGAGAGGGGATATGCGTTGGCGGAGCGCACCGCACGCGCGCTTTCCGATTGCGCGCAGACAGGTGAAGATGACCCTGGCTGGGACGTTTCCGTTTCGCGCGGGTTCGGCGAGGGGAAGGCCGACCTGCGCGCATGGACGGCGCTCGCGTGGGAAGCGTCGGACGCGCTTCTGTTCGTGGGCGCGGCGGGCATCGCCGTGCGGGCGATCGCGCCGCATGTCGCCTCGAAGGCAACCGATTCCGCGGTTGTGGTGATCGACGAGGCGGGGCGCTTTGCCGTCCCACTTTTGTCGGGGCATTTGGGCGGTGCGAACGAGCTTGCGCAAACTGTGGCACGCGCGGCAGGGGCCATCCCCGTCATCACCACGGCGACCGACGTCCGCGGCGTGTGGGCGGTGGATACGTGGGCGCGCTGTGCGGGGCTCGCTGTTTCGAATCCCGAGGCTATCAAGCGAGTGTCGGCACGGCTGCTTTCGGGCGGGCGCGTGGCGCTCTATTCCGACATGCCGATTTCGGGACAGCCGCCTGAGGGGGTTGACATTGCGTCCGACCGCGCTCGGGCCGATATCGTCGTGTCGCCGTTCGCTGGCGCGAATGCAGGTGCGTCCGTTCGCGCGGCGGAGACAACGGGCGAGGTCGTACCCGCCGGTGAGACGGGGAAGCCGGCGGGCGTGCGGGCTCAGGCGCCTGCGCCCGAGCCGCTTCGCCTTGTCGTGCCCTGCATCGTTGTGGGCATAGGGTGCCGCCGCGGTGCGTGCGCCGAAGCGATCGGGGAGGCGTTTCTTCTCGCGTGCGGGCAGGCGGGTATCTCGCCTTCGGCCGTGTGCGAGGCGGCGACGATCGACGTGAAGGCGCGCGAGGAGGGTCTGCTCGCCTTCTGCCGCGCGCGCAATATCTCGCTCGCGACGTATTCCGCAGAGGAGTTGTCGCAGGTCGAAGGCAGCGTTTCGCCATCTGATTTCGTGCGCGCGACGGTGGGAGTCGACAACGTGTGCGAGCGTGCGGCGCTCGCGGACGGGGGCATACTTATCTTCCCGAAGCTCGCTCACGGCGGCGTGACCGTCGCGTTTTCCAAGGTAACTATCGAACTTTCGTTTAAGGAGCGGTGATGGGAAAGCTCTTCGTAGTGGGGATCGGCCCGGGCGGCCCCGACGGCATGACGATTGCGGCTCGGCGCGCGCTCGAGGCGGTCGACATCGTTGTGGGGTACACGAAATACGTGGAGCTCGCGCTCGCCGCCGTGCCCGACGCGGCGCGTCTCGCGACGCCGATGATGCACGAGGTCGAACGGTGCCGCGTGGCGCTTTCGCGCGCGCAGAGTGGAGAAGCGGTGGCGCTCGTGTGCAGCGGTGACGCGGGCGTGTATGGCATGGCGAGCCCCGTGCTGGAGCTTGCGGAGGACTACCCCGATGTAGACGTGGAAGTTATCGCCGGGGCCACCGCGGCTCAGAGCGGGTCGGCGGTGCTCGGCGCCCCGCTTGCCCACGATTTCGCGGTCGTGTCGCTTTCCGACCTGCTCACGCCGTGGGAGGTCATCGAGCACAGGCTCGCCGCCGTGGCGAGCGCCGACTTCTGCATCTGTTTGTACAACCCGCGCAGCAGAAAGCGCGCCGACAGGCTCTCGCGCGCGGCGAAGATTATGCTCGAATGGAAGGCCCCCGACACGCTCTGCGGTTGGGTACGCAACATCGGGCGCGAGGGGCAGCAATCGGGCATGTGCAGGCTC
The DNA here is from genome assembly GCA_900546115.1 of uncultured Collinsella sp. Lineage (GTDB taxonomy): Bacteria > Actinomycetota > Coriobacteriia > Coriobacteriales > Coriobacteriaceae > Collinsella. The sequence goes on from URBQ01000003.1 coordinate 18,922, forward strand.
TCCGAGCTGGGGGAGTTCGACGCCGACATGTTCACTACCGTGTTCGTCGGCAACGCGGACACGAAGCGCGTAGGCGGCCGTATGGTCACGCCGCGCGGGTATCGGGAGATTCCATGCGAAAGGTAACGATCATCGGGGCGGGGCCCGGAAACCCCGACTTGCTCTCGCGCGCGGCGCTCGACGCGATCGACATCGCCGACGTGGTCATCGGCGCTCATCGCGCGCTCGTCGGCATCGACGTGCCGCCCGACGTGGTGAGATGCGAGCTCGTGAAGACGGCGGACATCGTCGCCGCGCTCACCGATGCGGCGTCGTGGCAGCGCGCCGTGGTCGTGATGACGGGCGATGTGGGGCTGTTCAGCGGCGCGCGCCGCTTGGTGGAGGCGCTCTCCGGCGACGCGCAGGTGGACGTGCGCGTCATTCCCGGCATAAGCTCAGCGTCGTATCTCGCCGCGCGCCTCGCGCGTCCATGGCAGGATTGGCGCTTCGTGAGCGCTCACGGCGTGGCGTGCGACATTGTGGCCGAGGCCGAGCGCGCAGGTGAGCTCTTCCTCGCCACGTCGGGCGGGGAAGACCCCTCGCGACTTTCGGGCGAGCTTGTGCAGGCGGGCTTCGGGGACGCACGCGTGACGGTGGCCGAGCGCCTGTCGTACCCCGACGAGCGCATCACCTGCGCGACCGCAAGTGAAATCGCAGGTCAGACGTTCGACGACTTGAACGTGATGCTTATCGAGTTCACAGACTGCGCCGGGTCGCCTGCGGGCTCTAGCGCAGCCTCCGAGGCGCCGGCCGGCGCGTCTGCGCCCGCGGCGGCTTCTTTCGTGGCGGTCTCTGCGGGCGCATTCCGCGCCGCGAGCTCCCGCTGGCCGTACGCTTCCTCGGGCATTCCCGACGAGCTCTTCATCCGCGGCGACGTTCCCATGACCAAGCAGGAGGTGCGCGCCGTCGCGCTCGCGAAGCTGCGCCTTACCGCGACCGACACCGTGTGGGATGTCGGCGCCGGCACGGGGAGCGTGTCGATCGAGGCGGCGCTCGTCGCGCGAGCGGGGTCGGTATGGGCGGTCGAGCGCAACGCGGCCGGCGTGCGGCTCATCCGAGAGAACGCGGATGCATTCGGGTGCGGCAACGTGCATGCGGTCCCCGGTGTCGCCCCCGAAGCGCTCGCGAAACTGCCCGTCCCCGACGCCGTGTTCGTCGGCGGAAGCGCGGGCGAGCTTCCCTCCATCGTGGAGGCGGCGCTCGAGAAGAACTCGCAGGTTCGCCTGTGCGTGCCATGCGTCACCGTTGAGACGCTCACCGAGGCGTGCGCGCTCCTCTCGGGTTCGCGCTTTAAGGGGTTCGAGGCGTGCCAGGTGTCGGCCGCCCGCGCCGAGGCTGTAGGCTCGCACCATCTTATGAAGGCGCAAAACCCCGTGTTCCTCGTCAGCGCGCGTGGTGCGGCCGCGGATGCCGAGGGGCTTGCCGAAGTCGGGGCGCTTGCTGAATCGCCTGTCGGCGAGGACCCCTCTGCGGAGGGGAACCCATCCGTTGAGGTGGTCTCGCTTGCTAATTGCAACGCCGCAGGTGGGGAAGGCGGCGCCCGGTGATTACGTCCATCCCGCGCTTCATGGTCGCTGCGCCCTCGAGCGGGAGCGGCAAGACGGTCGTAACGTGCGCGCTCCTGCGCGCGCTCGCGCGCCGTGGTCTTGCGTGCGCGGCCTTCAAATGCGGCCCCGACTACATTGACCCGCTCTTTCATCGCCGCGTCGTGGGTGCGCGCTCGGGCAACTTAGACGGCTTCTTCACCGACGCCCCGACGCTGCGCGCCCTGCTCGCACGCGGCGCCGCGGGCGCGGATGTCGCGGTGCTCGAGGGGGTCATGGGCTTCTACGACGGCATGGCGCCCGGCGTGGCCGACGCGAGCAGCTATCAGGTTGCGCGCGACACGGAAACGCCGGTCGTTTTAGTGGTGAACGGGCGCGGGGCGTCTTTATCGCTCGCCGCCGTAATCCGCGGCATCGCCGAGTTCCTGCCTTGTGCGAACGTGCGCGGCGTCGTGCTGAACAAGACGAGCGCCGCTGCCTGCGCCTACGCGGCGCCTGCGATCGAGAAGCACACGGGCGTCGCGGTTTTGGGGAATATCCCCGCCGACGAGGCGTTCTCGCTCGAAAGCCGGCATCTGGGGCTTGTGACCGCCGACGAGGTCGAGCAGCTCTCCGCGCGCATCGACAAGATGGCCGAGCTGGTGGAAAAGAGCGTCGACGTCGACCGCTTGCTTGAAATAGCGGCGACGGCACCCGATATCCGCGAGGAACCTTACCGGTTGGAGCCGATCGCGGGAGCGCGGCCCATCGTCGCCGTCGCGCGTGACGAGGCGTTCTCGTTCTACTACGAGGAGAACCTGCGCGCGCTCGAGGACCTGGGTTGCGAGCTGGCCTTTTTCAGCCCCCTGTGTGATAGCGAGTTGCCCCGGGGGGCAAGCGCCCTCTATCTGGGGGGCGGCTACCCGGAGCTCCATGCGCGGCAGCTCTCCGAGAACGCGCCGATGCGCGAGGCGGTGCGGTGCGCGGTGGAATTCGGCATGCCGACGGTCGCCGAATGCGGTGGGTTTCTGTACCTGCAGCGCGAAATCGCCGATAGCGAGGGGCGGCGCTGGCCTGTTGCGGGCGCCCTTGAGGGCGCGAGCGAGAACGGGGGAAGGCTGTCCCATTTCGGGTACGTGGAGCTCACTTCCCAACGCGACGGGCTCTACGGGCCGCGCGGCACACGCATCCACGCGCACGAGTTCCACTACTGGCAGTCCACCTGCCCGGGCGGCGACTTCTGGGCGCAGAAGCCCCGGCGCGACAAGGGCTGGCCGTGCATGTCGACCACCCCGTCCCTGGTTGCGGGCTTCCCGCATGTGTACTATCCTGCGAACCCCGACGTTGCGCGCGCGTTCGCGTCTGCCGCAGCGTCGTTTGCAGAGAGGAGACGGCATGGCTGAAGCAACCGAAACCGCGCTCGCCTGCATCCGCGAGGAAGTCGAGCGCGCGTTCTCGTCGGCGCCGGGCGCCGTGCTCGAAGCCACGCTCCCCCGGATCGAGCCCGCAGACGAGTGCGCCCGCGCCGCCGCGTACGCCGCGTGGGACTCCATCGCGCACCCCTTGGGGGGATTGGGCGACTTTGAAGACGCCGTCGCGTGTATCGCCGCAGCTCAGGGGAGCGCCGAGGTGGCCGAGTTTCCCCGTGCGCTCGCGGTATTCTTCTCCGACAACGGTGTCGTTGCCGAAGGCGTGTCGCAAAGCGGGCAAGACGTGACGCGAGCCGTCGCGCGCAACATGTGCGAGGGGGCCACGAGCGCCTGCCGCATGGCGGCGTTCGCGGGTGCCGAGGTCGTGCCCGTCGACGTGGGTATGGCCCGGGGTATAGAAGACACGCGCATGGTGCGCGCGAACGTGCGGCGGGGGAGCGGCAGCATCGCGCACGGTTCCGCTATGTCTCGCGATGGGGCCGTGCGCGCGATCGAGGTCGGAATCGCCGTCGCGTGCGGGCTTGCCCGCACCGGCGTGCGCCTTCTCGCCGCGGGCGAGATGGGCATCGGCAACACGACCACCTCTGCGGCGGTGGCCGCAGTGCTCATCCGGGCGGAAGCGCGGAGCCTCGTCGGGCGCGGCGCGGGGCTCTCGGACGCCTCACTCGCGCGCAAGCGCGACGTGGTCGAGCGTGCTATCGACGCGAACTCGCCCGATCCCGCCGACCCGATCGACGTCCTCTCGAAGGTGGGCGGCTTCGACATCGCGGCGATGTGCGGCTTCTACCTGGGGGCCGCGGCCTCGAAGGCGCCGGCGCTCCTCGACGGGGTCATATCCTGCACGGCGGCCCTGTGCGCGGCGCGCCTGTGCCCCAACGCCTTGGGCTACCTCGTGGGCACCCACGCATCAAGCGAACCCGCAAGCCAGGAGCTCCTTCGCGAGCTCGGCATAAAGGCACCACTCGACGCAGGCATGCACTTGGGCGAGGGCGCGGGCGCCATGGCGTATCTGCCCCTTCTGGATTCGGCGTTGCGCGTGTACCGGGATGGGAAGACGTTCACGGCGACTGGTATGGCTGCGTACGAGCATTTCGAGGCCGGGAAATGACGGTGACACTTGTCATCGGCGCCGCCGCGAGCGGCAAGAGCGCCTACGCCGAGTCCCTGTGCCTCGGGCACGACGGCCCCCGCGTGTACCTGGCAACGATGGAGCCCTTCGGGGAAGAGGGCGCCCGCCGCATCGCGCGCCATCGGTCGCTGCGCGAGGGCAAGGGGTTTTCCACCCTCGAGTGCACGCGTGACGTGGGCGCCGCAGTGCCCGGGCTTCCGCGCGGCTGCACGCTTCTTTTGGAGGACGTGGGCAACCTGGTTGCGAACGAGCTTTTCGCGGAAGGCGGCTTGTCCCCACGTGACCCCGACGCTGCGGCGCGCGAGGTGCTCGGAGGCATTGAACGGCTCGCTCAGGCCGCTGCGTATACGGTGGTGGTCACCGTCGACGTGTTCGCCGATGGGATGCGCTACGATGAAGGGACCGAGGCATGGAGGCGCGCGCTCGCGCGCGTGAACGCGGGTGTGGCGGCGCTGGCCGATCGCGCAGTCGAAGTGGTATGCGGGATTCCCGTGTGTATGAAAGGCGAAGGACCTACAAGGTGAAGATAGTAGAGGCAATCGGCGCGGCGTTCGGAACGTTCTCGCGCATCCCCGTCCCGAAATCGGCCTGGACCGATTTCGGGTCAACCCATGCGCTTGCCGTGTTTCCCCTGGTGGGCCTTGCGGAAGGCTTCCTCATGACGGCGTGGGGGTACGTGGCGAACCTGCTCGGCGTGCCCGCGACCATCGTCGCGGCCGTGCTCGTGGCGCTGCCTGTGGCGGTGACGGGAGGCATCCACCTAGACGGGCTCTGCGACACCTCCGATGCGCTTGCAAGTTGGGCCCCGCGCGAGCGAAAGCTCGAGATCATGCACGACCCGCGGGCGGGCGCCTTCGGGGTCATCGGTGTTGTTGTGTACCTTATTCTGCAGTTTTCCCTGTTCACCGCGCTGCCGCTTACGGCGGGGGCGTTCCTCGCGCTTCTGTGCTCGCTCGTGTTCTCCCGCTCGCTTTCGGGGCTCGCCGTTGAATACTGGCCTGCCGCGCGGGCGGACGGCATGGCCGCGGGGCTCTCGCCTGCGAAGAAGCGCGCGGCGATCGTCGTTCCGCTTTACGCTTTCGCAGCGGCTTCGGCTGCAGGGATGGTCGCGTGCGCTCAGGCCGTCGGCGCCCTTATGGCGGTGGCGGGGCTTTTGGTGCTCGCGTGGTACCGCCATGTTGCCCTGTCCCGCTTCGGCGGGGTGACGGGGGATTTGGCCGGATGGTTTCTGCAATGGGCCGAGCTCGCGATGCTTGCCATGCTGGTGGTGGGGGGCATGCTCCTATGATGCTCGTGGTAGGTGGCGCGCATTCGGGGAAGAGGACCTTCGTGCGCGAAAAACTCGGGTTCGCGGCGGACGATTTCGTCGACGCGGCGCAGCTTGCGGAGGGCGGCGTGCCCGCGGCTTTTGCCGGCCGTGTCGCTTACCGTGCTGAGGAACTCGTACGCGCGCTCGACGCTGACCGGGCGCTCGAGCGGCTGATCGGCTTCGACGCAGTGATTCTGCCCTTGGTCGGCTCGGGGGTCGTCCCCATGAGTGCGGAAGACGCCCAATGGCGCGAGCGCGCGGGGCGCCTGGGATGCGCGCTCGCTGCGCGCGCCGACGTCGTCGTGCGCATGACGTGCGGGATTCCCCAGGTCATCAAAGGAAACCTTGCCGATGCACCTCGAGGGACGCAGGGCGCGGGTGCGCTTTTGGAAGTCGTCTTCGTGCGCCATGGTGCCACGGCGGGCACGGAAGACCATCGCTACAGCGGGGCGGGCACCGACGAGCCCCTGTCGAGTGCGGGCGAGCGCGCTTTGCGCGACCTCGCGTGCGATCGTGACGTGTTCCGTGTTATCACGAGCGGCATGGCCCGCACCGACCAGACGGCGCGCATCCTCTTCCCGAACGCGGAGCTTATGGCGTGCCCCGGTCTGCGCGAGATGGATTTCGGCGACTTCGAGGGGCGAAGCGCCGCCGAGCTTAAAGAGGATGCGCGCTATCGCGCCTGGGTAGACTCCTGGTGCGAGACGCGCTGCCCGCATGGCGAGGGCAAGAGCGATTTCACCCGCCGCGTCATCGCGGCGTTTCGGGAGGCGTGCGAATCGGAGCGCGCCCAGGGGAGTGGGCGCGCCGTCTTCGTCGTTCACGCGGGTACCGTGAAAGCGCTGCTCTCCGAGCTAGCTGTCCCGAAAATGGGATACTTCGACGTGCATACCGAGCCGGGCGGCGCATGGGCCGCCACTTGGGATGGGCGCTGCCTTCGCGACGTTCGCCCCGCTTGGGGGGGCGATGCCCGGTGATGACGATTCTTGCCGTCGCCGCCGGGTTCGCGGCCGACCTTGCCTTCGGCGACCCGCGCTGGCTTCCCCATCCCGTCGTCGCCATGGGGCGCGCGATCACGTGGGCCGAAGGCCGCCTGCGGGGCGCATTCCCGCAAACGTCCGCGGGCACGCGCGCCGCAGGGCTTGTGCTCGCCGTGGCGCTTCCGCTTGCGTGTGGGCTTTTGACCTGGGGAATCCTGCATCTTTGCGGCATGGTTCACTCCGGCTTGCGCTTCGTGGCCGAGACATGGGCGAGCTATCAGATTCTCGCGGCATGCGAGCTGCGCCGCCAGAGCCTGGCCGTTGCCCGCGCGTTCTCGAAGGGCGGACTTGTCGCGGCGCGCGAAGCCGTCGGGCTCATCGTGGGACGTGACACGTCTGTTCTCGACGAGCAGGGCGTCGCGCGCGCCGCCGTGGAAACGGTGGCGGAGAACGCGAGCGACGGTGTCATCGCGCCGCTTTTCTACCTTATGATCGGGGGTGCGCCTTTGGGCATGGCGTACAAGGCGGTGAACACGCTCGACAGCATGGTGGGCTACAAAAACGAGCGCTACATCGACTTCGGCTGCGCCTCGGCGCGCCTCGACGATGCCGTGAACTGGATTCCCTCGCGGTTATCGGCCCTGTTCATGATCGCCGTGTGCCCGATCGTCGGGCTCGACGCGCGCGGGGCGGCGCGCATCTGGCGCCGCGACAGGCGTCGCCATGCGAGCCCGAACGCGGCGCAGACCGAGTCGGCGTGCGCGGGTGCGCTCGGACTGCGCCTGGCAGGACCCGCGGTGTATTTCGGCAAGCTCGTTGAGAAACCGACGATAGGCGACGCGTCCCGCGAAATCGAGTGGGGCGACATCGCCCGGGCGACAAGGCTCATGCTCGCCGCGTCCGTATGCGCGCTCGTCGTCTTCGGCGCCGCGCGCGCGGCGGTCGTGCTCGCCGTGGGGGCGATGGCATGAGGGAAGATCACGCCGCGCCCCGGGCTGCCGGGGGAATCCTGCGCGCCCGCACGCATGGGGGCAGCGCGCAATCGCTCGGCATCGCTTGCGAAGGGGGTGCCTCCGACCTCATTGACTTCTCGGTGAACGTGAATCCGGCAGGCCCCTCGCCGCGCGCCGTCGCCGCAGCTTGCAAGGCGCTTTCTCGAATCGACGCCTACCCCGATAGGGAAAGCCTCGCCCTCGTTCGCGCGCTAGCGCGCGACCAGGGCATTCCCGAAGATACTATCGTCTGCGGCGCGGGCGCGTCCGACATCATCTGGCGGCTCGCCGCGGCGGTGCGCTCGAAACGCCTCGTCGTGTGCGCGCCGACGTTCTCTGAATATGCGGAGGCGGCATCGTACTACGGCGCATGCGTGCAGGAGTTCCCGCTCTCCGAAGCGGACGACTTCGACGTGCCTGCCTCCTTCGCCCGCGCGATCGAGGGGCCGAGAGACGTGGCGTACCTCTGCAATCCGAACAACCCGACGGGGCGCCTCGTCGACCCCCGTGTGATCGATGCTGCGGCCTGCCGCTGCGAGCAGGTGGGCGCGCTGCTCGTCGTGGACGAGTGCTTTCTCGGATTTGCGCCCGACGCCCGCGAAAGGAGCGTGGCCGCACGCGCCGCGTGTTCGCGCCATGTGGCCGTGCTCTCCGCGTTCACCAAGCTCTACGGAATGGCGGGGTTGCGGTTGGGATATCTGATCAGCGGAAACGCCCAACTCATCGAGGGGATTCGCCGGGCGGGGCAGGCGTGGCCCGTCTCCTCGGTCGCCGAGGCCGCGGGCATCGCCGCCCTGGAGGACGTTGAATACGTCTCGCGCACGCGCGATGTATTGGCGGGCGAGCGAGCGTGGCTTTCCCACGAGCTCTCCTCGCTCGGGCTTTCCGTCGTGCCGTCGGATGCGAACTTCCTTTTAGTCCGCACGCCGGCGAAAGACATCCCCGAGCGCCTGTATAAACAGGGGGTTTTGGTCCGCACGTGCGACTCGTTTTCGGTACTGTCCCGTTTCTGGTGCCGCGTCGCGGTGCGCACGCGCAAGGAGAATGCCCGGCTTGCGATGGCGTTCAGCCGCGTGCTTCGGGCGGAAGGTGCATCGGGCGAAGGCGAACCCGACGAACGGGGCGGCGCTTCTTTCAGCGGCGCTATGGCGGGCGCGGATGGCCGAGGCTCGGCGAAGGAGGTCGATACCCGTGGGTAGGGCGAAGCCCATCATGATCCAGGGCACCATGTCGAACGCGGGGAAGAGCCTGCTTGCGGCTGGGCTGTGCCGCGTACTTTCGCAGGACGGCCTGCGCGTGACTCCCTTCAAGAGCCAGAACATGGCACTCAACAGCGGTGTCACGGCCGACGGGCTCGAGATGGGGCGCGCCCAGATCATGCAGGCCGAGGCGTGCGGCATCGCGCCCGACGTGCGCATGAACCCCATCCTGCTCAAGCCCGAAAGCGGCCACCGAAGCCAGCTCATCGTGGCCGGCAAGGCGCAGGGAGCCTTCGCTGCGAGGGACTACTTCGCGCGAAAGAAGGCGCTCATGCCGCAGATTTTGGAGGCGTTCGATTCGCTCGCGGAGGAAAACGACGTCATCGTCATCGAGGGCGCCGGCAGCCCCGCCGAAATCAACCTTGCCGAAAACGACATCGTCAACATGGGGCTCGCGCGCGCCGTGTCCTCCCCCGTGCTGCTCGCGGGCGACATCGACCCGGGCGGGGTGTTTGCCCAGCTCTACGGCACGGTCGCGCTCCTTGCGCCCGAGGACCGCGCGCTTTTGCGGGGGCTTGTGGTGAACAAGTTCCGCGGCGATGTGGAAATCCTGCGCCCGGGTTTGGCCCCGCTCGAGAAGATGTGCGGGGTTCCCGTCGTGGGGGTCGTGCCGTATCTTACGCTCGACCTGGACGACGAGGACTCGCTCGCGCCGCGCCTATCTGCCCGCGAGGCGCGCGGCGTCATCGACGTCGCCGTCGTGCGTCTTCCGCATCTGTCGAACTTCACCGACTTCGACCCGCTTTCGCGCGTGCCCGGCGTGGGCGTGCGCTACGTTTCCTCGACGACCGATCTGGGCCGACCCGACCTGGTGGTGCTTCCCGGCTCGAAGACTACGCTCGACGACGCGCGCTGGCTTGCGGCTAGCGGCATCGGGGCCTGTGTACGCGCGCTTTCGGGCACGGGCACGCCGGTGCTCGGCATATGCGGAGGCTACCAGCTTTTGGGAGACGAGCTTTCCGACCCGCACGGCAGGGAAGGCGCTGGCACCGCGCGCGGGCTCGGGCTCATCCCTGCAAGTACGGTGTTCAAGGAGGAAAAGCGCCTCGCCCAGTCTGAGCTGCGCATCACGGGCGCCCAAGGCGCGTTCTCGGCGTGGAACGGCATGACGGCGCGCGGGTACGAGATTCACGACGGCGAAACGACCGTCTCCTGCGCTCCTGCGGGCACGATTGGCGGCAAACCAGAAGGCGCGGCCTGCGGAAACGTGTTCGGAACCTATCTCCACGGCCTGTTCGACGAACCGGGGGTGGCGCTCGCCCTCGCGCGCTCGCTCGCGCGCATGCGCGGCCTGCCCGAGAACGTCGTGGGTGCTGCGGGCGCGGCGTCCGCGGCCGATCACCGTGCGCGCGAGTTCGACCGCCTGGCCGACGTCGTGCGCGGGGCGCTCGACATGGAGTATGTCTACCGCATTATCGAGGAGGGCGTATGATCCACGTGTATCATGGCGACGGCAAAGGCAAGACCACGGCGGCGATGGGCCTCGCCCTTCGCATGCTCGCTGCAGGCCGCCGCGTCGTCGTCGTGCAGTTCCTGAAAGACGGCGAAAGCGGGGAGGTGCGCCTGCTCGCCGAGCATTTCGGCGTGCCCGTGTTCGCGGGGAAGGCGTCGGACAAGTTTACCTGGTCGATGACGTCGGAAGAACTTGCCGCGACGTGCGAGCTGCACGATGGGAACCTCGCTTCCGCGCTCGCCGAGCTCGAGGGCGCGCAAGAGGGGCTGCTCGTGCTCGACGAGGCGCTCGACGCGCTTTCGAAGGGGCTTGTCGACGAGGCGCTCGTGGACCGCGCGCTCGATATGTCCGCGCGCGGCGTCGAAGTAGCGCTCACCGGGCGCGCGCCTTCCCGCAAGATCGTGGAGAAGGCCGACTACATAACCGAGATGCGGTGCGAGAAACATCCCTACGAGCAGGGGATATGTGCAAGGGAAGGAGTGGAGTACTAGATGGATTCCAAGGAGATGGCGCCCGGCGACATCGAGCGGCGCAGCTTCGAGATCATCACCGAAGAGCTCGGCGGCCGCACGTTCCCGCCGCTCGAAGAGCCCGTCGTGAAGCGCGTCATCCACACCACTGCCGACTTCTCGTACGCCGATTCCCTCGTGTTCACCCATGACGCCGCGCACTGTGCGCTCGACGCACTGCGCGCAGGGGCCACGGTGCTCACCGACACGAACATGGCGCTCGCAGGCATAAGCAAGCCCGCGCTCGCGAAGCTCGGCTGCAAGGCCGTGTGCTACATGGCCGACCCTGATGTCGCCGCGGCTGCGCGCGCCGCGGGCACGACTCGCGCCGTTGCGAGCATGGACAAAGCTAGCGGCATCGAGGGTCCGCTCATCGTGGCCGTCGGCAACGCTCCCACAGCACTTCTGCGCCTCGCCGAGCTCATGGACGCGGGGAAGATCGCGCCCGCGCTCGTCGTTGGGGTGCCGGTCGGGTTTGTGAACGTGGTCGAGGCGAAAGAGGAGTTACTCGCGCGACGCGTGCCGGCCATCGTCGCGAGGGGTCGCAAGGGCGGCTCGAACGTGGCGGCCGCCATTATGAACGCGCTGCTCTACCAGATCACGCGCCCAGGCGGCCCGAAGTGACGGCGCCCGCATCCGCGCCGGCGCTGCGCATCTTCGCCGGCACCACCGAGGGCCGCCTTCTGTGCGAATGGGCGAGCGGGGCGGGCATCCCCGCCCGTACCTATGCGGCAACCGAGTACGGAGGCGAGCTTTTGGGCGAGCTTCCAGGCATCGAGGTGCATGCGGGCAGGCTCGACGAGGCTGACATGGAGCGCGAGCTTTCCGGCGCGCGCATCGTTGTCGACGCCACGCACCCCTTCGCTACGCTTGCAAGCGGCAACATCCGGGCCGCTTCGCTCGCCGTGGGTGCACGATGCCTGCGCCTTGCGCGCCCGGTCGAGGCGCTGCCCAAAGGCGTCGTGTCGGTCGCGTCGATCGCCTGCGCGGCGCGCTTTCTCTCCGAGAACCCGGGTCGCGCTCTTCTCACGACGGGGAGCAAGGAGCTTGCTCCCTACACGCGCGTCGCCGATTTCGCGGAGCGCTTCTTCGTGCGCGTGCTCCCGCTGCCCAGTGCTATAACGAAGTGCATCGACGCGGGGTTTTCGCCGTCGCACGTCATCGGCATGCAGGGACCCTTCACCCGCGAGCTCAACGAGGCGATGCTTCGGCAGGTGGGCGCCCAGTGGCTTGTGACCAAGGACTCGGGAACCGTAGGCGGCACGGCCGAGAAGCTCGCCTCCGCGCGCGACGTGGGAGCGCGCTGCATCGTGGTCACCCGTCCCGCCGAGGGAGGCGGGGCCCTTTCGCTTCGGGAAGTGGAAGACGCGCTCTTACGGGAGTTCGCGCGCTAGGCGCTTGCCGCACCTGCGCGCCCTCCCGCCCGCGTGGGGGGGTGTTCCTGTAGTTCTGTCAAGAAGGATTCGCCCTTTCGATAGGCGTTTTTGGCAATGCTGACGCAGGCCCTGCCGGGCCCAGGCCGACTTCGGCGAGGCCGATCTCTACGTTTCCGGCGTCCGCACCCCCAAACGGTCCCTAATTCGCCGCAACTTGTTGGTGGTGGCTTACTGGTAGCGTAGGCACTCCACCGGGTTGAGCTTTGCCGCGCGGCGAGCGGGGTAGAAGCCAAAGATCACGCCGATGCCGACGGAGACGCCGAAGGCCAGCAGCACCGTGGCGATTGAAAAGCTCGGTGTGATCTCCCCACTGGCACCGAGCTCGTTGAGAACCCCTGATCCTGCGGCAAACATCGCGAGGCCCCAGGCCAGCAGATAGCCAATCAGGACACCCAGCAGGCCACCGGTGACGCACAGCGCCGAGGACTCGGCCAAAAACTGCGCGGTGATATCGCGGCGACTGGCGCCCAAGGCACGGCGAATACCGATCTCGCGGATGCGCTCAGTCACGTTGGTAAGCATCATATTCATAATGCCGATTCCGCCGACAAGCAGTGAGATACTGGCGACAGCGCCCATGATGAGCGAGAAGGCGCCCATAAACGAGTTGAGTGCATCGATGGCGCTTTTCATGGAGGTCGCCGATACGCTGTCGTACTCATCATCCTCCGAGATGCCCTTCATCGCGCGCACCTTAGACTCGATGGTCTTGCAGAGCTCGTCCATGTCTGTGCCCTCGGCGGCAAGTGCCGTCGCGCTGGGGAATGAAGGATTCTCGTCGCCAAACAGGCCGGAGATGGTTTCGCGTGGCATATATAGCGTGAGCGAGCCCATGGAGTCGCTGCCGCCATCAATCACGCCTACAATCTGCACCTCGCCGTTGGACACCTTGATGGTTTTCCCCAGTGCGTCCTGTTCGTTGCCGTAAAGCTGATCGGCGCCGCCGCGGCTGATGAGCGCCACGCGCGAGGCTGATTGAGACTCTGCCTGTGAATAGACACGTCCCGCAACGAGCTTGCTGGCGCCCACGGCATCGAGCATGTCGCTATCGACGCCGTGTGCCATGACGGTATAGCTTTTATCCCCGACCTTGTACTCGGAATAGGCGCTATCGACGATGCCGATCTGCTCAATCTGCGGCACCAGTTTGCGAAGCTTTTCCACATCCGAATCGGTGAGTTCTTGGGACGAATAGATCTCTACCATGCGGGCTGCATTGAGGCCCAGGCTGTTGACCAGGCTGTTTTGGATGCCGCCGATGAGCGAAGTCATGGCGATGACCGAGGCGATGCCAATGACGATGCCAAGGATGGTGAGCAGGCTGCGTCCCTTGTTGGCCTCGAGCGAGTGAAGGGCTTCTTGGACAAGATCGCGGGTGCTCATTCCTTCGCTCCCTTCGGCTGATTGGTGGATGTCGAAATCGTGGGCAGGGCGTTCACGGCCCCGCGTAACGTATTCGGTGTATGCGCGACATATGCGCCGTCATGGATTCGCCCGTCACGGATGGTTACGGCTCGATCGGCCTCGGCGGCGATGCCGGGGTCATGCGTGATGAGTACGATGGTCTTGCCGCGTTTCTGGAGCTTGTGGAAGGTTTCCATGACGAGCGCCCCGGTTGTCGAGTCTAGATTTCCCGTTGGCTCGTCGGCCAAAATGATGGGCGGGTCGTTGACGAGGGCGCGCGCGATGGCGACGCGCTGCATCTGTCCGCCCGAGAGTTCCGATATGCGGTGGTCCCAATGGTCGACCGGCAGTGTGACGGCTTGCAGCGCGTGCACGGCGCGCATCTCGCGCTGGCTACGCGGCACATTGGTGTAGGACAGCGGCAGCATGACGTTTTCGATCACCGTCAGACGCGGCAGCAAGTTAAAACTCTGAAAGACAAAGCCGATGCTCAGCGCGCGCACCTCGGTGAGCTCATCATCGTCGAGCTCGGCGACGTTGAGCCCTTGCAGGAAGTAATCGCCCGCCGTCGGTTTGTCCAGGCAGCCCAGGATGTTCATGAGTGTCGACTTGCCCGAGCCCGAGGGGCCGGTGATGGCGACGAACTCACCGGGATCTACTGCCAGGCTTACGTTATGCAGGATGTGGGCGCAACCGGCCTCGCTCTCAAAGATGCGGTGCACGTTGCGGATGTCGATGACGGGACGCATTACTTGCCCTCGTCGGCAGGCATGTTGTCGCCGCCGTCTGCCGTCATGCCTGTGCCGGTATCCGTCACGATGGTGTCGCCGTCGCGTAACTTGGTAACCGGGACGTCTGGGTTGATCTCGTTGCCCTGGTCGTCGCGCTTGACCTGCGTCTTACCGACTACAGCCTCGTTGTCGTTTTGCGTCACGACGGTCACCTTCACGCGGCGCGTCTTCTTGCCTTCCGAATCGGTGGCCAGATTGACGTAATAGTGCTCGCCATCTTCGGTCATCAGCGCCATGGTCGGCACCATAACCACGTCGTCGAGCTTCTCGGTCACTACCGAGACCTCGGCAGTCATACCCGGCTTAAGGCGACTGTCGGGTGCTTCGATGAGGATGTCGACGTTAAAGGTCACGCTGCCGCCGCTACCGGAGCCGGAGTCAGAGTTTGCCACCGAGGCGATAGCCGTGACGGTGCCCTGGCTCACGATATCGGGAAACGCGGGATAGGTCACGTTGGCGCTTTGGCCCACGGCGATCTTGGCGATATCCTTTTCGCCCACCTGAACCGTCACCTTCATCTTGGACAGGTCGGCGATTTGCATGCACTGCTTGCCGCCGCTCGTGTCGCTTTCACCCATGATCATGCCGCCTGTTACCGTAGCGCCCACCTTGGCGTTGAGCTCCACGATGCTGCCCGAGCTGGGGGCCTTTACGGTGCGCTCGGCCGCCTTTGCAGTTGCCTGTTCCAGCGCTGCCTGGGCCGAGGCGAGGTTGCGCTGGGCGGTCGAGACGGCATTTGCGTTGGCGTTTGCGTCCGATGGACCGGTCGATCCGTCACTGTCCGTTGTCGGTGCGGCCTGTGCGGCCGCGAGTGCCACCTTTGCATTGTTCAGGTCTTCCTGGGCGGCCGCGACCGCGCGCTGCGCCTCGTTAACAGCGCTATCGAGCGCGTCGTTCTTAATGGTCATGAGTACGTCGCCCTCGTTGACGCTCTGTCCGGCATGCACGTTGATCTTTTCAACCGTACCGTCGACAGAAGGGGAGACGACCGATGCCGAGATGGGCTTAAGCTGCCCCTTGGCTTCGACTGTGGTGGTAAACGTGCCTTCGGTGACCATGTCGGTCACCGGTCCGTTGGTGCCTGCGGGTTGCGCGTTGATGACCAGCGTTGCGATGATAGCAATGAGCGCGATGGCAACAACGACACCGACGGCGATACCGCGTCGGATGAGCTTTTTGCGCCGACGCTCGGCACGCTTTGCCTTGAGCTTTGCATAGGCTTCTTCATCGGAGATATCGGTCGAATCGTCGAGACTCGTTTGGGGCTGCTTGTTGTCTGCAGCGCTGATAATCGGCAGGGTCTCGGTGGCATCTTGGGGCATGCGATCGGAATCGTCAGGACCCGGATTGATCGTGGGGACCTTGGACATAGCGTCTCCTTTATCGATATGGCTCCGATAAGTATATACGCCCGTCGCGATAGGCGGGCGTATAGAAGTTGCGGATGACGGTACTGTAAGTTTTGTCGCCGTGCTGTTTACTTGTTGTAGACGTTAGCTGCGTTACGAGTGCACGACCACGCAGAGGCCGACTTTGATGCGCTCGTGGAGCGACTTGGCATCGGCCAGACGCAGGTTGATACAACCGTGGCTACCGCACCACTTGTACGATTCGGCGTTATCGAAACTCGAATCGTTTTGCCAGGTGGCGTCGTGGAATCCGACCATATTGCCCTCGAACGGCATCCAGTAGCTTACCGGGCTCTCGTATTTGGGCTTGCCGGTCTCGGGGTCCTTGGCACCGATGAGTTTGCTGGCGCCATCGTTGCTGTTGATCTGCCATACGCCCTCGGGGGTGGCGTCTTCGCCCGGTTTGCCAGAAATAAAGTTGGCCTCCCACACGATGTTGCCGCTCTCGTCGTAGTAGCGCGCATGCTGCTCGGACAGGTCGACGTCGATATAGGCCTTCCAGTCGGGCTCGCCCTTGGCGGTAAATGTGTCGGCCTTCTGGGAGTACTTGATCTCGATTTCGCCGGTCTGCTTGTTGTTGATGGCGTCCTCGACCTGCTTGGCGAGCGAGCTGCTGTCGATGGACCAACCAAAGTCGCCGCCTTCGACGGCGCACTGCTTGCCATCGGCGCGCGTCCACCAGCGAGTGGAGCCCACGGTATTAAAGCCGTTGGCGAGCTCGGCTGCCCAGCTGCTGATCTGCGACGTATCGAGCGTGGGGTTGGCCGGATCGGCAAAGCTGATCCACTGCAACACGGAGCTGCCATCAACCTTGCCGGCATCCTCGCCGTTGAGCTTGAGGGTCACGTTGACGCCCAAGAAGTTGTTGGCGGCATCGCATGCAGACTGAATCTGATCATCGGTCAGCGTTCCATTGAGCGGCTCATAGGCATCGTTGCCGAGCTTGGAAAGATCTACGGTCTCGGCCAGCGAGGCAAGCTCGAGCTCGGCATACTTAATGACATGCTCGCGGTTGAGTTTTTCGTTGGAGCGCGCCTTCTCGACGGTAAACTTGCCGGCCTGCTCGTCATAGGAGCTATTGGCCTCGAACGCGCCCGAACGCCCCTCGTTAAACTCGTCGATGGCGGCGCCCAGATCCTTCTCAAACTGCTTTTGGTCAAAGGTGTCGGAGAGCATGGACAGGTCGACGTCTTGATCAAGATCGACTTCGTTGGAGCTAGCGGTTGTTTTGGTCTTGCCGCTTAAGGATTCTACAAGGCGAACCGGCCATACAATGGCTTCGTTGCGGCTGATAATCTCTTTTGCGGCAGCTTCGCCGTCGACAATGGGCTCATCGGACTCGGGCTGATAGGTCCAGCTAAAGTCATCGCCTGTCACGGTGAGCTTATAGTGCTTCCAAGCCGAGTTGACCTTGGTGGCGGCAGACGAAGCGTTGGAGAACGAGACATCGACGCCGGCGATAGTGGTGTTGGGGTAGGCTACCTGCGAAAACGCTACAACGCCTACGATATAGACAATGACGATAAGACCCAGAACGACAAAGAGCGTCGTCTTTTTGCCCGACTTATTGTTCTCGGCGGGTTTGCGTGCGGGGCCGCGATCGCCTCGAGCGTGCGTGGGGGGCTGCTTGGGCGCATTGCCATTTGCCTGGCGCTGCTGATGCTGCTTGTTCGGACGTTGGGAAACGTTTGCCGCACCTCGCTGCTGACCGCGGCTCGGCGCGATAGGACGCGGCGACTGAACGCCGCCGGTATGCCTGCTCGGCTGCTGCGGATCGGGAATCAGTTGAGTTCGATCGTTTTGCGACATCGTATGCATATCCTTCGGATTTCGCCTTGCGGCTCATCGTGTTTTTACTGGGCTTGCATTATAGCGATTACCCAGTTGTTTGTGGTATGGAAACGGTGGCATTCAAAAGAGGTGGGACATTTGTCCCACCTTCGAGTCGTTCTTTGTCGCTATCCGCACACACCGCATTTTGCACAGGCCGAAAGTGCGGCCGGAGCCTGCGCGATGCCACCCTTTGCCGTCTCGCGCAGCGTGGCCGGCAACGCGTGGCCCACGGAGAGCATGACGTGCGCCATCTGGTCAAACGGCACCAGGCTCTTGATACCGGCAAGTGCAAGCTGCGCCGAGCTAAATGCCGCGGCCACGCCGATGGCATTGCGGTTTTGGCACGGCACCTCCACGAGGCCGCCCACCGGGTCGCAGACCAGGCCCAGCAGGTTGCTCAGGGCGATGGAGCTGGCGTCGAGTGCCTGCTCAGGCGTGCCTCCGAGCATCTGCACCAGCGCGGCGGCGGCCATGGCGGCCGCGCTTCCCACCTCGGCTTGGCATCCGCCCTCGGCGCCGGCGACGCAGGCGCTCGTGGTGAGGTTGAGGCCGATGGCGGCGGCGCAGTAGAGGGCGTCCATGACTTGCTCATCGTCCAGTTGCAGATGGTCGGCGAGCGCCAGCACGCAGCCGGGCACGACGCCTGCGGAGCCGGCCGTGGGGGCGGCGACGATCACTCCCATTGTGGCGGAGCGCTCAAGGACGGCCATGGCGCGGGCCACGGCATCGGTCTGGACGGCGCCCATCAGGCTTACGCTCAAGTCGTTGCGGCCGGTGGCATCAACGAGTCTGGCCTCGCCGCCGATAAGCCCGCCGAGCGAGCGCTGAGGATTGGCGATGGGGGCCGTGGTCTCCTCGCGCATGACGTCGAGCACGCGGCGCATGGCGGCGACGGCGTGGGCCTCGCCGGTCAGGCGCGCCTCGCGAACGGCCATGACGGCGCCGATGTTGAGGCCGAGTTCGGCGCAGGCGTCGAGCAACTGCGCACCATCGTCAAAGATTTCCTTGGCCGAAACGCCGGGGGAGAGCGACGAGGCCGAGCCCGGGAGCTCGATAAAGGTGGCGTAGTTTACATTGTCGAGCTTGCGCAGCATGGGGATGACGGTGTCGTCGGGGGCGCCATCGGTTTCAAAGACGGAGTATGCCTGGCCGCCCACCTCGGTGCGGTAGGTGCGGCAGAAAGCGATGTTCACATGGGCGTAGGCGAGCAGGTTCGTGAGCGCGGCGAGCACACCGGGGACGTCCTGGTGTGCCACGAAGAGCGTGGAATACATGCCCGAGATATCGACGCCGACGCCGTTGATGCGGCTGATGCGCATCTTGCCGCCGCCGAGGCTCTCGCCGCGGACCTGCGCCGTGGCGCCCGTATCGTCGGCCATGTCGATGTCGACGGTGTTGGGATGGATGGAGGCGTCGTCGCCCTTAATTTCAAAGTGGTAGTCGAGGCCCTGCTCGCGTGCGAGGTCGAAGGCCTGCTTGATGTTCTCGTCGTCGGTGTCGAGGCCCAGGATGCCCGCGACGAGCGCACGATCGGTGCCGTGGCCGCGGTAGGTGTGGGCAAAGGAGTTCCACAGGCCAAAGGTGACCTTAGTGATGCGGCCTTCCAGCAGGCTGGCGGCAACTTGGGCGCACCGCAGGGCGCCAGCGGTGTGCGATGAACTGGGGCCGACCATGACGGGCCCCAAGATCTCGAATGCCGAGGTCGTAGCTAGTGTTTGCGGCTTGCCTGCCATATGCGCTCCTGTTCTATCCCGTCGTTCCGAGGGCTTTGGTATTTGGTCGCCTGCTCTACAGTCCTGGCTCGCACGGAGGCCACATTAAGTGGCCTCCGGCTCGTGCGGAACTCGCGATCGACCAAATACCAAAGCCCTCGGAACTTAGGATACATGGTAGGGGCACGCTTGCTGCAAAATTCATCAGCTGGGAACCTATTCTGCGTCCCATGTCGACTCATCTTCACCACCGGTTAATAAAAAAGAGGTACCGGTTGTTCCGGTACCTCTTTTTGGCGTGTTTCTATTTGGCTGTGGCTTTTCTCGTAAGCCTACAGGCCACAGGCTGCTTTGAGTTCTTCGACTCGGTCGGTATTCTCCCAGGTGAAGTCGGCGTCTTCGCGGCCGAAGTGACCGTAGGCTGCCGTCTTTTCGTAGATGGGGCGACGCAGGTCTAGGTCGCGGATGATTGCGCCCGGGCGCAGGTCGAAGGTCTTCTCGACGGCCTCGACGATCTTGTCCTCGGCAACATGCGCGGTACCGAAGGTGTCGACCATGATTGAGAGGGGCTTGGAAACGCCGATGGCGTAGGCGAGCTCGACTTCACAGCGGTCGGCCAGACCGGCGGCGACCACGTTCTTAGCGACCCAGCGCGCGGCATACGCGGCGGAACGGTCGACCTTGGTGCAGTCCTTGCCGCTAAAGGCGCCACCGCCGTGACGGCCGTAGCCGCCGTAGGTGTCGACGATGATCTTGCGGCCGGTGAGGCCCGTGTCGCCCATGGGGCCGCCCACGACAAAGCGACCGGTGGGGTTCACGTAGATCTCCGCGTTGTCCCACGGCATGTTCTCGGCGGCCATGACCGGGGTGATGACGTGCTCGATGAGGTCGGCCTTGATCTTGCCCATGTCCTCGATCTCGGCGGCGTGCTGCGTGGAGATGACGATGGTCGTGACCTCGACGGGCTTGCCTTCCTCGTAGCGCACGGTGACCTGGGTCTTGCCGTCGGGACGCAGATAGGCGAGGGTACCGTCGTGACGCACGGCGGCCAGGCGCTCGGCCAGGCGGCTTGCCAGGTAGTGTGGCATGGGCATGAGGGTCTTGGTCTCGTTGGAGGCATAACCGAACATCATGCCCTGGTCGCCGGCACCGATCAGGTCGATCGGGTCGGTGGTAGCGCCGGTCTGGGTCTCGAAGGACTCGTCAACGCCCTGGGCGATATCGGGCGACTGCTCGTGGATGAGGCTCATAACGCCGCAGGTGTCGCAGTCAAAACCGAACTTGGCACGGTTGTAGCCAATGCGGCGGATAACGCCGCGGGCGATTTCCTGTACGTCGACGTAGGCCTGGGTGCGAATTTCGCCGGCAACGATGATGGTGCCGGTGGTCACGAGGGTCTCGCAGGCGCAGCGGACGTTCTCCACGTTGGCAGGCACGCCGTTGGGGGCGATGTAGCCCTGCTCCTGGAGCTCTATTTCTTTGGCGAGGATTGCGTCGAGGACGGCGTCACTGATCTGGTCAGCGATCTTATCGGGATGACCTTCGGTCACCGACTCCGACGTAAAAACAAAGGACCCGTGTTGGGGTGGGATGGAACGAAGTTCTTCTGACATGATTGTCCTTTCAAAAACGTGTCCCGGCGACCGTTACCATTCCGCCGGGCTCTCTATGCAAGGGCACATCATAGCGCGTAAATCAAACATTCACACCCTTTCCGCACCTACTCATTGGGGACAGACTTAAATGACCATCAGGGTGCTCTTTGGGTAGTCATTTAAGTCTGTCCCCAATGAGTGGGTCGGTGCCCTTTGTGCGGAGGTTGCTTTGATGCTTTATACTGGTGCGGTTAGACATCCATCCTGCAATCGAGGAGATTTCCATGGCATCAGACGTTCGCGTCCGCTTTGCACCCTCACCGACGGGCAAGCTGCACATCGGCGGCGCCCGCACCGCTATCTATAACTGGGCTTTCGCCCGTGCTAACGGCGGCACGTTCATCCTGCGCATCGACGACACCGATCCCACCCGTTCCACCGACGAGAACACGCAGATCATCCTGCGCGCCATGCGTTGGCTGGGCCTGGACTGGGACGAGGGTCCTGAGGTGGGCGGAGACTTTGGCCCCTACGCCCAGACCGAGCGCCTGGACCTGTACAAGCAGGCTGCCCAGAAGCTTTGGGACGAGGGCAAGGCCTATCCCTGCTTCTGCACCAAGGAGCAGCTCGACGCCGATCGCAAGGCCGCGCAGGAGCGCAAGGACCCCTTCCAGGGCTATCAGCGCCGTTGCCGCGACCTTGATCCCGAGGAGGCCCGCCGTCGCATCGAGGCCGGCGAGTCCTACGTCCTGCGCATCAAGGTACCCGAGGACCGCGGCGACGTCGTCATCCACGATGCCGTCCACGGCGAGGTGACCTTCGACGCCAAGGAGCTCGACGACTTTGTCATCTTCCGCTCCGATGGCACGCCCACGTACAACTTTGCGACCGTCGTCGACGACGCCATGATGAAGATCACCCATGTCATCCGCGGCGACGACCACCTGTCCAACACCCCGCGTCAGGTCATGGTCTACGAGGCCCTCGGTGCGCCTGTGCCCACGTTCGCCCACATCTCCATGATCCTGGGCGCCGACGGCAAGAAGCTCTCCAAGCGCCATGGCGCCACCTCGGTGGAGGAGTACCGCGACGCCGGTTACCTGTCCGACGCCTTCGTCAACTACCTGGCGCTGCTCGGCTGGTCGCTCGACGGCGAGACCACAATCATCCCGCGCGATGTCCTGGCCAGCAAGTTCTCGCTCGACCGCATCTCCAAGAACCCGGCGACCTTCGACCCCAAGAAACTCGACTGGGTCAACGCCGAGTACATCAACGGCATGTCCGATGCCCAGTTTGCCGACGAGATCATGGTCCCCGAACTGCACGAGGCGGGTCTCATCGAGGGTAATGTCGAGTACGGCGAGGACTGGATTGATGCGCTTGCCGCCATCGTCAAGCCGCGCACCAAGATGCCGGCCGACGCCGTGACCGTCGCCGCCCCCATCTTTGCCACGGCCGAGACACTCGAGTATGACGAGAAGTCCGTCAACAAAGGCCTGGCCAAGGAGGGCATGGGTGCCATTCTGGACGCCGCCAAGGCCGCGCTTGAGGGTGTGGGCGAGTGGACTGCCGAGACCATCGACGCCTCGCTTGAGCCGCTGCCCGAGCAGATGGACCTTAAGAAGCGCGTGGTGTTCCAGGCCGTGCGCGTCGCCGTCTGCGGCAACATGGTGAGCCCCCCGTTGGGCGAGACCATGGCGCTCGTCGGCCGCGACGACTGCCTGGCACGCATCGACCGCGCCCGCACGATGGCGCTGTAGCAGACGCGTAAACGCATGTATCCGAGCCCCGTTCCCCCGAGCGGGGCTCTTGTTTCTGTACCGATGAGTGGGTTGCTGGGACAAAATAATCAGTAGTGTTTGTCCCATGTTCGAGTGACGCAACAAGCTCGACACTCGTATCGGCCATGGGACAAACTCTACTGATTATTTTGTCCCACCCCTTTCAGGTCCGTTCGTTAGAGGTGGTGTATGGCTCAACAACTGTCGCTGTTTGGTTCGCCGGAACCGGAGGAGACTCCGGTGAAGCCCGAGCCTGCACCCGAACCCATCGCCGCCTACGCGAGCGTGGTCCTCGACATCCCCACCCGTGCGCTGTCGGAACCGTTTGCTTACGGCATCCCCGAGTCCCTTGCCAACGAGGTCCAGATCGGATCCACGGTCCTGGTCCACTTTGGTAACCGTGCCGCCGCGGGCTATATCGTTGATATTGCGCCTGAGCTGGGCGACCTGCAGGGTAACAACGCCCTCGACCCCGCGCGTATTAAAGCCGTCGAGGCTATCCTCAGCAAACCGCTCTTTACCGCCGAAGCCGCCCGTATCGCACGCTGGATGAGCCACGAGTACGTCGCGACGCTTTCCGAATGCCTGCGCCTGTTCTTGCCCCCTGGCGGCAGCCCGCGTGTGGTCAAGGGTGACGACAGTGTGTGGACGGTTGAACGTCCCGCCGTGAAGCCTATCCAAAACCGCTGGGTCATGCTTACGCCCGAGGGCTTTGACTACACGCCGCCCAAGACCGCGGTCCGCCAGCGGCAGCTCATCGAGGCGCTCCAGTGCGGCCCGGTCACGACGCGCGACCTCAACCTTCTCTATAACAGCATGTCGGCGACCATCAAGGCGCTCGAAAAACGCGGCGTCGTGGTTGTGGAGGAGCGCCGCGCCTGGCGTGGCTGCAGCGAGCAGACCACGCTGTCCTCGGCGAGCGGCAAGGCCCCGATGGCACTCACCAACGGTCAGCGACAGGCCCTCGCGCAGATTGAGCGCGCACGCCTTGACGCTCACGGCGACGTGGTCCTAGTCGATGGCGTCACTGGATCCGGCAAAACCGAGGTCTACCTTTCCGCTATCGAGCGCGTGCTCGCGGCCGGCCGCTCAGCCTGCGTACTGGTGCCCGAGATATCGCTGACAGCCCAGACCGTCGGCCGCTTCCGCTCGCGCTTTGGCGAGACGGTCGCCGTGTTCCATTCGCGGCTTTCGGCCGGCGAGCGCCTGGACCAGTGGGATATGGTTGCCAGCGGTGCGGCCCGCGTGGTCGTCGGCGCTCGCTCGGCGCTCTTTTGCCCGCTCAGCGACTTGGGCCTCATCATCATCGACGAGGAGCACGAGACCAGTTACAAGCAGGGCTCCAGTCCGCGCTACCACGCGCGCGAGGTGGCGGCCGAGATGGCGCGGCGCTATCGCTGCCCGCTCGTGTTGGGCTCCGCCACGCCCTCGGCCGAGGCCCTCGACCGCTGCCGTCGTGGCACGTATAACGGTGCCACTTGGACGCGTGTCGAGATGCCCGAGCGCCCGGGACACGCCGTGCTTCCCATGGTCCGAATTGCCGACCTGCGCCGTGAGTTTTCTCACGGCAGCCGCTCCATGTTCTCAAAACCCTTGATGGAGGGCTTGGATCGCGTGGTCGAACGCCGTGAGAAGGCCGTGCTGCTGCATAACCGCCGCGGCTTTGCGCCGTTTTTGATGTGCCGCGAGTGCGGCTGCGTCCCCACCTGCAACCACTGCTCCACCGCGCTTACGTATCACGAGCGCACGCACACGCTGCAGTGCCACACTTGCGGTTCGTCTTGGCGCGTGCAGCCGTATCCCGCGCCCACGAGCCGTTGCCCCAAATGTGGCAGTCGCTATCTTGCAAAAATGGGGCTGGGCACGCAGCAGATCGAGGACGCATTGCACCAGATGCTGCCCGAGGACGTCGCCATCATCCGCATGGATGCCGATTCCACGCGCGGCAAGGATGCGCACAAAAAGCTGCTCGAGCAGTTCGATGCGGCCGATTGCGCCGTGTTGCTGGGCACCCAAATGATCGCCAAGGGTCTCGACTTTCCCGAGGTCACGCTCGTGGGCGTGGTCAATGCCGACTTCGCCCTCAAGCTGCCGGACTTCCGCGCAGGGGAGCGCGCCTACGATTTACTGGAGCAGGTCGCCGGCCGTGCCGGTCGCGGTGATCGTCCCGGTGAGGTGATCATCCAGACCTACCTGCCCGAGGATCCGGTCATTCGCGCCGTCGCTAAGCACGACCGTTCGATCTTTACCGACTACGACCTGGACCAGCGCCGCGACGCCCTGTATCCACCGTTCGTGCGTCTGGTCAACATTTTGGTGTGGTCGGCGAACCGAGACGACGCGCAAGACTACATCGGCCGCATCGCCAAGCTCCTCAAGCGTCGCTGGCATGCCGCCGCGCCCGATTTTTTGCGGGCAGGGAGTGCCGTGCCGCAGGTGCTGGGCCCGGCTTCGTGTGTAATCGAGAGAGCCAAGGACCGTTACCGCTTCCATCTGCTTGTGAAGTCGCCCGTGGGGTACCATGTCTCTGATGATATCGACGCCTGCCTCAAAGAGGTGGGCTCCGTGCGCGGCGTGAGCGTGAGCGTTGACGTCGACGCCTATGATTTGATGTAACAACCTGAAAGGATGGCCATGGAAGCCAACGGAATCGTACTGTCGCCCGACCCTCGTTTACGCCAGGAGTGCGCCGTCATCGAGGAGATCACCCCGGCGATCGAGGCGCTTGCCGAGAAGATGAAGAAGATGATGTTCGAGAATGGCGGCTGCGGCCTGGCTGCTCCGCAGATCGGCGAGCTTATTCAGCTCGTCACCATCGACTGCGACTACAGCGACAAGAACGACTACGACCCGTACGTGCTCATCAATCCTGTCATTGTTGAGCAGAGTGACCATTTGGTGCCGTTTAGCGAGGGCTGCCTGTCTATCCCCGGGATTAGCTGCGAGATTGAGCGTCCCGACCATGTCGTCGTCGAGGCGTATGATCTGGGCGCCAACCTGATTCGCTATGAGGCCTCGGGCGATCTGTTCTGCGTGTGCCTGCAGCACGAGATCGACCACCTGCACGGCAACACCATGTTCGAGCGCCTTAAGCCCATGCAGAGGCTCAAGGCCGTCAAGGAGTACCAGGACGCCCTGGCCCGCGGCGCTCGACCGGGCGAGACGGAGTAGGGCCCACCGTTCCCGGTGCTGAGCGCCCACATATCATCCCGTGCTCAAACATTCTCGCTTTGCTGCGAAACTGCGCGCGGGACGATATGTGGGCGCTCAGCACCGGGGGCTGCGTTGTTCTGGCTCGGTTCGCCCGGGTGCCGTCGGGCCAGGGATGGGCGTCTTCGCTGATGGGTGCTTTGCTGAAAGAGCTGCTTTTATTGCGGCTCTTTCTTTGGTTTTGGGTATATTTGTTCTTGTTGAAATGTTATTGCGGATGGGCTGGTGATTTGGCTTTCCGCTGCTCTTTGTAGCCGTCTCGGCTTTGGTTGAGGGGAGATGTCCTTTATGCGTATTGTGTTTATGGGTACGCCTGATTTTGCTGTGCCTTCGCTGACTTCGCTTGTGGAGGCTGGGAATGAGATTGCGCTTGTTGTTACTCGTCCTGATGCTGTTCGTGGGCGTGGTAAGAAGCTTGAGCCGTCTCCTGTTAAGGCTAAGGCGCTTGAGCTGGGGTTGCCGGTTGTTGAGGCAAATCGTATGACGCCTGAGGTTGTTGAGGCACTTCAGGCTGCCCGGGCTGACATTTTCTGTGTAGCTGCTTATGGCTGCATTTTGCCCGATGAGGTGCTGCATATGGCGCCGCTTGGTATTGTGAATGTTCATGCTTCGCTGCTGCCTCGTTGGCGTGGGGCTGCTCCTATTCAGCGTGCCATTCTTGCTGGTGACGAGGTCGCCGGCGTTTCTATTATGCGCATTGGGCATGGCGTGGATACCGGCGCCTATTGTGCGCAGGCCTCGACCTCGGTTGCCGGTAAGCATGCCGAGGCGCTGACTATGGAGCTCGCTGAGCTCGGCGGCAAACTGCTTGCCGATATGCTTCCTTCTCTTGCCGATGGCATCGCCGTGTGGATCGAACAGGACGAGGCGCTCGTTACCCATGCTGCCAAGATTTCTAAGCAGGAGATGCGCTTGGATCCGCAAATGTCGGCGCTTGATTGCGTGCGTCATGTGCTGGCCTCATCCGATACCGCGCCTGCTCGTTGCGTGATTGCCGGCAAGACCGTGCGTGTGCTCGATGCTGCGGCGGCTGATGTGTCGCTTGGCGAGGGTCAGGTTCTCGTTCAGGCTAAGCGTGTTTACCTTGGCCTTTCCGATGGCTCGGTTGAGTTGCTCGAGGTTAAGCCTGATGGCAAGCGTGCTATGGTCGCTTCTGCTTGGGCTGCTGGCCTGCAGGGTGCCGATCTTTCGTGGGGTGTTTTGTCATGAGCAAGCTGTCTCCCGCGCGCAAGCTTGCGCTCGATGTGCTGATGGAGGCCGATCGCCGTGGCATGTATGCGCGCGACGTGTTGTCTTCCCGTGCTTCCGCCAAGGCCATTGACCAGCGCGATTCTGCGTTTGCCGCTCGCTTGGCGCTCGGTGTTGCCGCCACGCAGGGTGTTTTGGACGAGCTGCTCGATCAGTTTCTCGATAAGCCCAAAAAGGTTGCGCCGCGCGTTCGCATGGCGCTTCGTATCTCGGCCTTCGAGATGCTCTACCTGCATACGCCGGGCCGTGTTGCCGTAAGTCAGGGTGTTGAACTGGTTCGTTGCGGTGCTAAGTCCGCCGCCGGCTTGGCCAATGCTGTACTGCATAAGGTTGCGGACAATGTTGAGGACTTTGCCACGGCATCCGACATGGATGAGTCCGAGCGACGCTTGGTTCGTCTGTCGCGCCTTATGGGTCTTCCTCGCTGGCTGTGCGCTCGCATTATGGCGTCGTTTGACACGCCCGAGGGTGCGCTTAACTTTGCCGGCAATCTGGCCCCCGCGCCGCTGGCCCTGCATGAGAACGCCTTTGCGACTAAGCTCGATCCGTATATTTCGCAGCTTGTGGCACCCGTGTTCCCGGGCTGCCATGCCCCGGTTGATGCCCAGGTTACCGTTGCTTCGGGTGTGTTTGAGCGTGCTGCCGCGGTGGCATCTGATCTCAACGCGCAACTTATCGCCACAGCTGCCACGCGCCCTGGTAGCTGCCTTGAGATTGGTGCTGGTCGTGGCACCAAGACCTATGTGATGATGTGCCAGGCCAAGCGTGCGGGCTATGAGCGTCAGCATACGGCGCTCGATCTGCATGATCGCAAGTGCGATCTGAATCTCGCTCGCCTGCATAAGGCCGGCATTCAGGGCGTTCGTACGGTTTCGGGTGATGCTTGCGAGCTTGATGAGGTGCTCACATCATTTGATGCCATGCTTGGCGAGCCGGTTAAGTTCGACACGGTCTTTATCGACGCGCCGTGCTCTGGCACCGGCACTATGCGCCGTCATCCCGAGATTCCGTGGCGTCTGACCGAAAAGGATGTGACGGTTGAGCTGCCCAAGCTGCAGCTGACGATGCTCAAAGAGGCTGCTGCGCGCGTGGCTGCCGGCGGCGAGCTCATCTATGCGACGTGCTCGGTTTTCGACGAGGAGAACACGCAGGTCGTGGAAGCGTTCCTGAGCTCTCCCGAGGGTGCCGGCTTTAGCGTTGCACCGCTTTCCGAGGCGCAGATTCTTCAATTGCCTGAGTTCGCCCAGGCCAAGAAGCTCGTATCCGTACGCCAGAACGATCGAGGCCTCTTCCAAAGCGTGCCGGTAAACGCCGACTCCTACGACGGCCACTTCTGCGCCCGCCTGGTCCACAAGTAACGACTAAGTTGCGGTGAAATAGGGATTGAATAGCGGCTTCTGCCCGCCAAACAGTCCTTATTTCACCGCAACTCATAAGGAACCTGGGCAGCTAAAGAATCAGCCCCGCGATTGGTGTTGGTCGCGGGGCTGATTGGTTTCTAGTGGCTATGCGGGCAGTTGGCGCAGCAACCGCTGGTGGCGCTGGTGCTGGAGCCGCCACTGCGCTGATCAGTGTTGTAGAAGCCGCTGCCCTCAAACTTGATGCCGCTGGCCGAGAACGTCTTGGCGGCCGGAGCGCCGCAGTTGGGGCACACGACCTCGGGGGTCTCGGACATGGGATGCTCAACCTCAAACACGTTGCCGCAGCTCGAGCACTTGTAATCGTAGCGCGCCATAATACTTCCTTTTCAGCACAAAGCGGGCAGATTACTCTGCCCGCAAAAATTCAAACGTCTGTAACTGTACCCTATATCGGGCGTTTTATCACGCTTCGCCCCAGAATCTATGCGTGTTGCGCAGGAGCTGTGCGGTTTTGCCCTCGGCGGCCGCAACGTCGGCCTCGTCAGCCTGCCAGGTCCAGTTGCCCGTGGCCACGCCCGGTACGTTCATGCGCGCGTCGTCGCCCAGCCCCAGGACATCCTGCAGCGGCATCATCACCAGGGGAGCGTCGCTTGTCAGCGCGTCACTCATCAGCTTGGCTGCCACCTCAACACCGCTCGGCTCGTCGCCGCCCGCAAAGGAGCGCGTGCACCAACCCGCGAGCGTCGACGTGTCGTGAGTCGATGTGTACAGGATCTTGCCGGGCGTAGGGTGCACGCCGCAACGAACGTCGTAATCGCTAAACTCCAGTACGTCCATACCGGGGAAGCCGCAAGTCGAAGCCATGGCGCGAACACCGGGCGTCAGGTAGCCCAGGTCCTCGGCGATAAAGTTGAGCGGCCCCAACTCGTCATAGGCGGTCTGGAAAAGGTCCTTGCCCGGGCCTGCCAGCCAACGCCCGTCGGCACAGGCCTTACCTGCGGGAATGCTAAAGTAGCTGTGGAAGCCCAGGAAGTGATCCAGGCGCACGCGGTCGTAGAGCGAGAACGCACGACGTAGGCGATCCATCCACCAGCGGTAGCCGTTCTGCTTCATGTGGTCCCAGCGGAACGTCGGGTTGCCCCACACCTGGCCCTCGGGCGCAAAGTTGTCGGGCGGCGCGCCAGAAATCTCAATCGCCTTACCGGTATCGGACAGCCAGAAGTTCTCGGGCTCGCTCCATGCATCGGCCGAATCGTCCGAGACATACATCGGGATATCGCCGATGACCTCGATGCCCTTCTTGTGCGCGTAGTTCATGAGCTCGCACCAGGCTAGGTCAAAGCGGTACTGCATGTACGCCTGCAGCTCTGCCTCGTCGTGGAAACGCTTGTCGTCAATCAGGTGCTCGTTGTAGCGCGCGACATCCGTCGGCCAATCGTGGCGCGACTCGCCCTCAAAGTACTTCTTAACGGCCATGTAGACGCAGTATTTCTCGAGCCAATCGGCGTTGCGATGTTTAAACGCGGTGTAGAGCGGATCGGCATCTTCGCCGCCACGGGCCTTCCAGGTCTCAAAGTCGGCGGCTAGCT
The DNA here is from genome assembly GCA_900546115.1 of uncultured Collinsella sp. GTDB lineage: Bacteria > Actinomycetota > Coriobacteriia > Coriobacteriales > Coriobacteriaceae > Collinsella. The sequence goes on from URBQ01000003.1 coordinate 48,914, forward strand.
CCTTGTGACTCTCGGGCAGCAGGTCGATATTGCCAGCAAAAGCCGAGGGCCCGGCATAGGGGGAGCGGAAGAAATCCGTCGGGTTGACGGGCAGGACCTGCCAGTAGCGCATGCCCATAGCGGACAGATGGTCGATAAAGCGACGCGTTGGTGCGCCGATCGTGCCGGGCTTGCCGTCATCGGTCGGTACCGAGGTGATATGGCACACAACGCCCGCGCCGTGATCGAGCGGCTCCTGCAGGCGCTGCTCGGCATGGTGATAGATGATCGACGAGCCCAGCGGATACAAATCGAGCGTGACCGTGCCGTTGTGGATCTCGCACTCGTGACCGCTGATCACGTCACTCGCGCATTCATCGAGCGCCGGAATCGTCACGCGGTGCGAATTGCGCAGACTACGATTAATGATAACCGTCGCGGACTCGCCATCCTTGCCCGTGCGGTTGTATGCCAGCACCTCGTCGTTGAGCGCGAAGGCCTTGATCTCGCCGTCGATCATAAACGGCAGTCCGCGGCGTACGGCGGAGGCGTTTTTGACAATAGCCAGCGTGTCGAAGTCGTGCAGTTGGTCCTTGGCCGGCAGGGTGCGGCGGTTGCCCGGATCGGTTAGACCCTCCAGGCCGTATTCGTCGCCGTAGTAGATCGAAGGCACGCCGGGGAAGGTCATCTGCATGAGCGTGGCGAGCCAAAAACGGCTCTTGGCTAGGCCCATCGAGTTCTCGTCCAGGCGCCATTTGCTGCGCTCGCACTCGGGCAGCTGCGACTCGTCGGGGCCGCCGCCGAGCACCGAGATAATGCGCGGACGGTCGTGGCTCGAAAGCAGATTAAGTGCGCAGGACAGGGCCTCACGGGGATAGTTCTCGCGCAGGGTTTCGATATCCTCGGCTGCCTGGTAGGCGTTCTTGTAGCCCATCAAAAAGCCGATGACCATGTCGCGGAAGGGGTAATCCATAGCAGAGTCCAACTCGGAGCCCTGTAGGTAGCGACGCAGATGGCCGTAGCTGATCTTGTTGGAGGCATCTTCCCAGACCTCGCCGAGCAACAGCGCATCGGGCTTTTCGGCAAGTACGGCCTTCTTGATCTCGGCCAGGAAGTCGTCGGAAAGCTCGTCAGCGACGTCCAGGCGCCAGCCATGAGCGCCGGCACGTAGCCATTTACGGATCACGCCGTCCTTGCCCAGAAGCCGCTCGCGTACCAGCTCGGAGCTCTCATTGATGGCGGGCATATTGCCCACGCCCCACCAGCAGTCGTATGAGCCGTCCTCGTGGAAATAAAACGCATCGCGCCATGGCGAATCCTCGCTCTGCCACGCGCCCACGCCGGGGTAGTTGCCGTAGCGGTTGAAATAGATCGAGTCATCGCCCGTGTGGTTGAAGACGCCGTCCAGAATGATGGAGATGCCCAGCTTCTCGGCCGCCTGGCACAGCTCGGTAAAGTCCCGCTCGGTGCCCAGGATCGGGTCGATCTTGGTGTAGTCGGCCGTGTCGTAGCGGTGGTTGCTCGCGGCTTCAAAAATGGGGTTGAGGTAGATGGCCGTAAAGCCCAGCTCGGCGATGCGAGGCAGGTCTTCCTGGATGCCCTTGAGCGACCCGCCGTAGAAGTCCCAGGTTTTGATGGAGCCGTCTTCGGCGCGCTCGTACACGGGCGGCTCGTTCCAGTCCTCGACCATGCGGCGCTGGATTCCGTTGCGCGGTTTTTCGACTTCGGCCAGCGTGCGCTCGCGCCAGTTTTCGTCGCGGGCATAGCGGTCGGGGAAGATCTGGTAAACCATGCCACGCTCGTACCACTCGGGACGAACTTCGCGGTGCTTGTAGACGGTGACCTGGAACGACGGAACCTCGGCGTAGTCGTAGGTTACGCCCTCGCCGCCGGTGCGGCCCTGCGGTGCGCCCAGACGAACCTCGGGCTGGCCCTCGATATTGCAGATAAAGCTGTACCAGATAAGACAGGGCTCGGTGCACTCAAGCTCTACGGTAAAGATGCCGTCGCCCTCGTGCGTCATGGGATACAGAGTTTCCCCGATCTCATCGACCCAGGTTCGCAGCGTAAGCGTTGCCTGGTTGGGGTCGGCATCCTCCAAAATTACCGACAGCGAAACGGAAGTTCCTATGGTCACAGCGCCAAACGGAGTGCGAAACTGCGGCAGACGGCTGTTGTGTATCAATCTCATAATACGGTCCAGTTCAATAGAATCACGGCCTGCGGGCCATGGCTTTACGCACAGGATGTAAGTATATCTGTTGTACATAGGCTGTATAAACAACATCCGTTTACCATCGGCGAACGGTTGTCCTAGAAAATCGTTTTACCAACTATTAACAGAGAAGGGGCGCCCGGTTGGAGCGCCCCTTGCTTAGGGTTTGATGAGGTTTTGGATCGTCTGGATTAGCGGCGCTTGCGGGTGGCCGTTGCCTTGCGGACGGAAGTCTTCTTGGTCGGAGCCTTTTTCTCGGTCGGAGCGGCAGCCTTGGTCTTAGCCTTGACCTCGGCGGCCTTCGGTGCCGGCTCGGGCTTGGTCTCCTCTTTGACGGCGGCGGGCATAGCCTCTGCCTTAGGAGCAGCAGCCTTGGTCGTGGTCTTTTTGGCCGTCGTTGCAGTGCGCTTGCGCGTGGTGGTCTTGGCGGTCGGCTTGGCCTCGACAGCTGCCTCGGCCTTGGGCTCGGCGGCTGCCTCCTCGGCCTTGGTCGCAGTAGCATTTGCGGCGGCCTTCGGAGCGGCCTTGGTCGCAGTAGCCTTGACGGCCGTCGACTTCGTTGCCGTGTTCTTCTTGACGGTCGTTGCCTTCTTGGCGGTCGTGGTCGTCTTCTTGGCAGCGGTCTTTGCCGGAGCCTTGGCGGCCGGCTTGGCCTCTGCGACCTCGGCCTTTACCTCGGGAGCAGCCTCGGCCTCGGCGGCTTTCTTGGCAGCGGCGGTGGTGCGCTTGCGCGCGGTCGTTGTCTTGGCAGCGGTGGTCTTGCTCGCGGTCGCGGTCTTGCTCGCAGCGGCTTTCGTGGTCGTGGCCTTCTTCGCCGTCGTCTTACGAGTCGCGGTCTTCTTAGCTGCGGGCTTTACAGCAGGCTTGACCTCGACCTCTGCCTTGGGAGCAACCTCAGCCTTCACCTCAGGCTCGGCCTTTGCGGGCTCAGCCTCAACAGACTTCTCCTCGGCCTTGGGCTCCTCGGCGGCCACCGGCTCAGCAACAGCCTCAGGCTCGTCGACAACAGCCGCTGGCCTCTCAATCTCCGGATGCATAAAGAAGTACAGGTCCAGATACTTGTCGGCCGAGCGCGTCCAGCTAAAGTCCTGGCTCATTGCCTGCGTGACCAGTTGGTTCCAGACATCGCGGTTGTCCCAGAACAGGCGCGCCGCGCGGAACACGGCGTCGCCCATCTCGTCGCCGTTAAAGTTACTAAACGAGAAGCCCGTGCCCTCGCCGGTAAACTCGTTATACGGGATCACCGTGTCCTTCAGACCACCGGTCTCGCGCACGATGGGCAGGGTGCCGTAGCGCATGGCGATGATCTGTGAAAGGCCACAGGGTTCAAACTTCGAAGGCATCAGGAACATATCGGCGGCGGCATACATACGCTGCGACAGCGCAGGATCGAACTCGATGCGTGCGGCCATGGTTCCGGGGTACTTGTCCTGGAAGTAGCGCAGGCCGTCCTCGTAGTCGCGGTCGCCGGTGCCCAGCACCGCTACCTGCACGCCGCCGGCCAAAATACGGTCGAGCGCGTACATGACCAGGTCCATGCCCTTCTGGCGCGTCAGGCGCGTGACCATCACCATGAGCGGACGGTCGTCGCGCACCTCGAGCCCCAGCTCTTCCTGCAGCTTGGCCTTGCACACGGCCTTGCCAGAACGGTCCTCGACGGTGTAGTTGGCGGCAATGCGCTTGTCGGTCGCCGGGTCAAAGCCCGCCACGTCAATGCCGTTCAAAATGCCCTGCAGCGCATAGGATCGCTCGCGCAGCACGCCGTCCAGGCCCTCGCCAAACTCTGGCGTCTGGATCTCGCCCGCATAGGTGGGGCTCACCGTGGTGATGGCATCGGCATAGCGCAGCGCGCCCAGCATGTAGTTGATGCTGCAGGCGTCGCAACGCAGCTGCGAGGCGGCCGCCGGAATGTGCGCCACGCCCAGGATGTCCTCCATCACGGTGTCGCTAAACTGGCCCTGGAACGCCACGTTATGGATCGAGAACACGGTCTTGACGCGGTCGTATAGCGGCAGGCCCTGGTAGAACTCGCGCAAGAACACGGGCGCCAGTGCCGTCTGCCAGTCGTTGCAGTGCAGGATGTCACACTCAAAGCCCTCGGGCAGGTGCTGCAGGCTCTCGGTGATAGCCTTGGAGAAAAACGCAAATCGCTCGCCGTCGTCAAAGAAACCGTACGGATAGTCGCGTGCAAAGTAGCGCTCATTGTCGATGAACATGTACGTAACGCCGTCGTGCTCGAGCTTCTCGAGCCCGCAGTACTCGCTGCGCCAGCCCAGGCTCACGTAAAAGTCGGCGAAGTGTTGCATCTGGGACTTGTACTCGTCCTTGATGGTGGCGTACTTGGGTACCATCACGATGACCTCGGCGCCGGCGCGCACAAGCGCCGCAGGCAGAGAGCCCGCCACGTCGCCCAGGCCACCGGTCTTTACAAACGGTGCGCACTCGGCCGAGGCAAACACGATCTGCATCTTTTTGCTGGAATCTGCCATATTGTCTCCCATGTTGCAATTCGAGAATAGCCGCCTGGCACAAACCGGGCGGCTATTCCACATGTTACGAGCGATGTCGCGGTGCCAACGTTAACGTGCGATGGTGGTATCAGATGTTAACGGGGCCTTGCCCAGCACCAGGATGTTCTCGGGCGTGCCGCGAAGCTCGGTGTTGGTGGGGACCACGTTGTTCTTGTCCAGAATGGCATTCTCGACGCGTGCGCCGCTCTTGATGATGCAGCTCTGGTTGATGATCGAGTTGGTCACCGAAGCACCTTCCTCAACCACAACGCCGCGCGACAGGATCGAGTTGCGCACGGTACCCTTGATGATGCAGCCGGCCGAGATGATCGAGTTGCACGCGTGGCTGCCGGTCGCATAGCGCGAAGGCGGCACGTCGTGGGCCTTGGTCAGGATCGGGCGCTCGGGATCAAAGAGCTTGTCGGACACGGTCTGGTCGAGCAGGTCCATACTGCGGCGATACAGCGACTTCTCGCTAAACACGCCTACGACCTCGCCCTTGTACTCGTAGCTGCACACGTCGATGTTGCCAAAGTCGCCCTGGAGTGCCTCGAGCAGGTCCAGATAGTCGGCAGCCTGGTAGTGATCGATAATCTCGAGCAGCGTCTGGCGGTTGACGATGCAGCAGTCCATAGAGGAGTTGTCGCCGTACACGACGCCGGCGCTCACGCCCGTCAGGCGGCCGTTCTCGTTAATCTCGAGTTTGGTCTCGTCATCGATGTTGCGCGTAGCCTTGGAGTACACCACGGTCATCTGGGCACCGGAGTTCTCGTGCGCCTCGATGATGGTGTTGAGGTCCATGTTAAAGATGATGTTGGTGCCCATCATCACGACATAGGGCTTGTCCGAGCGCTGGAACAGCGTCTTGTTGGAGATGATGTCGCGCAGCAAAAAGCGCATGCCGCCCTTGGTGGTGCCATAGGCGTTACCCGGTACCAGGAACAGGCCGCCCTTCTTGCGGTCCAGACCCCAGTCCTTGCCCGAGCCCACGTGGTCGATCAGCGAGCGGTAGTTACCCGGCATGACAACGCCGACGGTCTTGATGCCGGCATTCATCATGTTGGAGAGCGGAAAGTCGATCAGGCGGTAGCGGCCCAAAAACGGGACGGACGCGATGGGACGGTCCTTGAGCAGCACGCTGCCGTAGGTCGAGGAGTAGTTAGCGGTGATATAACCGATGGCCTTGCGATTGATCATCGGATCATTCCCCCTTCCCGATAACGACGTCATTTCCGATGACGGCCGTATCCTTGGTGGTATCGACAGAGCCGAGCTTCACGCCCTCTTCGACCGTGGAGTTCTCGCCCAAAATGGCGCGGCAGATGTGCGCGCCGCTCTTAACGTGCGCGCCCGGCAGCAGCACGGAGTCCTCGACCACGGCGCGCTCCTCGATGATGACATCGGTCGAAAGGATCGAGTGGCGAGCGGTGCCGTAGATCTTGCAGCCGTTGGAGACCAGGCAGTCGTCCAGGCGGCCGTCCGGACCAATGTAGTGCGGCGGACGCGTGGTGATGTTGGACATGATGGGGAAGTTCTTGTCAAACAGATCGAACTCGGGGTTGTTGCCCAGCAGGTCCATCGAGGTCTCGTGGAAGCTGGCGATGGTGCCGACGTCCTTCCAAAAGCCGTGGAACTCGTAGCTATACAGGCGCTTGTCCTCGCCGAGCAGCTTGGGGATGATGTCCTTACCAAAGTCGTGGCTCGAGCGCTGGTCCAGAGCGTCCTCCTCGAGCGCCTCGATTAGCACGTCGGCCGAGAAGATATAGATGCCCATGGATGCGAGGTTCGAATCGGGCTTCTCGGGCTTCTCGGTAAACTTGGTGATGCGGCCGTCATCGGGATCGGTGGTCAGAATGCCAAAGCGGCTGGCCTCCTCCCACGGCACGGGCATAACGCTCACGGTGAGGTCGGCGTTATTCTCAATGTGCGTCTTGAGCATCTTGCGGTAGTCCATGCGATACAGGTGGTCACCCGAAAGAATCAGGACGTACTTGGGGTCGTTGGCCTTGATGTAATCGAGGTTCTGCGTAATGGCGTCGGCCGTGCCCGCATACCAGGCGCCACCGGTCTGCGTTTCGTACGGCGGAAGGATCGACACGCCGCCGTCACGGCTGTCCAGATCCCACGCCTCGCCTGAGCCCACGTAGGCATGCAACAGGTAGGGACGGTACTGCGTTAGAACGCCCACCGTGTCGATGCCCGAGTTGGAGCAGTTGGAGAGCGAAAAGTCGATAATGCGGAACTTGCCGCCAAAGCTCACCGCCGGCTTGGCGATCTTTTGGGTCAGTGCCCCCAATCGGCTACCCTGTCCTCCTGCGAGGAGCATCGCGATGCATTCTTTCTTACTCATCGATTTCTCCTTCTGTCATCGATGTTTCTAAACCCGTTAGCGTCGGGCGCGGCGCTCGGTCGCGCCCGTCGAGTAATACCGTGCGGCAAAGGGAACTCGCGTGCCTTTACGCGTGCCAGATCTCGTCGCGGTACTCGCGAATGGTGCGGTCGCTCGAGAACCAGCCGGAGGAGGCGGTGTTGAGCAGCGCCTTGCGGTTCCAGGTCTCCTGGTCGCCATAGCTGCCGGTGAGCGCCTCCCACGCATCCACGTAGCTACGGAAGTCTGCCATGACCAGGTCGGGGTCGTTGTTGTTCATGAGCTCGTTGTAGATGCTCTCGAAGTTGCCCGAAAGACCCGCAAAGGTGTTGTCCTTGAGCTCGTCCATCACGCGGCCTAGGCGCTCTCGGTCGCCGTTGAGGGTATCCCACGCAAAGTAGCTGTTGGATGCCCAGAGCTGCTCGACCTCGGGAGCGGTCAGGCCAAAGATGGCCTCGTTCTCGCGGCCGGCCAGGTCGGCGATCTCGATGTTGGCGCCGTCGAGGGTGCCCAGCGTAATGGCGCCGTTCATCATGAGCTTCATGTTGGACGTGCCCGAGGCCTCCTTGCCGGCCGTGGAGATCTGTTCCGAGATCTCGGCGGCGGGGTAGATGAGCTGGGCGTTGCTCACGCGGAAGTTGGGGATAAAGCAGACCTTCATGACCTCGTTGACGCGGGCATCCTTATTGATGACCTCGACAACGGAGTTAATGAGGCGGATGGTCTCCTTGGCAAAGGTGTAGCTCGAGGCAGCCTTGCCGCTAAAGATGAAGGTCGTCGGCGTCACGTGGAAGTTGGGATCGGCGATGCGACGGTTGTAGATGTCCATCACCTTCATGATGTTCATGAGCTGGCGCTTGTAGGCATGGAAGCGCTTAACCTGAACATCGAAGACGGTGTTGGGATCGATGACCAGACCGGTCTCGGCCTTAACGTAGGCGGCCAGGCGTTCCTTGTTGGCGCGCTTGGAGGCTCCCACGGCCTTCAGGAACTCGGTGTCGTTTTGGAAACTTTTAAGCTTCTCAAGCTCAAAGGCGTCCTTGAGCCAGCCGTCGCCAATGGCATCGGTGACGAGCTTTGCGTAGGTGGGGTTGGCCTCGGCAAAGAAGCGACGGTGCGAGATGCCGTTGGTCTTGTTGTTGAACTTCTCGGGCGTTAAGGCATAGAAGTCCTTGAGCACAATGTTCTTGATGATGTCGGAGTGGATCTTTGCCACGCCGTTGACGCTATGGCTGCAGATCACAGATAGGTTGGCCATGCGAATCTCGCCGTCCCACAGAATGGCGGTCTGGCGCAGACGCTCCTGCCAGCCCTCCTGCGTGGTATCGAATGACTCGTGCCAACGACGGCTGATCTCGTCGATGATCTGGTATACGCGGGGAAGGAGCTTGGAGAACGTGCCGATGGGCCACTTCTCCAGAGCCTCGGGCAGGATGGTGTGGTTGGTGTAGCTCACGACCTGCGTTACGATGTTCCAGGCGTCGTCCCACTCGAGCTTCTTTTCGTCGATCAGGATGCGCATGAGCTCGGGGCCGCACATGGCGGGGTGGGTGTCGTTGGTATGGATGGCAACAAACTGCGGCAGCAGCTCCCAGTTCTCGCCGTGTTCCTTTTCAAAGGTGTCGAGCAGGCTGTAGATGCCGGCCGAGACAAACAGGTACTCCTGCTTTAGGCGCAGCAGTCGGCCGTGCTCGCCGGCGTCATTGGGGTAGAGGATGGCGCTGATGGCCTCGGCCTCGGCGCGCTCGGCGTCGGCCAGGGCATAGTCGCCGCGGTTGAAGGCCTCAAGGTCAAAGTGCTCTTCGACCGGCTCCGCAGCCCAGACGCGCAGCTTGTTGACGGTCTCGCCGGCATAGCCCACCACGGGGATGTCATAAGGGACCGCCAGGATGTCCTGCGTGTCCACCGTGCGGTAGAACGTGCGCCCGTTCTCCTCAAAGCCCTCAACATGGCCGCCAAACTTAATGGTCACGGCCTTGCCCTGACGACGGACCTCCCAGGGATAGCCGTGGGTGAGCCACTCGTCGGTGGTCTCCACCTGGCTACCGTTAACGATCTCCTGCTTAAACAGGCCGTAGCGGTAGCGCATGCCGTTGCCGTAGCCGGCGATGCCCTCGGCTGCCATGGAATCCAGGAAGCAGGCTGCCAGGCGGCCCAGACCACCGTTGCCCAGAGCCGGATCGGGCTCCTGGTTCTCGATGACGGAAAGGTCGAAGCCCATGTCATCGAGCGCCTCGGCGACCATGTCGCGTACGCCAAAGTTGAGCAGGTAGTTGTCGAGCAGGCGGCCGATCAAAAACTCGATCGAGAAGTAGTACACGCGCTTTTTGCCCTCGGACACCACGCGGGCGTCGCTCTTGGTGGCAACGGTGCGGGCCTTCGCGGCCACGAGCTTGGCCAGGGCGTTAAAGCGGTCGAGGTCGCTGGCGGCCTCGACGCTCTTGCCGCTGATGCTCATGACGGCATCGCGATAGAGCTCGGTAAACTCCTGCTTGTTGTCGAAGATCGTATTCATACGTTCCTTTCCCCCGGGGATGTTTCTCCCGGAACGGCTATGACTTGTATCCTACGCCCCGGCGGGGCGGGTTAATGCAGCGGTAACGGCTTTGTTACGCATTCTTGGCAGACGACTTAACAGAAGCAGACTTGGCCTTGGTAGCGGCCTTTTTGGCAGCCGGCTTCTCGCTTGCGGTAGCCTTAGCAGCGGGATTTACTGCGGCCTTAGCCTTGGCCTTGGCCTTGGTCGCGGTTGCGGCCTTCGTCTTGGCCGGAGCCTTCTTGGCAGCCGCGGGCTTGGGCTTCACCGAGGACGTACGCTTTTTGGGCGCAGCCTTGGGCTCCTCAACCACCGGCGGCTTGTAGCTGCTGGGGCCACGGCGCTTAAGCACCACGCCAGCCAGGCCGGGCACCTTAATCTCAATGGAGTCCATCTGCCCGTTCCAGGGATAGGGCTCGCTCGAGCAGGTGTAGGGCTCCTCACCGGCATAGCCGCTGCCGCCAAACTCGGGTCGGTCGGAGTCAAAGATGACCTCCCAGTCACCTTCGCGCGGCACGCCCACGCGGAAGCTCTCGTAGCTCGCCGGATCAAAGTTGATCAGGATCACCAAGTCGTCGTCGATGTCCTCGCCCTGGCGCACAAAGCTCACGATAGACTGCTTGGAGTTGTCCGCATCGATCCAGGTAAAGCCGTCATCGGTGTAGCCGCGCTCGTACAGGGCGGGCTCGGCGGTGTATAGGTGATTAAGCGCCTTGATAAACGCCTGATGATGCCTGTGGGTCTCGTACTGCTCGGTCAGGAACCATTGGATGGACTCGTAGTAGCGCCACTCAATAAACTGGCCGATCTCGTTGCCCATAAAGTTGAGCTTGGCACCAGGGTGCGTCATCTGGTAGAAGGCCAGCGTGCGCAGACCGGCAAACTGGCGCCACCAGTCGCCCGGCATGCGGCCGATCAGCGAGCACTTGCCGTGCACGACCTCGTCATGGCTCAGCGGGCAAATGAAGTTTTCGGTGAAGGCGTACATGATGGAGAACGTGAGCAGGCCGTGGTTTCCGGGGCGCCACGGAAAATCGGTCTGCATGTAGTGCAGGGTGTCGTTCATCCAGCCCATGTCCCACTTGTAGTGGAAGCCCAGGCCTCCGTCCTGCGGCGGATAGGTCACGAGCGGCCACGCGGTGGACTCCTCGGCCATCATCATCACGTCGGGGAAGTGGGCCTCCACGGCGCAGTTGACCTGGCGGATAAACGCGCTGGCGTCCAGATCCTCCTCGGTACCGTACTTGTTGAACTTCTTTTGGCCCGGATCGTCGATGCCAAAGTTGAGGTACAGCATGCTGGAAACGCCGTCCATGCGAATGCCGTCCACGTGGAAGTTCTCGAGCCAGTACAGCACGTTGGAGACCAGGAAGGAGCGAACCTCGCCGCGGGCGAAGTCGAACTTGTGCGTGCCCCAGTTGGGGTGAATCTCGTGTTCGAACAGCATGTGGCCGTTGAAGGTGGCAAGTCCGTGGTCGTCGGCGCAAAAACCGCCGGGCACCCAGTCCATGATCACACCGATGCCCGCCTCGTGGCACGCATCGATAAAGTGCATGAGCTGCTGCGGGTTGCCGTAACGCGACGTGGCGGCAAAGTAGCCGGTTGTCTGGTAGCCCCAGGAGCCGTCGAAGGGATGCTCCATAAGCGGCATGACCTCGATATGCGTGTAGCCCATGTCGCGCACGTAGTCCACGAGCTCCACCGACAGGTCGTCGTAGGTGTAAAACTCGCCGCGCTGCGCGGGGAAGGGGTCCATGGGGCCGGGGTAGTTGCCGAACTCGTCGGGCTCGCCCTGCGGCGCGTCGCCGTGGCGCTTCCACGAGCCAATATGCACCTCGTAGATGTTAAGCGGCTGCGACATGTGGTTATGGCCGGCACGGCGCTTGAGCCATGCGGCGTCGTTCCACTGGTAGTCGTCGATGGTCCACAATACGCTTGCCGTTCCCGGAGGGCACTCGGCCTTAAAGGCGTACGGATCGGCCTTGTAGAGCTTTTCGCCCTCGTTGGTCTCGATAAGGTACTTATAGAGCTGACCCTGCTCGGCACCAGGAACAAAGCCTTCCCAAATAGCGCTCGTACGCACGGGAACCAGCGGGTCGGCTTGCTCATCCCAGTCGTTAAATTCGCCAATGACGTGGACGCTCTTTACGTCGGGCGCCCAAACGCAAAAGCGCCAGCCACGTGTACGGTTCTGCGTGTCGGGGTGAGCACCCATCTTTTCCCAGCTGCGCTCCCACATGCCAATGCCAAACAGGTAGACATCGTCCTTGGAGAGCTCCGGTGCGTGCGGGGCGGCTTTACGGGTGGCGGGCTTTTTGGTTACTGGCTTTAGCTTTGTATCGCTCACGTTTGATCCCATCATGACGCGGCAGCATGTTGCCTTGGTGACTAGATGCCAAAGGTCCAAGGCTGCACGAATCGAAGGGACGGCGAAGTTTCAGTGATTCGTTCCACCTCGCGTGCTCGGTGGAACTTTCGGCAAAAACTACGATAACACCTGTACGTTAGTTTTATGGACGAAAGTGGATTTTCGGGGGCGTTTAATCGGTAAGCGCCGTGTTTATACCATTGGCAGAATTGCCGTGGTAAAACTCTTGACAGCTTTTACCAATTAGGGTTTCAAATTGTTAGTCAGACGTTTGGTAAAACGTTTTTAGCAGCTTGTTTACCATTTGACATCGAAAGGCTCGGTTATGGACCACATCGCTGCCCCAAGTGTTGCTTTTATTTTCGATTGCGACGGCACGCTGGTTAATAGCACCCCTGTCTGGGGCTATGCGCAGCCCGAGTTATTGCGCCGTCATGGCATTGATGCAACGCTCGACGATTTTGCCCAGTTTGAGCATCTTTCGCTGGAGGACGAGTGCCAGGCCTACCACGACACGTGGGGCATTGGCACGAATGGCGAGGAGCTGTATCGCGAGCTTGGCGATATTTTGATTGATGGGTACTCCAAGGTACCGCCGCGCGAGGGGCTCCTGGCATTTTTGGAGCAGGCGAAGGCGGTGGGTATTGCCATGTGCGTTGCCACGTCCACGCCGGCCGAGTTGGTGCAGTCCGCCCTTGCGGGTGCTGGCCTTGATCGCTATATGGAGTTTATTACCACCACGGGCGAGGCGGGGCGCTCCAAGCAGTTCCCCGACGTATACGAGCTGGCTTTGCGCCGCCTGGAGGTGCGCCACGGGCACCAGTTTGAGCGCGCGTGGGTGTTTGAGGACGCCGTCTTTGGACTTAAGAGCTCCGGTACTGCAGGCTTTAAGCGCGTGGGCATCTATGACCCGCACGGTCGCATGCAGCGCAACGACCTGCGCGCCAACTGCGATATCTTTATCGACAGCTATGAGGACCTGGACCTGGCCCGCGTACTTTCGTTTGAGGGCTAGGCGAGGGCCGTGGCTTGCAAAGTATTAGTGGTTTGCGGCTCGCCGGTGGGGGCGAGGCCCGATTTGCTGCGTCAGCTGGCGGGGGAGTGCGATCACGTTGTCGCCGTGGACCGCGGGCTCGATGCGCTGCTGGGGGCTGGCCTGAGCTGCGACGTCTACGTGGGCGATGCCGACACGGTGAGCGATGCCGACACGGTGAGCGATGCGGGTCGCGCGCTAGTCGATGCCGCCGAAGCCTTTGAGGTGGAGCGTCACAACCCCTACAAGGACTATACCGATCTGGCGTTGGCGCTCGATTCCGTTCGCCGCCGTTGGCCGGGTGCCGAAGTGGTTGCGACTTGTGCCACCGGCGGCCGTCCGGACATGGCCCTGTCCGTTCTGGGCCTGCTCGCGGGCTACGAAGATGCCCCCGTCTGGATCGAAGAAGATGAAGTGACGGCCAGAATCCTGCACCAGGACGAGACCTGGACCATTGAGGGCGCCGACGGCAAAACCTTCTCCATCATCGCCATCGCTCCCAACACAGAGATAAGCGAACACGGCCTGGAGTGGGAGTTAGATCACAGCCCCCTAGGCCTGCTAGTCGACACGGGCATCAGCAACGTCGTAAGGTCAACAGCCACGATCCAAGTCCACACCGGCACCGCCATCGCTTACCTCTACAAGTAAGGGCTATCGCATCAGGGTTTTATCGGGACGGTGGATGGAAATAATCGCTCGAAGAGTGATTATTTCCGCCCCGTCCCAGGAAAACCCGTAAGTTTGAGATTCAACCCAAAAAAGTCCTTGCACCAAGCAAAACATTCCCCTATAGTATCTCCTCGTCACGGGGGCGTAGCTCAGCTGGGAGAGCGCTTGACTGGCAGTCAAGAGGTCAGGGGTTCGATCCCCCTCGTCTCCACCATCGTGAATGCAAGGCCACTCAATCGAGTGGCTTTTTTATTTGCATATTATTTTTGACGGCCTGAACTGCATTTTTTCAATATTTGCAAATTGCTTTCCTGTTCAAGTTTGCCGTCTACAGTAGTTGTCGCAAAATCTGCGACAACTACACGCCAAAAGGTGTCCAACAAACCGCCTCAAAATGCGTTGACTCGGTAGCCAGGCGCGCCTATTGTGCGATGAGCGCCTTCGCGATGCGACGCTCAAGCCAGCACCCGAAAAAGTTGCGCAATAACCCGCAAGTTTTGTACATAGTCTGTTAGCCAAACGTAATTCTTCTTACAACTCGCGCCGTCAGCCTTGCATCTCAGGCAGCGTACGCCAACCCATGTACCCCCATTAACCTGCGGCAATGTGTGCAAGACGGCACAATATCCCCCATAACCGCGGCAAATCAACAATGTGTTGCTCAACACACCCTAAAACGTTTGGCCCATCTGCTGTGCTAGGATACAGAACGTTACATGGGTTCAACTGTGCTCACGTCTCCAGCAAGACGCAAAGCGCAGGGTCGATCAGCATCCGGCCGTAACGGCGGTGCCAGAAAAACCACGAGCTCCAATAGCGTCGTCATGCTTATCTCATCGAATGACTTGTTCTTGTTTACGTGCAAGCTTGTCTTTCGAATCGATAATTTATGACAAATCGCAGCTGTCCTACAGCTGTTTGCGTGCAGTCCAGTTTTGTACCCGTTTGACTGGGCCGCACGCAGTCAGCTGGAGACGCGGTCATTTTGCGATACACGTCCGCGACTCTAGCAACTGCACTTATACATACCGTTCACGGTGGGGCAGAGCCACGTGCTTGTCTAACTGGGCTCAGGGTTTGAATATGGAGCGCCTTCGCGCACGAGCGCCCTGGCGAAGCCATACCCAAACCCCGTGAGCCACACGTAAGACAGCAAGGGGGTGGTGCTCGTGTGGTATGTGATTCAGGTCATTAACGGTCGCGAAGACGTAATGCGCGAGCGCATCGAACGCATGGTGCCGGCTGGCACCATGCAGGAGCTTTTTTATCCCCAATTTCAAACCGAGATTAAAGTACACGGCGAATGGGTCAATTCGACCAAGCCGCTCTTTCCCGGTTATCTGATCTGCGATACGGCAGATCCCCGCACCGTGCAACAGTATCTGCTGCGCATGGACGACTTTGCCCGGGTGCTATCCCAGGACGGTCAGTTTGTGCCGTTGGCAAAAGAAGAGGTCCAGCTTATTGGCGGCTTTACGCATAGGGGAGACCGCATAGTGCCCATGAGCGAGGCCCTAAAAGACGGTGATCAGGTCGTAGTGACGGCAGGTCCGCTGCTGGGCCACGAAGGCCTTATCAAAACCATTAACAGACGCAAGAGCACTGCTTATTTGGAGCTCGATCTGTGCGGCAGACGCATTACGACGCGCGTTGGCCTTGCTGTGCTTTCGGCCGAGCAGCGTGTGATGCGAAACCTAAAAAAGGC
Organism: uncultured Collinsella sp.; assembly: GCA_900546115.1. Classification (GTDB taxonomy): domain Bacteria; phylum Actinomycetota; class Coriobacteriia; order Coriobacteriales; family Coriobacteriaceae; genus Collinsella. The sequence continues at coordinate 64,300 of URBQ01000003.1, forward strand.
GATCGCCTAAGTGCGGATGGTCGCTACGCAATGCGGGGGGGGGGCTCCCCGACTCGGGGACGAAGTTTTGGAAGAGAAGTTGTCGGATAAAACTCAATATGCAACGGATGCGCCCGCGGGGGCGGCACTGATCGCTCAGGCCATGGACCGGCGTGAGGGAGCCGGTCGCTACAGGGCCATGCAATCCATTATGGACTGGGATCGCTCGCGCCTGGCCTATCGTGCCGCGAAGCGCGCATTCGACATCGTGTTCAGCGGCTGCGTGCTGTCCGTCATCGCCGTTCCGAGCCTGGTACTGGCGGCGGCCATCCGCCTGGAGAGCGAGGGCAACCCGTTCTACAGCCAGATCCGCGTTGGTCAGACCCGCTCCGACGGCAGCCTGTCCACCTTCCGCATGTGGAAGTTCCGCAGCATGTACAAGGACGCCGACGAGCGCCTCGCGGAGCTCAAGGGGCAGAACGAGATCGCCGGCGCCATGTTCAAGATGAGGGAGGACCCGCGCGTCACCAAGATCGGCAAGTTCATCCGCAAGCACTCCATCGACGAGTTCCCGCAGTTCTTGAACGTGTTCCTGGGCCAGATGAGCGTGGTGGGCCCGCGCCCGCCGCTGCCCAACGAGGTGGCCGAGTACACCGAGTATGATCTGCAGCGCCTTGCGGTAAAGCCTGGGATTACTGGCTGGTGGCAGGTGACGGACCGCAACGACACAGATTTTGACGGCATGGTACGGCGTGACCTTGAGTACATCGTCAAGCGCGGTGTGACCACCGATCTGAAGATCGTGGCGCTCACGGTCGTCGAAATGATAACGGGGGGGGTGCCTGCTAGAGGCATTTCCCGAGACTTTTCCGTTGGCGGGGTGCTAGCCCATGCCTAGGAAACCTACCGGGACCCTCTTCTATCGCATATGCAAGAGAACGTTCGATATAACCTTCAGCGCCGGGTGTGCCGCGGTGCTGGCGATTCCCATGGCCGGTGTCTGCGCCGCGATCTGCGCGGAGTCACCGGGCTGCCCGGTCTACACGCAGGAGCGCGTGGGCAGGGGTGGACGGGTGATCCGCGTGCTTAAGCTCCGCAGCATGGTCGCCGACGCAAACGACGTACACAAGTACCTGAGCCCTGAGCAGCTGCGCCAGTGGGAGGTGGAGCGCAAGGTCGACGACGACCCACGCATCACAAAGGCGGGCAAGTTCATCCGCAAGTGTTCCATCGACGAGGTACCGCAGTTCCTCAACGTGCTAAAGGGCGACCTGTCCGTAATCGGCCCGCGTCCCATCACGCGCGACGAGCTCGAACAGCACTTCACCGACGAGGAGAAGGAGGAGCTGCTGAGCGTCACCCCGGGCATTACGGGCCTGTGGCAGGCGACCGACCGCAACGCCGCGACCTTCGAGAGCGGCATGCGACAAAAGATCGAGCTCCACTATGTACGGAACCGTTGCTTCCGTATGGACTGGAAATGTTTCAGGGGCACCTTTGGTGCCATGTTCGGAAAGAAAAGGACGGGACGTTGAGGATTCTGATGGTCAGCCAGCATTACTGGCCGGAACATTTTCAGATAACCGAGATTTGCGAGGAGCTTGTACGGCGCGGCCACCAAGTGACTGCGCTTGTGGGTATTCCTAACTACCCTAAGGGCGTTGTGCCTGAGGAATACCTGCATGGCAAGAATCGCCAGCAGATTCGAAACGGTGTCAACATCATTCGCGTGGAGGAGATTCCCAGGAAGCCCGGAATCAGGGGGCTTGCGAAGAACTACATCAGTTACATGCGGGAGGCCGACAAAAAGATTGGTAAGCTGCCGGGCGATTTCGACGTGATATTCGCGTATCAGCTGTCTCCTGTTCTTATGTCCGAACCTGCCATGCGAATGAAAAAACGAACCGGCATCCCCGTGCTCCTGTATTGTGCCGACATCTGGCCTGATGCAATCAAGGCGATGCTGCCCGACAAACTCAACTTCGCGATGCCACTTATTAAGGCTATGAGCTCGAAGATTTACCGTCAGGCAAACGTTAGCGCGACAAATGCCAGCTCCTATGTCGATTACTTTGATCAGGAGTTTGGAATCAGCCGAGATAAGGTATTTTACCTGCCGCAATACGCCGAAGATTCATATCTGGACATGGACCTTACTGCGCGTCCTTCGGATAAGGTGAGGTTCTTGATCATGGGCAACATTGGCAAGCTTCAGTACATGCCGTGCGTGCTAGAGGCCGTGAACACGCTCAAACACCGCGACGATTTCGAGCTGCACATTGTAGGTGACGGTTCCGCCATGCCGTACTGCAAACAGTATGTTGCTGAACACGAGCTGCAAAAGCATGTCGTGTTCCACGGGCGTCGTCCGTACGAGGAGATGCCGAACTACTATCGCAACGCTGATTGCTGTTTGCTTACGCTTAATGTTCCCGGAGCCCCTGGAATCAATTCGACGCTTCCCAGTCGCCTGCAAGGTTTCATGGCTGCTGGCAAGCCGATTCTTGCCTCTATCGACGGTTCCGCAGTGCAGGTCATCAACGATTCTGGGTGCGGCAAGGCGGTTCCTGCCGGCGATGCCGAAGGCCTGGCGAAGCTCATGAGGGATTTTCTGGATAACTCCGACTCCTATGCATCCTGCGGTGCGAATGGCCGCACTTACTACAAGGCCAATTTCACCAAACAACGGTTTATGAACGAGATCGAAAAGCTTCTCGTTTTGACGATGAAAGGCGCGCAATAGATGACTAACACTTCTACTTTCAAAGACAAGACCCTCATGATTACGGGCGGCACCGGCTCGTTCGGCAACACCGTGCTAAAGCACTTCATGAACACCGACCTGGCAGAGATCCGCATCTTCTCGCGCGACGAGAAGAAGCAGGACGACATGCGCCACCGCCTGCAGGAGAGGTCCCCGGAGCTCGCCTCCAAGGTGCGCTTCTTCATCGGCGACGTTCGCAACGCCCAGAGCTTGCGCGACGCCATGCACGGGGTGGACTACATCTTCCACGCCGCCGCCCTCAAGCAGGTGCCCTCCTGCGAGTTCTTCCCCATGGAGGCCGTGCGCACCAACGTCATCGGCACGGACAACGTGCTCCACGCCGCCATCGAGGAGGGCGTCGACCGCGTCGTGTGCCTGTCCACCGACAAGGCGGCCTACCCCATCAACGCCATGGGTAAGTCCAAGGCCATGATGGAGTCCATCATCTACGCCAACGCCCGCAACGGCGCCGGCCGTACTACCATCTGCTGCACCAGCTACGGCAACGTCATGTGCTCGCGCGGCTCGGTGATCCCGCTGTTCATCGACCGCATCCGCAAGGGCGAGCCGCTCACGGTCACCGACCCCAACATGACCCGCTTCCTCATGAACCTGGACGAGGCCGTGGACCTGGTGCAGTTCGCCTTCGAGCACGCCAACCCCGGCGACCTGTTCATCCAGAAGGCGCCGGCGTCCACGATCGGCGACCTCGCCGAGGCTGTGCAGGAGGTCTTCGGTCGCACGGGCACCCAGGTCATCGGCACCCGCCACGGCGAGAAGCTCTTCGAGACCCTTATGACCCGCGAGGAGCGCCTACGCGCCGAGGACATGGGCGGCTACTACCGCGTCGCCTGCGACTCGCGCGACCTCAACTACGACAAGTTTTTCGTTGAAGGTGAGGTCCATACCCAGGCAGATGACGCATATACGAGCCATAATACCGAACGTCTCGATCTACAGGGAACGATTGCCAAGATCAAGACCGCCGAGTATGTACAGCTTGCGCTTGAGGGCCGTGAGTACGAGGCGGTGCAATAACCTTGCGGTTTCTTGTACTTGGGGCCTCCGGAATGGCAGGCCACCTAATTTCTCTATATCTGAAGGAAGCCGGTCATTCCGTTACGGGATTCTCTCGACACGATCTTCAGTTTCTAAATTCCCAGATTATCGGTGACGCAACAGATGTTGATACCCTTAAGCAGGTTGATTGGAATGGCTACGATGTAGTTGTTAACTGCATTGGCGTATTAAACAAAGCCGCTGAAACGAATCCCAACGCCTCGTGGCTCAACGGTGAACTTCCGCATTTTCTTGCTGACGTGACTGCCGATTTGCCAACGCGCGTGTTTCATATGAGTACCGACTGCGTCTTTGCTGGCAACACGGGTCCCTACACTGAGTGGAGCAAGCCTGATGGGGGGAGCGCCTACGACCGGACCAAAGCCGCGGGCGAACTCGATGATGAAAAGAACTTGACGTTCCGTAACTCCATTGTCGGGCCAGACATTAATCCCAACGGCATAGGGCTTCTCAACTGGTTTATGAAGCAGAATGGACCTATTAAGGGCTTCACGGGGGCAATTTGGACTGGGCTCACCACCCTCGAATTGGCGAAAGCGATGGAGCATGAGGCGCGCGAAGAAGCCCACGGCTTGGTGAACATGGTTCCCGAGGGGTCCATCAACAAATATGAACTTCTCCAGCTGTTTAATCGGGACCTTCGCGGTGAATCCGTTGAGATATTTGCCGATGCGGGCCTGCAGCTAGATAAGACGCTCGTACGCACCAACTTCAAGCCAACCTACCGTCCTAAATCTTATCCAGAGCAGGTGCACGAGATGGCTGGTTGGATAAGGGATCACAAGGAACTCTACCCCCACTACGAGGTGATATAGATATGAGCAAGCTAAAACTTATGGTGGTTATGGGCACCCGCCCGGAAATCATCAAGTTGTCCGAAATCGTGCGCAAAGCCGATAAGTACTTCGACCTCTCTATCGTGCATACAGGGCAGAATTACGACTATGAACTGAATAAAGTATTCTTCGATGACCTCGGCATTCGAGAGCCCGATCACTATTTAGGCGTGGTCGGCGACGACCTTGGCCAGACTATGGGCAATGTGATTTCTAAATCTTATAAGCTCTTTTCTGAAGAGCGTCCTGATGCAATTTTGGTTCTGGGCGACACAAACTCATGCCTTTGCGTGATTTCCGCAAAACGCCTGAAGATCCCCGTATTCCACATGGAGGCAGGCAACCGATGCAAGGATGAGAACCTGCCCGAAGAGGTCATCCGACGTGTGGTAGACGTGACGAGTGACGTGAATCTTTGCTATTCCGAGCATGCGCGCCGATATATCCTTGATACCGGTGTAAAGCCGGAGAACACATACGTTGTGGGTAGTCCCATGGCAGAGGTTCTGGATCACTGCATGGCGAACATCGAATCATCTACGGTGCTCAATGAACTCGGTTTGGAAAGCGACGGGTACATCTTACTCTCTGCCCATCGTGAGGAAAATATCGACATCGAGGATAACTTCTTCAGCTTGATGAATGCTGTCAATGCGTTGGCAGAGAAATACGATGTTCCGGTACTTTATAGCTGCCATCCGCGGAGCGCCAAGATGATAGAGCATCGCGGTTTTAAGTTTGATAGTCGAGTTATCCAACATAAGCCCCTTGGATTCTTTGATTATAACCAGCTTCAGAGAAATGCCCTGTGCGTCGTTTCCGACTCGGGAACGCTTCCTGAGGAAGCATCCTATTTCAAGTTCCCTGCGGTTAGCGTGCGAACGTCTACCGAGCGTCCCGAAGCTATGGACGCTGGCGTGTTTTGCGTTGGATCCATTACGGCCGAGCAGGTTCTTCAAGCGGTCGATCTTGCTGTGACGATGCATGCCAATGGTGATGACGGCATAGAGGTCCCTGCCTACGCCGACCGCAACGTTGCCACGAAGGTGATAAAGCTCGTTCAGAGCTACACCGGCATTATAAATAAGATGGTGTGGAGGAAGCAGTAGCGTGAAATACGTTCAGATTAACGCGTATTCGGGCGGTTGGGCTGATTCAATCATATTCAAGAAACACCGCGAGCTCATCGCCAGGGGCGAAGAGTCATGGGTTTTTTGGGCTCGCGGCAACCACGAGCAAGATGAGCATATGCAGTGCATCGCCTCATACCCCGAGGTATGCGTCGACGTGCTGCAAACGCGCTTGGACGGAAAACCTGGCTTCCATTCAAAGGGCATCACGCGCAGGCTGCTGGCGAAACTCGACGAGATAGACCCTGATGTGGTGCACCTACATCTGCTGCTCGGTTACTACATCAACATTGAAATGCTCTTTAATTGGCTTGCGAGCCACCGCTGCAAGGTAGTTTGGACTCTGCACGACTGCTGGGCGTTTACGGGGCATTGCATCTACTTTACATATGTGAAGTGCATGCAGTGGAAGACTAGGTGCGCCGCGTGCACTTCATGTCCGCAAAAACGGACGTACCCCGAAACGCTTGCGAGCGACGGCGCGGTGCGTTGGTCGTTCGATCAAAAGAAACGCTTGTTCACCATGCTATCGCCTGAGCGCGTGCAACTTGTAACGCCCTCGCAATGGCTTGCCGATCTGGTAAGGCAGAGTTTCTTGGCCAAATACGACGTAAAAGTCGTAAACAACACCATCAATTCCGATGTTTTCAAGCCTACGCAGAGCGACTTTCGTGAGCGCTATAACATAGGCGAGCGTTTTATGGTTTTGGGCGTTGCATCGAAGTGGAGCAAGCGCAAAGGCTTGCCTGACTTCGTGCGACTGGCTAAGGAACTCGACAGTGAGGGTTTCGCCCTGGTGCTTGTGGGTCTGAACGATAAGCAGATAGAGCAAGTGCAAAGTGAGGTTTCAACTGTCGTGGCCTTGGGCAAGACTAGTACCGTCCAAGAGCTCGCCGAGGTCTACACTGCAGTCGACGTGTTCTTCAACCCAACCAACGAGGACAACTATCCTACGGTCAATTTGGAAGCCGAGGCCTGCGGCACACGCGTGGTGTCCTACGATACTGGCGGTTGCCGGGAAACATTGCGCCGCGCGGATTCTCATGTTGTTGACAACGTGTTCGAGGCCCTAGAGACCATTCTTTCTTTGCATGAAAGAACCGACGCGGCAAGCTGACAATAGCTATTAGGCGGGGATGTTCCGAATGGGAACGGAATGATAGAGGTGAATACACTGAATGCCATAACCGTGTCTAAAAAGGCTGGAGTTATTAACGATCGCACTTATATAAAGGATGCTAAATCGTTTCTTACGGTTTTTCTGCTTTCTTTACTATTGATCGGCGGGGCCATTTGGACATTCTTTGAGGCAATTGGCACGACGACTCCCGTAGAGTCAGAGTATTTCATTGCGCTCACGTTCGAAGGCTTCTATTTTGCTGCTGCAATTTTAGTGAGGCACTTCAGACGCCCCGTTTATATGTTCGAACCTTACGTAATTATTACAGTTGTTTATATTCTTGTGTATCACGTTGCTGCGGTGTTTCAGCTCTCTGCGGGAGAAACTGTTCGTTACGGTGTGGATTCCACCAAATATGCGTTAATCGGCTGTATTTTTGTAGTGCTTGGTCATATTGCTTTTACAGTTGCGTATGGACTTGAGTCAAATAGCTGCTCGAATAAGAGGTTAAAAGCTTTCTATAAAGATGTAGCAAATGAACATACAATAGTAAGAACGGCATACATTATCTATGCTTTTTCGCTTGCATTGTATCTGGCGTATCAACTGAGTAGGGGATTCAGCCTGTCATATGTTTTATCGGGAGGTCTCGCTTCACAGGGTGACCTTACGGTTAACGACAGCCCACTCAGTTTTCTCTCATATTGCAGTTACTCGCTAATTAGCGCCTGGCTTCTCATTTATATGTTCGGGCGAAACCGAATTATTAAACTTGCTGCTGGTTTCATTATGCTTGGCGTGATTTTCTTCGGAGGAAGTCGCGCTCCTTTGCTCATTCCTTTATTGGCGTGCGCTGCGCTGCACTATATCCGCAAGAATTCGTCTCCCGCACTTACAAATGTACTTGTCCTTGTCGGCGCACTCGTACTGATATTCGCCGTTATGCAGGTTGCTCGCGTTGGCATTCGAGCGGGAGCGGGTCTTGATATGCATGGCGTCGATATGGCCGGTCTCTTTGAACCTTTCTATGCGGAAATCGATGACTTTAAGGTCTATTACGGAATTTTTGGCGTTGTCCCTGGTCTCCATTCTTTCCTATATGGAAAGCAAATGATTATCGGATCGCTAACGCTGTTTATTCCTCGTGCGATTTGGCCTGGAAAGCCTCAGCCAATTATTTATGAAATCATCAATCATCTCTACGGTCAAAGAGCTGTTCTTGACGGTGTTGCATACCCGAATTTGAGCGAGTATTACGTCGAATTTGGATTTGTTGGCATCATCGTTTGCATGTTCATTCTTGGGTTGCTGTGCCGTTATTGCCGAAGTCTATTTACTGAAGGAGGTAAAAACTCACTCGCGCTTGCGATGTACTGTGTTATTTTTCCCGCGCTATTCCAGGTCATTATTCGTGGATATATGCCGCAAAATTTCTCAATGCTCGTTTTCCTTCTTGCTCCAATCGCAATAGCTGAGCTTCTAAACAAATGTAATTGTGAATAACCGAACGGTTTTTTGAGAATTAATCGCAGGCAACGTGCCGGATGAGCGCGAATGCCGACCCATACGATTGGAGTGTTGTGCTAGGTAAGGTAGTTTCCAAATACCGCACGATGTCTTTGCCCGTGAAAGCGGGTTTGTGGTTTACGTTATGCGAGATAATTCAGCGAGGGCTATCTGTCATATCGATGCCCATATTTACACGGTTGTTCTCGATCGATGAGTATGGATCTTACAGCCTTTATGTAACTTGGGTTATGTTGTTTGGCCTTGTGATTACCCTTAATATACAACAAGAGGTATTCAACAAGGGCATGTCTGATCATGAATACGAGCGTCCTGATTATTCAACGTCCCAGGCAGTTCTCATTACGACTTTAATCGTAATGTTTTACCTGTTGTACCTCCTGCTCCAGTTTCCTATTAACGCATTCACAGGCATGGGGACTCTTCTGACCTCCCTTATGTTTATTGACATTTGGACTTCTGCAATTGTCACGCTTTGGCTTACCCGTCGTCGCTTTGAATATGCGTACAAACCTCTCTTGACCGTAACACTCGGTATATCCATCGTTAGCATTGGCATCGGAATAGTTGCTGTGCAACTGGCACCCAGCGGTTATAAGGTACTTGCGCGAGTAGTGAGCAATCTCGCTCCTTATTTAGCAGCCACGGTAGTTGTGATGATTGACTTTCTTAAGCACTCGCGGCACTGCTTTGACCGTGACTGGTGGAGTGCTTCGGTCAAGATGGGCGTGCCCCTCACGCCGCATTACGCATCGCAGGTATTGCTCAATCAAGCCGACAAAGTCCTGATCAGCTGGTTTCTCGACAACGCCAAAGTTGCAATCTACGGGGTGGCACACTCCGCTGGTCTTTTGCTTGTTATGGTCAGCAACGGTATCAACTCATCGCTTGTACCATGGCTCTATAGTAAGCTGAAATCGGGCGATTGTCGCTCTATTGCGGGTGTGTCTAACGCTGCGGCTCTGCTTGTCGCCGTGCTGGTGTTTATCCTTATGCTTCTGGCGCCGGAGTGCGTTGCTGTGCTTGCAACGGGAGATTATGCGGAAGCAATATGGTGTATTCCGCCCATAGCTACTGGTGTTGTGTTTACTTTTCTCTACACCTTGTTTGTGAACGTCGAAATTTACTACGGCAAAGCAGGCTATGTGGCAACCGCATCGGTACTGTCGGCTGTTTTGAATATCGTCCTAAACGTTATCGCTATCCCGCTGTTCGGATATATCGCCTCCGCATACGTTACGGCTGTCTGCTATATGGGTACCGCTATGCTTCATTACTTGTTTATGAAGAAGACGCTCAAGAGCAAGGGAGTGGGCCTTCGTATCTATGATGCCAGGTTCCTGTGCTTTATTGGCGCTTTGACATGCCTTTTTGCGGCGATATCGCTTGTTCTTTACACGCTCGGGCCCGTACGCTACGCATTCGTTGTGGCACTTTTATTTTGCATATTCGCATGTCGCAATCGTTTACGCTCTCAATTCAAATCGATTCGTAGCAAAGGATAGGGTTCATTCCATGAAAATAATCGTCGCGCACCCACAGCGCCAACATTCATATCGACTGGCCGAAGCACTCAATCGTTCTCATATGCTTGAGGCATATTGCACAACGGTTTACTATCGTCCCCATACCTTAACGGCAATGGCGGCAAGATTATTGCCACCATTTTGGAGAAAGAAAGCAACTGCCAGGCATAGCAATGGTCTGCCGAACGAATTGGTGATTCAATACTCGGAGTTCGGTGGACTTGCATTTTTGTTCACGCATAATCTGTCGTTTGCGAAGCGCTGGTGCTCACAAGTTGAGCGTATTGTCGACGACCGTTTCGCTCGAAAAGTCGCTAAACTTGTTGCAAAGACCAGAGCCGACGCCATTGTTGGATACGACGGCCATTCTGCCGTTCTATTTGAAGATGTGAAGCGCCTGTCGCCCTCTACGATCTGCATAGCCGATATGTCGGCCGGTAATGCCCTCTATTTACGCTCAGTGTACGAAAAGGACGTTAAACTCAATCCCGACTTCTCGGATAGCCTTCACGGCTGGAAGAGGATCTGGAATCCGGTTGACGTTGATAGGACAAAGCGCGAACTTGCGGCTACCGATGCTTTTTTGTGTGGCTCGACATTTGTTGAGCGCACCCTTGGCTATTCGGGAATCCCTCAGGACAAATGCAGGGTGTGCCACTATGGCGTTGATGTCTCCTCTTTTTTATATGCCCCGCGCCAGGCGAAAGCGGATGATGAGCCGTTGACCTTTGTGTATCTTGGGCAAGTTGCTGAGCACAAGGGGATTTCCTACCTTCTGGAGGCGTTCAGAGATATTGAAGCATCGCGTGCGCGACTTGTTTGCGTGGGCGCTATCTGCATCCCGGATTCGATTATTGCCTCACTCCCCTCAAACATTGAGTTTAAAGGAATGGTTCAGCATGATGAAGTGTCTGAACTGCTGCTTTCTGCCGATGTGATGCTCTTCCCATCGCTTGGAGATGGGTTTTCCCTCTCAATCATGGAGGGCTTTGCCTCGGGGTTGCCTGTGGTTTGCTCAGATAACACGGGTGCGGCCGATTGTGTGGTTGAAGGAGAGAACGGGTTTGTAGTGCCTACGCAGGACGCAGCAGCGCTTCGCGACAAAATCAACTGGTTCCTCGACAATCGAAGTAAGATTCCGGGCATGGCGGAGGCAGCACGAAAGTGCGCTCTGAATACGACTTGGGATGACTATTACACGAATGCGGCTATTGCAATTACGGAATTGGTAGAGAAGGCGCGCTGTGAGTGATGGCAAAAACAAGGTATACCTGCTTGGCGACAGTATTACACAGGGGCTCGGCAGCAAGAAAGTCAACTTTTCTGGCGAACTCTCGCAACTACTGGGAGAATCTTACGATGTTGTAAACCTTGCCTATACTGGCACGATGGTCGATTACGCCTTGAAGCTGCTGGATGAGAATAAAGTACGCTTTACAAGGGATGGCGATGTGTGCGTCGTGTTGTACGGCAATGTTGATGCGCAAGTTCGACCCAGCCGTACAGGTCACGTTTTCCCGCACATTCCCAATAGATTCCAGGGTGGAGGCATGCTCATGCCGCGCCCTTTCTATTCATGCACGCTCGCGAAGCGTATGGGACAGCATGCTGATAACCTTTGCAGAAAAGTGCTGTCGGGGGTGATCAAGCTTGTTGACGGTACGGAGCAATGGATGCCCCTGGATTCGTTTTCGCCCCAGTATGCAAAGCTGCTTGACCGCCTGCTGGACTTGGGCTTCAAAGTTGTTCCCTGCTCATGCGTTTACATCAGCGAGAAGTTATTCCCGGGTACGCCCGAGCAGTACGAACTGTATAACCAAAGGATTTGCTCCCTGGCTTTGGAGCGCTCCCTAGGTTTCATCGATTTCTATTGCCTGTTCAAGTCTCAGGTCGATGTTTCAGGCTGGGATTCCTGCTACAACAAAGATCGTTTTCATCCCAATGGCGAGGGGTATCGCCTGATGGCGGAGCGTATTGCAACCCAGATCGAAAAGATAAATCGCTAAAAATTTTTATGAGTGCATTTTAACCCACAAACGCTATTTCCCCTGTGACTAAACCCCTCAAACCCTGAGTCTCGGTATCTCGATTTCTTCAAGCGAAATGAGAGCAACAGCAGCGTGAACCTGATCGTAGGCGGTTTGCAGATTGAGGCTGATCGTGATGCTCGAGTACTGCTGGACGGCGGATGCCTTCGCGGAGATGTCCGATGCGGAACCCGTCATGCCTATCGTCTCATCAGCATCGCACGGTGCTCTTTCAGCGATTTAAAAAGGGAGTTCTGCCGAGCGAATTGGCGTTACTTTCTAAGGAAAATTTGAATGTTTATGGTATAAGTTCTACTTCTACCAATGAGCAATACCGTGAGTTAATGGAGCCTGGGGCAGTTAATTATCCACAACGTCTAACCGCGCTCAAATATTTTCATGACAAGGGGACGAAAACCTGGGTTACTATGGAGCCATATCCCACTCCGAACGTTTTCGATCAGGATTTAAGCCAAGTACTCGAAAAGATAACCTTTGTCGATCGTATTGTGTTCGGTAACACACATTGCGACAAGAGAACTACCGCGTTTGTCGAACATGAAGGCACTTACCGAACTTCTGCAGAGAAGGTCAAGGCTTTTTGTGTTAAGCATAAGATTGAATGTCATATAAAAAAGGGAATGGTGAGGTGAGGTGATTGGAATGAAGATCGGTCGTCAGGACCGTCCTGCAGAAGCCTTGGTTGTCGAAGCCTGGCCAATTATCTGCATTGGTGTCGGTGAAGGCATCGAGTCATTTTCGGGACGTGAATTCGAAGGATTCACAAGGTTCCTTAATCACGATAACGCCATCACACCCGAACGCTTCCCTGGACTCTGTACGTCCAAGAGCGACTGCTGCGGCTGTACTGCTTGCGCTTTTTCGTGCCCCAAGGACGCAGTCTTGTTGTTTCCCGTTGATGAGGGCTTCCTATATCTCGCTATCGATGCATCCGCCTGTATCGGCTGTAGGGCCTGCCTTAAAGCATGTCCGCTAAAGGGTTAGTAATGGGATTTGCGCTCAGGTATAAGCTAGAGAACCTCGCTCGCTACGGAAAGCAGGGCACCGGGCGGCTATCTGAATATCGAGGGTATAGCCATGGGCTCAAAAGCGGCATTCCTGTTTATTTGACCTCCTACGGGTCTCTTTCTGCGGTTTGCGTAGGCGTCTCTTGGCTACTCAAGCTTTGCGCGGAATCGCTGATCACCGAGAATAGATTGCCCGCATTCCTTGTCACCGCATGTGGCATGCTTTCTATGCTGCCTTTCTCGACGCTTTTCTTCGGATTTTTTCTGGCGCTCCTCATTTGCTGCTTTCGTCTGATCATTTCCATTTCAAAACACAGCCACCTTCTGAGCGCCGTGGAAGGGCTGAACTACAGCTGGAGCAAGAAGACGCATTCCGAAGAGATGCGCATATCAGAGTTAGCCAGCCACTGCTGTAGTGATATCTGCAAGTGTTTCTCTATCATGCACCCTCATTCGGGAATTGGTTGCGCTGTCAGGCTTTACGATGCCAATACTAAGAGCTATGTAACGAGGGCGCGCAGTGGGAATCTCGATGACGGGCGCGAGCGTTCTACCGAGTCGCTCTCCTCCAGCAGTTGTCTTCTCGAAGCCCTCGAAAGTGACCAGCTGCACAATTACACCGTTATTCTCTGCTCCAACACGATGAAAGCGAGAGAGTTAGGGCAGCTCGACAGCGATACTAATTCTATGTCACTCGGTGATGAGGACAGAAGCCTTTTGATTTCACGACTTATCATGAATGATGGTAATGGCAGTTCGCTCGTCGGCATTCTATACGTAAGCTCGAAAAGGAAGAATGCGTTCGGGATTGAGGACATCACCCTCTATCTGCTTCTGCACGACCTATTCAACCACGCTCTCATCACATGCACCGGGCGCGGAGTGACTTCGAATGGGAGGTAGAAAATGGCTAAGACTAGGGCCAAGACTAGGAAGGTTGGAAAGCGAACCAATATCGAAAAAATCCTTAGGGCGAAGGTTTCCGAGATCGATTCAAGGACAATTGCAGCGGGCGACGCAGCGACCACTGTACTTTTGAAGAAAATTGCCTCCACCGATGTGCGAGATTACACGAAGCTGAGGAAACAGGGTCCTTCAGACGAGATAGCCAAGTTGATCTCTTCCCGCATGTAGGAGCCTAGCCGCTAGTCGCTTGGGTCGATCTTTGTGCATCCTCTGTTCTTATATCAACGGAAACCGTGTGGAACCTTCTAAGGTCTTCATTCGTCGGATTCATTTTCATCAAATTATCTGGTGAGATTAAAGATATTGCAGCTGTGAATAACCTATTTACAGCTCTCTAGCTCTATGCTGCAATTTTATTGTCGTTACTCTTATGTGTCTCAAGCGATTTGACATGTGTTATCAAGTCATTTCTCGTTTTGGGGACGGAAGAAGTAGGGGGCATTTAGTCAACTTCGACTACGTTGGCAGTCGTCTACTGTGGACACTCAGCAGCTGCTGGCCAACTACAAGGACGTGCCCCATAACCTGATCTTGGCCATCGCGGAGGCCAACCGCACCCGCACGGACTTCGTGGCCGACGAGGTACTGCAGATGGTGTGGGACCGCGTGTACGGGGGCAAGCCGAAGCCGGTCGTGGGCGTCTACCGCCTGACGATGAAGTCCAACTCCGACAACTTCCGCGCGAGCTCCATCCAGGGCGTCATGAAGCGCGTGAAGGCCAAGGGCGTGCCCGTGGTGGTCTACGAGCCCACGCTGGACGACCCGGAGTTCTTCGGGTCCGAGGTGACCCACGACCTGGAGGCCTTCAAGGCCGGCTGCGACGTGATCGTGGCCAACCGCTGGAGCGACGAGCTCGCGGACGTGGCGGACAAGGTCTACACGAGGGACCTGTTTAAGAGGGACTAGGGGAGAGTATTCCCAACTGCGATTTTAGCTTTATCTACAAGTCGCATTGTCAAGAAAGAGGTCATATCGGCTAACGCCGATATGACCTCTTTTGGTATAAGTCTGATTCCTTTTGCAGCTGGTGAGCGATGCGATGTATATAGCACGTTAAGCAATGAACACCATTTTCCCTGCTTTTAGCCTTGAACACCAAGAACGGGACATCGCCCGTGCTGCAATCGACTGCGTCGGGCTTCTTGATCCAGCCCGTCAGGCTTCCGACTTCGTGGCTCAGCCAATGCGTCAACTCCACGTGGGTCATCCCGGACATTTTGCAAGGCTCCATGCTTGCATTGGTGACGACGAGGTTTAAGTACATGGCGGAGCACGAGTGTGAAAGGAGGGGATATCCGGATATGTCGGAGCTGGAAGAGACTGATGAGCTGAACAAGAATACGGAGCGTTAGATTGGTCCGCACGGATTGTTAGGCTAAGCTCGGATGTTGCCTTTGTTTATATTTGACGTCTTAACCTTCGATGTGAAAGAAGAGGTCTATGCATCGTTTATCCTGCCGGTCTGTTCTCCCTATGATTCGCCTTGTCCGTGGTTTTAAAGAACAAAAATGGGCTAAGCAGTTTTTGCGTGGCGATATATACATGAATACCCTAGGGTATTTTTGGAATGAGGGAAACGTGGAGCAGCAGGACTTTCTTGAGGGGGCCTGCGCATCTTTTGACCCCCATATCATGCGGGGCTTTCCTATAGATTTACTCGGTGTCCTTGCAAAAGAATCGTATCCAATACCGAGAGGCGCAGGCTACTGTAATGTGTGCTGCTTTTCGTGTGTCCTCATTAAGCAAGTAGATACGAGAATCGACTTAATTGAATTGCCCGATCCGGGCCTTGATCTTGGTTCATGGATTGTTGTTATTGACAATCCATGCGAACTTATATCTAGGCTTAGGACAGCCGTTCTACAATTGGGTTATGACTTTGTAGCTGCTCCGGTTGAATATAGAGATAGCGTTCAGTTGAATCCCTCTAAAGTTGTTAAATCAACAATGGATTTAAAATCTCATGCTCCATTACCTGCTTATATGGTTTTTCCAAATGGGATTCCACATTTTAATGCAGGAGTGTTTGTAAAGAATGTTCGTTATGCAAACCAAGCTGAATGGCGTATCGCCGTTTATAGGAATGAACGGTCATATGAGCCTCTAATTCTTAAGCTTGGCGATTTGACTGATATCGCTCATTTGGCTAGGAGAACGGAGCTTACTGATGATCTGCAACGGGTGCACGGTTGTTCAGTCCCCTATTTGACTAGAGGGTGCTTTGGAACGAAGACTTCTCAAGAACTATCTCAGGATCTCTTTAAGTTAGGTAATGAGGAGCTTTTCATTACGCTGACGATTGGTTAGCACTCAATTGACCAGGATAAAAAGAGATACTACTGCTGGCCGATCTTGGTGTTTGCATTCTATGCAATAGGTTTTTCGATTCCGGCAGAAGTGCTCCTTATGTTGTCACTCGAGAAAAGTCCAGGCAGATGGCTCTTAATCAACCCGGTTCGGATTTGTCGTAATTGGAGCTATTCAGACTCAGCATCACAGCCTGTATCACGCCTCTTTTCGATCAGCTTTTTAGCGAGCTCGAGGACGCTCTCGTCGTAATATGGCCAGTCTACGAAGTTTTCGAGGTACCCGCGCCCCGTTGCGGCCGACAACTCATCGTTTATCTTGAGTGTAATCGCGACGAGCAAGGTTAGCATGCGATAGTAATCGGATCGAATGTTCATCGCATCAGGGTCGGTGATCGGTGAATGCGCATGGTCGTATCTGTTCCTGAGACCCTGTGAGTTGGGGAAAGAGGCGTCGTTGAACATGTAATCGAGATATGCTGCCTCGTCGGGCGCGAACAGCTTGCCGCAGTACGACAGCATTTCGTCTGAGACAAGCCCATCGATGAGCGCTAAATCACCGTCTCCGCATCCCCCAAGCGCAATCGCGCCATTATCCCAAACGGCCTTCAGGCAAATTGATCGAGGGGTTGGGGAGAGAGCGCCTGTCTTTTCGCACACACTTACCAGTTGTCGGTCGACTAATTGTTGGAGTACCTCGGCGTATACATCATCATAATCGTCGAAGGTGACCATAGCATTCGAAATTAAATCGAAGAAGCAGCGAGCACGGTCGTTATGAACTCTTCTGAATGTCAGCATGCACTGGTCGGAGAACAGATAGAATCCCCATCTGTTAAAGCAGGCTCCGTCGATTGCGTACTTTTTCTCAGAGAGCGCGTTGAGGGTTCCAAAAGATTTAAAGTTATCATAGGGGAAATAGTCTCCGTCGATTTTTCCAATCCTCGAATATATTGAATAGGACTTAACGGCGCGCTCAATCTCTGGCCCTATCGACTTGCATTTGTCGAGCCACGAAGCTCCGCTTGACGGCAGCGCCAAGCTGAAACCATTGATTGAGTACTCCTCTGCAAAATAAACGTTGTACGTCCATTCGAGTGCATCTTCGAGCCTTGTACCGCGGCTTTCGAGGAAATTCGCGTATGCGATAACTTCGACATTGGCGAGAGATTCCCAGGTGTTGGAGATCGTATTCATTCGGTATTCCCCCAGCACGTGGGGCCCCAGCGTCGCAAGCAGGCCGCTCTCCTCGTGGGGGTGAGCAGGCGAGGCCATGAGACCGCTTCGGTCTACTACGTCCAGTAGGTATCTGCAATTGTTCATGATGCTTGCGTGATCGGTGTATTTACCGAGCCACGTTTCGCCAAAGCTATAGGTCAAAGTTAGGCCGTTGACCTTTATTCCTTTGCAAGCAATCTGTTCAGGGTCGATTTGTACACCGGCTCCGTACTCAAGTCCAGCGCCTTGTCGGAATAGCTCATCCATGGCCTTATCGTGGGCCTGCTTTGCGCGCACTTTGACGTCCGGCGACGGAGAGAATTTGCATTTTGTTGCGCCGGAAGGCCAATTGAAAAGGGCCTCCATATAATTCGGGTTAGCGCGCTGGTCGTCAAGGTAGCCTGCCATTATCGAATCGAAGTCGCCCTGGGAAAAGCATTTGGGGAGGTAGATTGCGTTCTGGCTCCTTGATTCCGTCGCGTACTCGCGAATGAGCAGCTCAGCGGAATAATAAGGGTTGTCAACTAGTGATTTTCTTATCTCTGCATCGAATAATTTGACGAGCTTGTCGTTCTCCAAGATAGGAGCTAGGCATTCGATTTGCCGCGAGAGAAGTTCGTCAATTTCCTCGCCGGAGATCATTTTCTCTGCGCCGCAGGCGTGCACCAGGCCCCAGAACTGAGTGGCGTACTGCATCTCGAGTTCCTCGTAAATACCAAGGATTCCCGAAGACGCGAGCGTCTCCCTCGTATACTTGCAAGCATTCGTGAAGAGCGCGGAAACAACGCTTGCAACATCGATGTCTTCTGCTTTCTCGAACAATTCAGGGACCGTTTCGAATGTGAGCTTGAGTTGATGTGCCTCTATTGCGTCGTTAATCGTTGCGATTTGATTGTGAGGCCCCTCCTTCAGGATATAAAGACAACGGTCTATGAAAAGTCCTACGGCCCAGTCACTGCGGTCATAGGAAACGATCCTAGTGTGGTTGAATTCTCGCAACGCTAACCTTTCTCGCGTAATGTCGACTGCACAAGAATAACGCGTGTTCGACCTCGTCGGTGGTCAACGAAGGCGCCTAACGGGGTTCCGATGTAAAGCGGGTGGACCTTGAGGCCTCTGCGGTACCCCGCTTCTTCCCTTATGATGCCAGATTCGGTGAGTACGCGTTGTTGGCCAAAGCGAGCCCTGTCGATAAGGTTGCTGCAATCAAAGGCCCCGAGGTGCACGTCAGCGTACACCACTAGAAGTCCAACTCCGACAACTTCCGCGCGAGCTCCATCCAGGGCGTCATGAAGCGCGTGAAGGCCAAGGGCGTGCCCGTGGTAGTCTACGAGCCCACGCTGGACGCGCCGGAGTTCTTCGGCTCCGAGGTCACGCACGACCTGGAGGCCTTCAAGTCCGGCTGCGACGTTATCGTAGCCAACCGCTGGAGCGACGAGCTCGCGGACGTTGCGGACAAGGTGTACACGAGGGATCTGTTTAAGCGGGACTAGGGGAGCGGAACGGCCTGCGCTGGGCGGCCGCAGTCTAAATAAGAAACTTAGTTGAGTACGGGGTGTATCGACGCCAGTCGATACACCCCGTACTTTGTTAATCTCGCTAAATACATTTACAGTCACTGCGGTCGCGAACTCAATGACATTTATCCCAGTGGGTGTATGAGAAGGTGTGGCGTGCGCCGCGGAACTGGATCGTTTTGCTATCGACAATCGTGCTCTCACTAATGCGGCGTATGTCATATCATCAAGCTCACCGTGGCAGTTTGGTGCAGCCTTTACCCGAGGGCGTTCGGATTGCCAGAGAAAGCGGAGGAGCGTGCAACTTTGATGAGCAGAGAAATCGAAATCAGGGACAAAATCACCAGACTCGATCCTGCTGGCTTTCAGAACCTTGCCCAGGAATTGCTTACGCAATATTTTAAGTATGATAAGCCCGTGCACAGGGGGTCTGCCGCCCATTCGGCGGCAACCGCCCCTGGAACGCCGGACACAATCTGGCTTTTGCCCCACAACAAATTCGCCTATCTCGAATGCGGCCATTATCTAGATAGAGCTGATGCGAAGAATAAAATCGAATTGGATATCGAGAAGTGCCTGGAGGCCGAAAGAGAAGAGCTCAATTCTGGGCAGCTTGTTAAGATAGTCATTGCGTATTCTTGCCGGAGGCTAGACAGTTCTGATCTCAACTATCTAAGAGGCATTGACGATCGCATTGATCTTGTGGGCACGGACGAGATGGCGTGCATGTTGGCCCGGCGGTACCCAAATCTTGCGAAAGAGCATCTGGGCATCGAGGCAGGTACTGGGCAAATTATGTCCCCGGATGAATTCGAATCCGCAGTTGAAAAGAATAGCTTCGCATCAACCCTGAAAGTCGATTTGCTTGGCAGGGATAAAGAGATCAACGAACTTCTCGCCGCGCTCGATGAGAATCAGTTCGTCTTGGTGTATGGGCGTCCTGGATGCGGGAAGACCAAGCTTTGCGTAGAGGCTCTGCGCCAATTTTCGAATGGCAGCGGCGCTTATCCTCTTGTCATTAAATCGAACAGGTTGCCAATCTGGAACGATTTGGCTAACGATGTACCCAAAGATGACCCTTCGTTAATTCTGCTCGACGACGCCAACGAGCTTTCAGACCTCGAAGGGTTTGCGGACTTCGTGTCTAACAGGGGTAATATCAAGGTTCTTATGACGGCAAGAAATTACGCGATCGGGTTCGTTAAGAGCTCCGTTTCACAGTACTGCAAGCCTTACCTCTATGCAGTCAACCCGCTTGACGAGGAGACGGCCTTACATGTGGTCGAGAACGGATTTGGTATCGCGAAAGGGACAGCCTCTGCGGATATAATTCGCTTATCGAGGGGCAACATGCGCTTGGCCTTCGCGGCGGCCGAGGTTGCTAAGGAACGCGGGGACGAAGTATTCTCCACGATGCCAAGTCTTATAGAAGCTTGCTACGGAGATAAGGCTTCTCGTCTGGGCAGCGACTTCAAAAAAGCGGCGACGATCGTCTCGGTTTTGGATGCTCACAGGATAGAGGAGAATAAAGACCTGGATAACCTGCTTTCCAAGGTAGGGATTTCTCATGACAGATATGTCGATGCTTGCGCCGCCCTGTGCCACGACGAACTGGTGGATGCATGTCAGGATATGATGGCGGTAGCGCCGGGCGAACAGGTTTTGAGGGATTATTTGCTCTACCAGGCCTTCATCGCCGAGAAAAGTTTGTCTCTTTCCGACGTGGATGAGCTGGAGTGCGGCAATGCTCGATGCCCCGGTATTGTCGCCATCCTTGTAAACAATTTCTACAGCGAAGAGCTTATTTCCTCCTTGAAATCGCAGCTGAACGACATTTGGGCGTTGGCGAACGGTAGGAAACGATGGAAAATGGTAAGCGATTACAATTTCCTCCTCGGTGAGAAGGGCCTTGAACATATTCTCGGGGCAATCGAAGACACCGAACCCGGAAACTACGATTACCTTGCCTGTAAATTCGACAAGGCTTCCGGATTCTATTCGCAGAAATCTCGTATCCTCACATCGCTCGCGTTTTTTCTGCATGCCCCTCAATTCAGCGAGCCGGAAGAGCTGTTCTTTATGGCATTGGAGAAGAACATTTTGCCTCCACGGGAGGCGAAGGAGACACTCACAACGAGCATGTCCTTCAACGAGAACTCGTATTCGGACGGGTTTCGATACGAGAACGAGGTCCTTGAACGCCTTTCGTGCGAGTTTCGCAAAACAAAGGAGGATAGGTACGGGGTTTTGCTTGCCTATTATGTCGAGGCTTTACTGGCGGCAGTGTACGAGGGCCGGACGAGGATGGAGGGAAACAAAGTCACGTTCATCCATGGCAACCACCTCTACACCCAGGCGATGATCGAGTTGCGGAAGCGAGCGATCGCCTGCCTCAAAGAGCTCAGAGATTGTCATGAGCTGATCCGTCTCTGCGATTCGGTTATTACCGGGCTTCGGGGTATCGGCGGCGAGGACGGTGCCGGTCGGTTGTGGAAGGAGACCTTGGAGGAGGCGTATAAAGGATATATTTCCCGAATCGAGTCGATTGAGATTTGCAGCTTGCCTGGGTTTGTTCAACTGGAGAAAGAGCTCATTTCCCAAGGTATCATCGCCGAAGAGGGACTCCCGTTCCTCAATGTGTCGCCCAAGATGCGGATTGCAGCCCAAATCTTCTTAGACGACTCCCGCGGACACGATGTCTCGGAGGAATTGATCGAGCTTATTCAAACGGCTGGCTCGTCAGAGCTATTGAAGGCGATCTCGATTGTGTGTTCTGCCGGCCGGCAAAGCTCAACTGGGATTCCATTCCCAATCCTGAGTGACGTCATGATTCTTGGTGCGGAGACTTTGACCGAATGCGCAGAGCCGATCATCCTCTCTGATGTTCCCTTGTATACAGTCCCGGACGATTTGCTCATTCGCTGGATTGACTTGCTCGGCATCGATCGGGTTCGCGGTCTTGCCTTGAAGCGACAGGAGAATGAGATTCCCGAATGGCTTAGTCGAATTGACGAAGCGCGGTTAAAGGAGTTCGGTGTCTGTCCAGAGCTGGCAAGGGATATCGAGGAAGGAGCCGACAAATACGGCGAAACCGTTTCATATAAAGCCGCGATGGAAATCGACTCTGCTACGCCAGGCTTTTTCGCTAGGTACGCGGTCGGCGTCCTACAGAAGCCGGAAAGGGGCTCGCATGCCCTTTATAGGCTTCTTCCTAGGGACATCAACAATGCCGAACAAAGGGCATTTATCTCCAAGTCGGAAATGCTGCGTCTTGCCGAAGATGTCTTACTTAATCTCGTAAACGGTACGAATCCCTATTGGAATGAGGATGTTCTTCGTCTTATCGTCGCCAACGATGGTCAATTTCCTGAGAGGGCAATGCCCGTGCTCATGGAGTTCAATGCGACTTATGCAATGGAGCATTTGGGCGAAGCAGTATGGAGGGAGGAGAACAGCGAGGCCGCAACAGATAGCGCATGGAAGGGCATAGAGGGGGTTGAGACAAACCTGCGGAGCATGTCGAAGCCTTTCGCTTTAAAGTATTTTCTTGATTACGCTATTGAGCATTGCGGCGATGCAGTCGTGACTTGGCTGGCGTCACGATCGATGTGTAATGGGAAGCTTGTCGATCATCTACCAGATGTTGCAATGGAGTTACCCAAGAATCTGTGGGTCAAGTACATAGTCTTACTGTGCCAAGAGGACCTTAGCTCGGAAGAGCTTAAAAAGGTCCCAGTAATCATGTCTTCTTTCGGCGCTTCGTGGAGTGGGAGCGAAATCCCTCTTCTTCAAGGGAAGATTGACTTCATTGAAGAGGTGATCGAGAAATTGCCCGGAGTGGCCTTTATGCGGCACCGCATGGTTTTGGAAGACGCTATAGCCTCGGTGAAGCGATGGGTGGAAGACGCAGAGATCCGCGAATTCCTTCGCCCATTTTAGCTGGAGAGGTCCGCGCCCACGGGTTTTTCGGGTATTCGCCGGGCGCGGGTTGTCCAGACGTTGCTGACAAGGTATATACGAGGGATTTGTTTTAGCGAGACTGGAGGGAGCTGGCTTCGTCGGGCTAGGTCTTACTTATTAAAGGACAATGAGATTGAGGGGGAATATTGGCGGGTGCCGATATTCCCCCTGATATATTAAAACTTATGCTTTTGATTTTTTAAAAACACAGGTCGATTCGTTGGTCAAACTACGCGTTCGACCACTTACAGAGCCCCTATTTCTATCGGACAAGAAGTAAACGCACCGGACTCTTCTTCCCAGATAAGCCATGACTTCTCGTTGAATTCGAAGTCGCATCCTAAGCGCTCACTAACTAATGTATTAGGGCCGTGCTGAACTGTTGCATACCACACTAATTCAAACCCCTTAGCACGAAGGGCATTTTGAAGAGTCACACTATCAGCAAGCAATGCATGATATTGATGTCGGAAATCGAGACCAAAACGAACTTCTTCAAAAACGGATTCACCTTCATTATTAAAATAATGAACACCATCAGTACGCTTAACCTCGGCAGCTTCTCTGGCCATTTTCGAAGGAAAGAAGTACCAGTAATCATCTTTCTCGATGAGACGATCAACACCTTGTCCACTTAGAGGTATTAAGCGTGAATGGACTCGTGAATTCTTATTTACTAATTTTACTAATTCGGATTCATCGACTTCAACCATCTGCGGTGAAGCTAGTGCCTCTGTCGGCGCTAAATAACATACCGATTGACTAGAAGCAATGCTGACGGTAAAGCTGGATGCGCCCTCGTTAAAATCGACTATGGCCGAGCTTTTCGAATCAAGCTCTTTGAACTCCTCACAGCTTATTGCTCCACCATGAATCCAAATACGAGAGCTTTTGCCGCTGGCGCCCCAATCACATGAGTACAAGGCGATTGGGACAGCAGGACACTTTTCATGGCCTTTTAGAATCTCACCGTTGGTATCGGTAGCGGGATTGTAGCCAAGCATGGCGAAGACGCACTCTGGAGATATGTTATTAATCCACTCCATAAAGTCTTGTTTCGATAGTTGATCGAATCCGCTACACGAAAAGGCTTTAGGGAAGTGAGGTGTCTTACCCTGAACTCTATTTGTAGCCGTCATTACGGCGTCTTCAAATAGAGGGCTTTCGAAACTCAAGAGGTTCCTATAATCGGTGCAATATGAGTTACTCTGCACATCCTGATCCATTAGACATTTTTCGCTCATTGGAATTCTGTCCGCTAGATAGCCGCAAATCTCATTTCGTGCACACCATACATATTTTTCGACTATCGTCATAACGGTGCTGCGCAATCCATGATCGGCCCTGTCGTATGCAATTGTGATCGACCGGTCTATTCCGCCTGTTCTATAACCGTCTTCTCCAATTTCACCTTGAATGGTTGCCCCATCAAACCCATGGTCCAAAAGATACTGATAGGCAGCTGAAATAACCCATCCCTCAAACTCAAGAGGTTCATCGACTTTGGCCTTAAACGCAGACGCCTCCATAATTTGTTTCAGTTTAGCGTATCGTCCATTAGATCCAGACGGCACTTGAGGACGATGAAAAGCTGAAGCCAAGCGATCGACCAGAACATAACGCGCCAAGTCATAATGAATCGGCTCATACCCGTGCATTGCCTTAGCACAGCTTGCTGATTTATATATTGGCATCACTGAATTGTTAATATCAAATGGGTAGGGTGGTCTGCAGAGATTTATTTCACCTGTAGCCAGCAATCCATACTTATTGCAATGATCGGCAAGAAGTCTTGCGTAATTCCTAATTGCGGCGTCTCTATTTCCTTGCTTGTCAGGGCATTTAAATAGTGCTTCATAAGCAATGGCGTAATACTGTTTCATAACGACAGGCTCAAGGTCACCTTGACACACGATTTCCTCAGCGATAGCAAAAATGTCTTCACGAATTTGAGGATCGTTGCAATTGTTAAACTTTTCAAAGATGTGAACGAACTCATGAGGGTTTTTCATTCCCCATTTGATTAACTCTCTTCTGTAGTGATTCCTTTCTAGATTGCTAAGTGAAGACAGTTTCCATGCAAATAGCAGGGGCATCTGTTCTGCAGTTTCACGTCCGTCCAGCCGAGGTAGGTTTTGTAAATGGCGACGCTCTTCATGATATGCAATTCGTGAGCTTCTGAGGTCCATCTTAACTGCGATAGGAAGCGACCAGACAAGGTCGCGCTCAATTGGGCTCTTAAAACTATTTAGATAGCTATCGAGCAGCGATGTACCCAATGGGTGATTAGGGTAATTAGCAACACGAGCAGCGATACCATTTAGAACATCACTAAAGTCTTGACCGCCGGCGTAAAGTAACTCCATCGCCCATGGTTTGAATTTTTCCGTTGTATTCGGGTCCGCATTTGATAGCGCATACAGATCGATTTTACGTAAATAGTCTTCGTCAATTGCATTAATCAGCCTGGGATCCTTGTTCGGGAGAATCCCTTTCTTCTCGACTAAAAGCACTCCATACAGCATTGTAGCGTCTTGATTATTCGTCAAAATATCTTTGAAATATTGGGCATCGCTTTGAAGAAGGCGCTGCGCAATGCAGTAATCCCATAAGTGTCTACTACCGGGTATATAGCATGTCGGCTCAGGCAGATGGAGATAATCGGGCACATCGTGAAACGAATGCCCAGATTTTTTATCAAGAAGGATTCCGTAGCGAGTCAGTAAATTGATAGTCGCATCTTTAACCTGATCCCTAATTCCAAATCGAGATAGCTTCTGCTCAATTTCGATCTCATCGATGCTCTCATGATCCATGAAGTGCTGTGAAAGCGAGCTAAGGGCAGTCTGTACAGGTTTCTTTCGTGAAGTATCAACAACGCTTGGCAACCGTTTTTCAAGCTCGGTGTCTAAGCGCTTTATTTCGGAAGATGTCAATTGGGATAATGTGGTTGAAGCAGATCGATTTAGCGTTTGACCTTTATAAACATTGCAGAATAATTTGAGCTCATTTGGAGTGTTCAGTAAATATCTATATTGTGTTTCGCCCTCAATCCGAATTTCGTAATGATCGATGTATCGATCAAACAACTCATATACCGGAACGTCGCCACCTGTGGCTATCTCATAGCTGCAGTCATCGAGCTCATTATCCTCAAATTTTTTTATTAACCAAGGGCGAGATGAATATATAAAACGAATACGAGGGTATCGATTCGTTATAGCATCTCCTTCGTGAATCTTTTCTTCCCAGAAATAAGATGAATGCTTTTCGTCCAACCCATCAATCATGATGACAATTTTAGAGCGAATGAGCATCGAGTCAGTTTTGATATCTCGCAGGGAAACGTAGGTAGACAATGCTTGCCATAAGCTAGGTTCATCCCAGGTTCCGCTTAGCCCAAGTACCTGTTTTATTATTCCAAACCAAGTAGCGTTTTCTGGAATATCACTTGCAAGAATTAATATGGGAACGTGGGAGACACCACATTGAAATGCCCTTGCCTTACCTGCAAGCCCACATGTCTTTCCAGTCCCCTGATCACCAACGACAATGCAATGTGGGTTTATAAGTGTTTCGAGCGCTTCTCGGCGCAGCTCCCATATGGAGGGGCATTCACGAAAAGACGCAAGAGCGTCCTTGAGTTCATAGGTATGATTTTGGAATGACGGCTTGTATTTAATCTCATATATTTCGTCAATAAAGCCCTCAATATCTGAGTAGCTTATATCGTCAGAGCAGAGCGCATCATACTTGGTCCTACTTAACCCATCTCTTTCAATTGCCAAGAGGGTTTTTATTACCGATAGTTTGTTTATATAACATTCAATAGCATTTTTACAGGATTCGGCTTTTGTAACCAGCTCGTAATCACTTTTAGGCATGTCGTTGACTTCCTGATTACGACAAGCCGCTGCTACAAGCGAGTCAATCATACTAGTTATGTTATTGCATGTTTCGAGATAGCCATCGATTTCATCGATGAGCCTCTTTCGGAGAGCATAGGAGCCAAGATATTTATCGAGAAAGATGGACAGGCCTCCATCTTCATTAATATCTGGAATATACCTTGATTTAAGCCTAGCCACCGTCTTGGCCAAGGCGATTTGAAATACATCTGGATTAACTTCGGTTTTTTCAAACCAAAATCTCCGTAATCCCTCATTTGCATGCTGTACCAGTAGGTTGTTTATTTGACTTTCATCCCAAAGAATGACTTCTAACCCAGGGCTCTCCTTTTCTATCTCTGTTTTAAATATGCGCCACGCCGCATCTTCTCCTTGGCTGGTTTTACCATGTGCAATCGTCTTTGATGAGGTTAAGTTGTGCGGAATGCAAATAGTGTATTGGGTCAAATTTGGACGGATTTTAATTGCCTGTTGAACCGAATTTCTAATTTGGCCCCATTGGCTAGAAGTCAAAGTTGATCGAAACCACTTCGCTTGCACCGCATAGCACTCGGTGGAACTTTCGTTAGTCCAATATGCCTCGATGCCACCATCACCACCAGCGCCCCTTATGTTGCAGTAGGTCCAGTTGTCATCAAACTGTTGTTGCCCCTTTCCCCAATACTCAAATAGTTGACAGCAAAGCTCCTCAAAGGCGTCAGCAGGACTCATGCCTTGTGAGTTGAATTTCTCGAAAATGCTCATGATTCCTCTAAATTACGAAGTCATTTTTATAAGAGTCCAGATTGATACTCGCCGTTATTTATTCCCAGCCAACGAGATAATTACGCATGCTTCCTTTATATCGCTCAATAGCTCTGTACTCAGCATCCTGCGCTATTGCATCGTGACGTCTCCGGCTCAGCCAACTTCTTAGGGCTTCGTCCAAGGCTTTAATAAATGATTAGATGTCGGAAGCGTATCAGTAGTGATTGTAGACGCCTCTCCTTTCACCGATTGGCAAAACGATTTACACCTAATTGTTGGCACAGCTCAGAGGCATTTTCTTTGTTTACTGCCTGATCTCGCTAAACTAATAACTGCTGCTACCAGGGCATTTTCTGGTGCACATTCTATTGGCTCCTGCGAAGATTGGAGCGGGTATGTTTGCTGCAAAGTCCTACACCAGCCGTCATTACATTGCGATTGTTGCCATGGCCTGCCTATGCGTTTTGCTTGGCGGGCCTTCTTATGCCGCGGGCGCGGAGAGCCTCATCATCGCGGGCGCGACGTACTACGAGCCGGGCGTGTCGGGCCCCGGCTGGGCCTGGACCGATGCCGACCACCTGGAGCTCAACGGCTACGTGGGCGAGGCCATCGGCGCCGATGGCGACCTGGTGCTGACGCTTGCCGGGCAAAACTTGTGTATCGTCAAGAGGATTTGAGCAAAAAGAGCATCGGAAATTGAGCAGCCTGAGCATCGGAAGCGCGCACGCTTTTTGAGCGGCTAGCCCTCCTGCATGAGGGCATGGCGGACGCGGTAGGACTCGCCGCGGAACTGGACCAGCCTCCCGTGGTGGACGATGCGGTCGATCACGGCGGCGGCCATCTGGTCGTCCCCGAACACCGACCCCCACCTGCTGAACTCCAGATTCGTGGTGATTACCACCGACTGCCTCTCGTATGCGTCGGCGAAGACCTGGAAGAGCAGCCTCGCCCCGTCCGCGTCGAGCGGGAGAAACCCGAGCTCGTCGATGACGAGCAGGCGGGCCTTGCCGATGAGCGCGGCCTCCCGGTCGAGCCTCCCGTCGTCGCGGGCGCGCCTCAGGCGCATCACGAGCGAGGACGCCGTGAAGAAGCGCGCCTCGAGCCTCCTCTCGCACGCCAGCGCGCAGAGGGCCGACGCCATGTGCGTCTTGCCGGTGCCGACGTCGCCCATGAGCACGAGGTCCTCCCTGCGCTCGACGAAG